>JBAQRU010000345.1:0-10387 GCA_049296025.1 Lysobacteraceae bacterium | reverse complement strand
GCTGTACACCGCGCTCACCCGCGCGCGGCGCGGTGCGGTGCTGTGGGCGACACCGACCGCATTGGATCGCGCGCTCGAGCGCCGGACCTGGCGCGACTCCGGGCTGGAAGCGCGGCTGCGGGCGCTTCCTTCTGCATCCGCCTGACGGTTCCCGACGTAATGCAATGCGGTAAGCAATCGCCTGCCGCGATAACATCCCCTCAACCAGATTCACGACCGAGACCCTGATCATGTGCTCCGCCGATCACGACGACACGCCCCACGATGCAGCTACCTCCGCCCACGACGCACCGCCGGCCACTGACCAGCGCCATGGCGTCACCCGCACGCAGGCGGAGGATGCGGTGCGCATCCTGCTGCGATGGTCCGGCGACGACCCGACCCGCGAAGGCCTGCTCGATACGCCCAAGCGGGTCGCGAAGGCTTACGCCGACTGGTTCAGCGGCTACGCCATCGATCCCGAGGAGTATCTCGAGCGCACCTTCGAGGAAGTCGGCGGTTACGACGAAATGGTCGTGCTGCGCGACATCGAATTCGAAAGCCACTGCGAGCATCACATGGCGCCGATCATCGGCAAGGCCCACGTCGGCTATCTGCCGAGCGGTCGCGTCGTCGGCATCAGCAAGCTCGCGCGCGTGGTCGATGCCTACGCGCGTCGTTTCCAGGTGCAGGAAAAGATGACCGCGCAGATCGCGCGCTGCATCCAGGATGTATTGAAGCCGCGCGGCGTCGGCGTGGTGATCGAAGCCGCGCACGAATGCATGACCACCCGTGGCATCCACAAACGCGGCGTCAGCATGGTCACCTCGAAAATGCTCGGCGACTTCCGCGACGACGCGCGCACGCGCGCCGAGTTCCTGCACTTCATCGATAACGGCGCGGGGCGTTGAGGGCGTAGCCGTTCCTGGAGGCTCTGCGGGCCTTGCGGTATACGCGACGCCGTTCGTGTCGCGGGTGGCATGCGGGACGTCCATGGGTACCCAGTGACCCTTCAGCCTTTTGCGCGACCGGGAAAGACGCTGGCGTCCGTGTCCGTGGCGATGACGAACCTCGAATAGACCCCATTCGACCCGGACAGGCGCTTGGTGGGCGTTCCCGTGCGTCGCGTCGACCGCCCTGATCGTTATTACAGGTGGTCTTTCGATCCACTGTCGATCAGCATCGCATTTCGCCTCGGCATCCGGTGGAGCCGCGGGCAAGTAGTGGCATGGTTTTTGCTGACGATGGTTCCCCGGTGTTGGTGCTCGAATCGTCCAGGGGAGTGTTTGCATGAATGCATTGCGCCGGGCCTACGAGCCGCTTTTCCGCAATGTGGTGTATCCGTTGTACGAATCCGGATTGATGCGCCGGGGCACGCTGCGTTACCTCGCCGAGTACGAGCGGAACCAGTGGCTGCCTGCGGAGCGGATCCAGGCGTTGCAGTGGCGAAAACTGCAGGCGCTGATCGCGCACTGCTGGGAACGCGTGCCGTTTTATCGCGATCACTGGGGCCGGGCCGGGATGTCCGATCCGGCGGAGATCCGCGGCCTGCAGGATTACGCACGCCTGCCGGTCCTGACCAAGCGCGATCTGCGCGAGGATTTCGACCGGCTCAAGGCCGATGGCTACCGCGATCGTCTGCTGTACAAGACCACCGGCGGTTCGACCGGCGAGCCGGTGACCATCGGCTACACCCGCGAGAGTTACGAACGGCGCACTGCGGTGATGCTACGGGGCTACGGCTGGGCGGGCGCGCCGCTGGGTCGTCACGTGTTGTTCCTCTGGGGTCATGATCCGAATGGCCAGTCGCTGAAGGAACGCCTGTATCACGCCGCGTTCAATCGCCGGATCCTGAATGCTTACGTGATGGGCGAGCACAACATGGCCGCCTATGCCGATGCCATCGATGCCGACCGGCCGATGACGCTGGTGGGGTACGTTTCGCCGCTGGTGCGACTGGCGAAATGGCTGGACGCCCACGGACGCCGCGTGCATGCGCCGGACACCCTGATCTGCGCCGCGGAGCCGCTGTATCCCCATCATCGCGCCCTGCTGGAACGCGTCTTCGGCTGCCGCGTCCACAACACCTACGGATGTCGGGAAGTGATGCTGATCGCCTCCGAATGCGCCGCGTGCGAAGGCCTGCATGTCAACGCCGACCATCTGCATGTGGAACTGGGCGATCCGGTCTACGGCACCGGGCATGCAGTGCCGCGCGAGGTCCTGATCACCGATCTCCACAACTACGGCATGCCGCTGATGCGTTACGCCAACGGCGATATCGCCACCGAACAGCACGGCAACTGCGCATGCGGTCGCGGCCTGCCGCTGTTGGCCAGCGTGGACGGGCGCCGGATGGATGCGCTGCGCACCCCGGAAGGGCGTTTCGTCGGCGAATTTCTCGAATTTCTGGTGTTCGCCACGCCCGGCATCGTGCGCTTCCAGGCGGCGCAGCACACGATCGACACGATCGAAGTGGCCCTGGTACGCGGCGATGGTTTCCAAGCGTCGTCGCTCGATACCCTGCGCGAACGCTTCCGTGAGAGCTGCGGCGACAGCACGCGGTTGATCTTCCATTTCGCCGATGACATTCCGCTCACGCCGACCGGCAAGCTGCGGGTCGCGATTTCGACGCTCTCGTGCTTCGCCGCGACCGCGCTGACCCATGCGTTCGAATGAATCGCCTGGTTGGAGATCGACCCGGCCGTGACGGGCGTTGTCCAGCGGATGCCGGTAGAAACCGAGTACGAACGCAACGTGCCACCGCTACCCGAGAAGTGCCAGATGGCACCCACACCGAATCCGCTGCGGCCAGGCTTGGGCCTGCTTGAGCGGGATGGTGTTCCCGCAACCGGATCGATCAACCCAGAAACCTCACGATACTCGCCGCCGCATCGCGGCCTTCCTGCACGGCAGTAACCACGAGGTCCGCACCGCGCACGCCGTCGCCGCCAGCGAAGACTTTCGCGTTCGCGGTCTGATACGGGTAGACCGGATTTGCCGGATCGATGCGCAGCGCATGGTGCGGCGGTGGCGCAGGGAAGACTTTCACGCGGCCATCGTCGTGCAGCGCGATGCCGTGCGCGCCGAGCCACGCGGGCGGGTCGGGCTGGAAGCCGAAGGCGATGATGACGATGTCGGCATCGAGCTCGGTTTCGGTGCCGGGCACCTGTTCCGGGCGACGGCGGCCACGGGCGTCGGGTTCGCCGAGGCGCGTTTCGGCGACGCGCACGGCGCGGACATGGCCGTCGCCGTCGTCGAGCAATGCAAGCGGTGCGCGCTGGAACAGGAACTGCACGCCTTCCTCGCGCGCGTTCGCGACCTCGCGCGCGGAGCCGGGCATGCTGGCTTCGTCGCGGCGATAGACGCAGCTGACCTGCATTGCGCCGAGACGCACCGCGCTGCGCACGCAGTCCATGCCGGTGTCGCCGCCGCCGAGCACGACCACGCGCTTGTCGCGCACGTCGGGTAGTTGCACCTGATCCTCCCAGCCGGCGATCGGCCGGCCGGCGACATCGTGCTCGCCGACGACGATGCGCCCGTTCTGGACCAGGAACGGCAGCGCCGGCAGCACGTTGCGCAGATCCTGTCCGGGCAGGCCGCCGTCGGTGTAACGATAACTGCCCAGGCCGAGGAACACCGCATCGAACTCGGCGAGCAGGGTGTCCATCGCGATGTCGCGGCCGATCTCCACGCCGAGGCGGAATTCCACGCCCATGCCTTCGAGCGCGGTGCGTCGCGTCGCGATCACCGATTTGTCGAGCTTGAAACTGGGGATGCCGAATTGCAGCAGGCCGCCGATCTGTTCGTAGCGGTCGAACACCACCGCCTGCACGCCAGCGCGCGCGAGTCTGTCGGCGCAGGCGAGACCGGCGGGGCCGGCGCCGACGATGGCGACGCGCCTGCCGGTGGGCTGCGCGGCGGAGACATCGGGTCGCCAGCCTTCGGCCAGTGCCTTGTCGACAATGTATTTCTCGACCGCGCCGATGGTGACCGCGCCGAAGCCATCGTTGAGCGTGCACGCGCCTTCGCACAGACGATCCTGCGGGCACACGCGGCCGCAGATCTCGGGCAGCGGATTGGTTTCGTGGCAGAGCGCGGCCGCCTCGTGCACGCGGCCTTCGCGCGCGAGTTCGAGCCACTGCGGAATGTAGTTGTGCAGCGGACAGCCCCAGCTGCAGTACGGATTGCCGCAGTCGAGACAGCGCGAGGCCTGCTTCTTCGCCTCGGCTTCCTCGAAACGGCCGTACAGCTCGTGCCAATCGCCCTGTTGGCGCAGCTCCAGCGCCACGCGCTCGGGCATCTGCCGCTGCGATTGCAGAAACGCCTGCGGGGTTTTCTTGCTCATGCCGCGCGCCTCAATGTCTCGCCCAGCGTTTCGATGCTTACCGCCTTCGGTTTCACCAGCCAGAACTTGCCGAGGTGGTCGCGGAAGTTGTCGATGATGCCCTGCGCGTACACGCTGCCGGTGTGGCGCACATGGGTTTCGAGCAGGTCGAGCAGATGCGAGCGGTGGTGTTCGAAGCCTTCGCTGTTGATGCGCAGGATGTCGATCAACTCATGGTTGTAGCGATCGACGAAATCGCGGTCGCGGTCGAGCACATAGGCCATGCCGCCAGTGAAGCCGGCGCCGAAATTCAGGCCGGTGCGGCCGAGCACCGCGACCACGCCGCCGGTCATGTATTCGCAGCAGTGATCGCCCGCGCCTTCGACCACCGCGAGCGCGCCGGAATTGCGCACCGCGAAGCGTTCGCCAGCGCGGCCGGCAGCGTACAGCTCGCCGCCGGTGGCGCCGTAGAGGCAGGTGTTGCCGAGGATCGGCGACTCGTGCGCGACGTAGCGCGCGGTGCGCGGCGGGCGGATCACGATCCTGCCATCGGCCATGCCCTTGCCGACGTAATCGTTGGCCTCGCCTTCGAGATCCAACTGCAGGCCGCCAGCGAGGAATGCGCCGAAGCTCTGCCCGGCGCTGCCGTCGAAATGCAGGGCGATGGGTTTGTCGTGCATGCCGTGGTTGCCGTGCGCGCGCGCGATGCGTCCGGACAGACGCGCGCCGATGCTGCGGTCGGTGTTGCGGATGTCGTAGCGCAGCGGCGTATCGAACGCCTGATTGCCGCGTTTGTGCGCGATCGCATCCGCGAGATCCGTTTCCAGCTGCGCGGCCAGGCCGGTCGGCGCCGGTTGCTGCGCGCGCACGCCGCAGTGTCCGCCCGCAGTGAGGCCTTCGTGCGCGAGCAGCGGCGACAGATCCAGCAGGCGATGAACAGGCAGCGTGCCTTCGGTCTGCTGCAGCAATTCGGTGCGACCGACGATCTCTTCGATCGAGCGTGCGCCCAATTGTGCGAGATAGCCGCGCACTTCCTCGGCGAGGCCACGGAAGAAATTCTCGACGCGCTCCGGCAGGCCGGTGAAATGATCGGCGCGCAGTGTGTCGTCCTGGGTGGCGACGCCGGTGGCGCAGTTGTTGAGATGGCAGATGCGCAGGTATTTGCAGCCCAGCGCGATCATCGGCGCGGTGCCGAAGCCGAACGATTCGGCGCCGAGCAGCGCGGCCTTGATCACATCCAGACCGGTCTTCATGCCGCCGTCGGCCTGCACGATCACCCGATCGCGCAGCCCGTTCGCGATCAGCGATTGCCGCGCTTCCGACAGGCCGAGTTCCCACGGCGTGCCGGCATAGCGGATCGATGAGATCGGGCTGGCGCCGGTGCCGCCGTCGTGGCCGGAAATGGTGATCAGATCGGCGCCGGCTTTCGCGACGCCAGAAGCGATGGTGCCGACGCCCGCATGCGCGACCAGCTTCACCGAGATCAGCGCTTGGGGATTGACCTGGCGCAGATCGAAAATCAGCTGCGCGAGATCTTCGATCGAATAGATGTCGTGATGCGGCGGCGGCGAGATCAGGCCGATGCCCGGCCGCGCGTAGCGCAGGCGCGCGATCAATGCGTTGACCTTGTGTCCCGGCAACTGGCCGCCTTCGCCGGGTTTGGCGCCCTGCGCGACCTTGATCTGCAGCACTTCGGCGTTGACCAGATACTCCGGCGTGACGCCGAAGCGGCCGGACGCGACCTGTTTGATCTTCGAGACCTTGCCGGTGCCGTAGCGCAGCGGGTCTTCGCCGCCTTCGCCGGAATTGCTGCGACCGCCGAGGCGGTTCATCGCGATCGCCAGGGCTTCATGCGCTTCGGGCGACAGCGCGCCGAGGCTCATCGCGGCGGTATCGAAGCGTTTGACGATGCTTTCGACCGGCTCCACTTCGTCGAGCGGAATCGCGGTGGTCTTCGAAGTATCGAACGCGAGCAGATCGCGCAATGCCGCGGGCGGGCGCGAATTCACCGCGTCGGCGTAAGCGTTCCAATCCTCGGGCATTCCGCTGCGCACCGCGCGCTGCAGGGTGACGACCACATCGGGGTTGTACTGGTGGTATTCGCCGTTCGGCGTGTACTGCAGCAGGCCGCCGATATCCGGCAGCATATTGTTGTCCCAGGCGCGCTCGGCGATGCGGGCAGTCTCTTCCTGCAGCGATGCGAACGTGGCGCCGCCGATGCGCGACGGCGTGCCGGTGAAGCACAGATCGACGACCTCGCGATCCAGGCCGACGATCTCGAACAACTGCCCGCCGCGATAGCTGCCGATGGTGGCGATGCCCATCTTCGAGATGATCTTGAGCAGGCCTTTCTTGATGCCGCGACGGTAGCTGCGGCCGATCTGGGTCGCTTCGCCGTGCTTGGTCTTGAGGATGCCGCGTTCGCCGAGGTCGTGCAGCGTTTGATAGGCGAGATACGGATAGATCGCGGTCGCGCCGTAGCCGAGCAGGCAGGCGAAATGATGCGGATCGCGCGCGGTGCCGGTTTCGACGATCAGGTTCGACGCGCAGCGCAGACCGAGCCGCACCAGGTGCTGATGCACCGCGCCGGTGGCGAGCAGGGCATGCACCAGCAGATGATCGCGGCGCGGACGGCGGTCGGTGATGATCAGGAGTTTCACACCGGCACGCGCGGCGGATTCGGCATCCTTGCACAGCCGCAGGAGCGCTGCGCGCAGACCTTCTTCGGCGCTGTAATTCAGATCGAGATAGCGATGCGAATCGCGGAACGCCGGCAGCGTCAGCAGCTGCCGCTGCTTGCGCTGCGAGAGCACCGGCGAGTTCAGCATCACGTGCTGCACCTGCTCGGGGCCGTCGATGAAGATATTGCCTTCCTCGCCGATCTGCGTGCCGAGCGACATCACGCAGTCCTCGCGCAATGAGTCGATCGGCGGATTGGTGACCTGCGCGAACGCCTGGCGGAAGCGGTCGTAGAGCGGGCGGATATGACCAGACAGCGCCGCCATCGGCACATCGTCGCCCATCGAGCCCACGGCTTCCTGTTCGGTTTCGGCCAGCGGGCGCAGGATCTGTTCGCGCTCTTCGCGGGTGAGCAGGAAGAGTTTCTGGAAACCGGACAGCGTGCTCGCGTCGAACGGCGCCGCAGTGAGGTTCGGGTCCACCAGTTCGGTGTGCAGGTAGGTCATGCCCTGCTTGAGCCACTGCTTGTACGGCGCGCGCGCGCGGTTGATGCCGTCGATCGCTTCGGAATCGAGCAGGCGCCCGGTCTGCAGATCGGCGGCGATCATCTGCCCGGGGCCGAGTTTGCCCTTGGCGAGAATGCGCGCATCGTCCAGATCCCACACCCCGGCTTCGGACGCGATCATGAACACGCGATCGTCGCTCAGCTGCCAGCGCGCGGGGCGCAGGCCGTTGCGATCGACGGTGCAGGCGGCGTAGCGGCCGTCGAACGCGACGATGCCGGCAGGCCCGTCCCACGGTTCGCTGTTGATCGCGTAGTACTCGTAGAACGCGAGCAGATCGGCGTCCTTGTATTCCAGCGATTGGGTCGCTGGTGGAATCAACAGGCGCAAGGCCTTGAGCAGATCCATGCCGCCGGCCTGCAGCAGCTCCAGCATCGAGTCCAGACTCTGCGAATCGGAGCCGTCCATCTCGATCACCGGATCGAATTCCGATGGATTCAGCGCCTCGGTGCGCCACACGTGCGCGCGCGCCTGCGCCCAGATGCGGTTGCCGGCGATGGTGTTGATCTCGCCGTTGTGCGCCAGCAGCCGGAACGGCTGCGCCAGCGGCCAGCGCGGGCTGGTGTTGGTGGAGAAGCGCTGATGGAACACCACCGCGCTGCTCGCCAGTTCCGGGCGCTGCAGATCGGGATACAGCTGCGGCAGATATTGCGGCAGCACCATGCCCTTGTAGCCGATGCTGTTCGCCGAGAGGCTGACCACATGCAGCCCCGGCATGTCGCGCAGCTGCTGTTCGGCGCGGCGGCGCGCCAGATACAGCGCATGGGCGAAGGCATCCCGGGTCATCCGCGCGCCTTCCACATCCAGCACCGGCACCACGAACAGTTGTTCGATCGCCGGCATCGCCGCTTTCGCCAGCTCGCCGCAGATCGAGGCATCGACCGGCACTTTGCGCCAGCCGGAGACCGCCAGCCCGACGTCGCGCAGCGCCTGCGAGAAGGTGCCGTGGATGCGCGCGATGTCGTCGTCGCCGTGCGGCATGAATACGATGCCAGAGGCGTAGCGCTGGCCGAGCGCGA
Source organism: Lysobacteraceae bacterium (assembly GCA_049296025.1). Taxonomy (GTDB): domain Bacteria; phylum Pseudomonadota; class Gammaproteobacteria; order Xanthomonadales; family Xanthomonadaceae; genus Lysobacter_I. The sequence continues at coordinate 1,820 of JBAQRU010000345.1, read as the reverse complement.
TGCCGGATTCGGCCGCGAGCGCGCGCAGGAAGGCATCGGGGGTTTTCATCAGCAGGCCGCAGCCGTCGCCGGACAGGCCATCGGCGGCCACGCCGCCGCGATGGGTCATGCGCGCGAGCGCGTCGAGCGCCTGTTTCACCAGCCCGGCACCGGGTTTGTCGTCGAGATGGGCGATCAGGCCGAAACCGCAGGCATCGCGCTCGTCGCGCGGATCGTAGAGACCGTGGCCGTGATGCGGACGACAGCCGCGTTGGTCGCTTTCCATCGGAAGAACTCCGGGAACAAAACAGTGGTGAACGAAGGTAGTGAACGAAGACGGGAACAAGCGTGCTGAACGCGCCCGCTGAACAAGCCGGCTCGACAATCGCTCCCGCAGGCCGTGGTCCGCGGGTCCCGTGTCGCTGGATGACCCGACTAAAGCACAATTGTTGCACTGCGACAACTGGGCGCCGCCCGGCCACTGGTGACAGTCGAGCGGTCGGGGGCGGGTTAGACTGCCGCCCTCGCTCGCCAGCCCTCCCCACTTCCGTGAATAGCCCACTCGTTGGCGCCCGGCGTCAGGCCGCGCTCGTGTTCATCTTCATCACCGTGCTGATCGACGTGCTGGCGTTCGGCGTGATCATTCCGGTGTTGCCGCATCTGGTGCAAAGTTTCGTCGGCGGCGACAAGTCGCATGCGTCGTACTGGGTGGGCGCGTTCAGCACCGCCTTCGCGATCGTGCAGTTCTTCAGCGCCCCGATCCAGGGCGCGCTGTCCGACCGCTACGGACGACGGCCGGTGATCCTGCTGTCCTGCCTCGGGTTGGGAATCGATTTCATCTTCATGGCGCTGGCGCCGAATCTCGCCTGGCTGTTCGTCGGCCGGCTCATCTCTGCGGTGACATCGGCCAGTTTCTCCACCGCCAATGCCTATATCGCCGATATCACCACGCCGGAGAACCGCGCCAGGAGTTTCGGCATGATCGGCGCCGCATTCGGCCTGGGCTTCATCATCGGACCGGTGGTCGGCGGATTGCTGGGCGATATCGACCACCGTCTGCCGTTCTGGTTTTCCGCCGCGCTGGCCTTGATCAATTTCGCGTACGGCCTGTTCGTGCTGCCCGAATCGCTGCCGAAGGAACGCCGGTCGCCTGCGTTCGACTGGGCGCACGCCAGACCGATGGGTTCGGTGCACCTGCTGCGCGACTACCCGCAGATCTGGGGTCTGGTGGCGGTGGTATTCCTCGCCAACTTCGCGCACTTCGTGTACCCGAGCACCTTCGTGCTGTACGCCGATGCCAGCTTCGGCTGGAAGGAAAAGGAAGCCGGCTACGTGCTGGCGGTGGTCGGCGTGCTCAGCGTGATCGTCAACGCGCTGCTGATCGGCAAAATCGTCAAGCGTCTCGGCGAGCGCCGCGCGATCCTCGTCGGCCTGAGCTGTGGGGTGATCGGTTTCCTGATCTACGGATTCGCCGGCGCCGGCTGGATCTTCCTTGCCGGCCTGCCGATCAGCGCGCTGTGGGCGATCGCCACGCCGTCGACGCAGGCCTTGATCACACAGCAGGTCGGTCCCGAAGTGCAGGGCCGCATCCAGGGTGCGTTGAGCAGCCTGGTGTCGCTGGCGGGCATCGTCGCGCCCGCGCTGTTCGCGGGCTCGTTCGGTTATTTCATCGGCCCGACCGCGCCGGTACGCTTGCCCGGCATCGCATTTCTCATCGCTGCCGCGCTGCTGGCCTGTGCGGTGGTCGTTGCCTGGCGTTATGCGCGGGCGCCTGCGGTGGCGGCGTCCGCCGTGGCTGATCCTGCGCTGTAACCGCACCACAGCTGTTCTTGCAGGAGCGG
>JBAQRU010000344.1:0-1894 GCA_049296025.1 Lysobacteraceae bacterium | reverse complement strand
GGTGATTCCGGACTTGCCGACCTTCCGCAGCAAGGTCGACCGCAGCGCGCGCCGCGCCGCCATCGACCAGCGCCGCGCGCAGCTGCAGCAGGAAATCTTCCTGCTGCACGGCGGAATGGAGCGCGTGCAGGGCATGGCGATGTGGCAGAAATACCAGGCCATCGTCGAACGCGCGACGGTGCTGTACCGCATCGCTGGCGAAGAACAGAGCCAGCTCTCCTACGACGACGCCGAGCGCGTCGACAAGGCCTCGGTCGATTATCTGGCGCTGTGGCTGGCCGAAGCGACGATCAGGGACCGCCTGCGCAGCGGCGAGGAAGCCACCGTCGACCGCCGCCTGCGCGACGCCGAAAAGGCGCTGGCCGAAGTGGACGCCAGCGACCCGCGCTATCGCCACATGAAGATGGCCCGCGACGATTATTTCGCGGTCAAGCAGCGCCACGACGGTCTGGTCGCGCGACGGATGTCGATCGAAGCGGCGCTGGTGTCGCTGCCCGACCAGGTCGAAGAGATCTACCAGATGGTCGTCGCCAGCCCGTATTCCAGCGTGCTCGGTTCCAAACTGGGCGAATCGCTGTCGCGGCTGCAGCTGGAAGAAGACATCGAACTGGAGTTGTCGCAGAACGATCTGGACAGCCACTATTTCCAAACCGGCGCGACCGCAGGCGAGCAACATGCCAGGGCCGCGAAACAATCCGCCCGTACCACGCGTTGATCATCGGCCAACAGATCATCGCGCGATGATCCAATCCTCCAGGAGACCCCCATGAGCCTCAACCTCTTTACCCGCCTCGGCAATCTCGTCCGCGGATTCATGTCGCTGTTCGTCAGCGGGCTGGAACAGCAGCACCCGGAGATCGCCTACGAAAACGCGATCAACACCATGGTCGAGAAATACAACAAGCTCAAGAACGCCACCGCCGGCCTGATCCGCCTGCGCGAGGACGCCGCCGACCGCCTGCAGAAAGCCCAGGCGCAGCAGCACGAACTGAGCGCGATGCTGGAACAGGCGATGGCCGAAGGCCAGGACGATATCGCGGTGGAACTGATCGAGCGCAAGGATGCCATCGATGCCGAAATCGCGTCGCTGCAGGCCGAAATGGAAGCCGCCGAAAAAGACGTCGGCACCGCCAAGACCGCGCTGACCGAAGTGAAGGGCGAAATCGCCAAGCTCAAAACCGAGAAGGACCGCATGCTTGCCAAGATGCAGAGCGCGCAGGCGCGCGTGCGCATCCAGGACCAGCTCGAAGGCCTGTCGGTCGACGCCGAGCTGCGCGCGCTGGAAAATGTCCGCACCGGTATCAAGGACACCATCGCCAAAGCCAAATTGGGCGACGAACTTCGCGAATCCGATCTCGACGTGCGCCTGAAATCCCTGCGCACCAACAGCAGCAAGGCCAGTGCGCGCAACAAGCTGGAAGCGCTGAAGAAAGAGCGCGCAGGGCAGGCCGGCGCGGATCGCACGATCTGATCGCGCCATCGCTGTTCCACACACCGGAGAAGTTTCGATGCGCCTGCGCTTGCCTGCCGCCTTTGTCATGCTTGCGATCGCCACCGCAACCCAGGCAGCAGGCCCCGCGCCGAAACTTGGCGATTACATCGCCGAGGGCGGTTGGGGAACATTGCACATCGCTTCGGCAGGTCGCGATGGATTTCCGTTTACGATCGAATCGGTCGGCGCTAACTTCCATCTCTGCTCGCTCGACGGCCGCATCGTCGACGCCAAGGCTGCACTCGAGGCCGGCGGTGATGAAGCCGGCTGCGTGGTGAGTTTCGCGCCGACCGCCGACGGCATCGAAGTGTCCAGTACCGAAACCTGTCGCGAATACTGCGGCGCGCGCGCCCGGTTTGATGGCCCGTATCTGCGTCCGGCAGCGGGTTGCGCCGCAGACGC
>JBAQRU010000343.1:0-2106 GCA_049296025.1 Lysobacteraceae bacterium | reverse complement strand
GCCATACCCCGCTTCGAGCGCGGTGTAGGCGAGATTGATCAGGGTCGCGATCGCGAACGCGCGGGTGCCACTGGCGAAGCCGTGGTCGTGTCCATGGCTGTGCCCGCGCCCATGATCGTGGGGCTGCGCATGATCATGATCATGATCATGGTCATGGTCATGGGCATCGTCATCGTGGTGGTCGTGAATTGTCATCGCCTGCCGCTCATTTCACGCCGTGCATCATCCGGCGCAGCAGCGGCGACAGCGCGAACGCCAGCACCGAACAGCCCACGCCGATCCACATCAGCAGCCAGAACAGATGCGAATATTTCGCGCCGGCATCGACCATGTCGATCGCGGAGCCCTCGGGAATATCCAACGCCGCGAGTTTGCCGAACATCGCCGCCAGCGTTTCCGAAAATGCCGTCGCGAGGAACCAGGTGCCCATCATCAGGCTGACCACGCTCTTCACCGACAGTTGCGTCACCGCCGACAGCCCGACCGGCGACAGGCACATTTCGCCGATCTCCAGCACCAGATAGGCCAATACCAGCCACCATACGCTGGCCAGCGCGCCGCTGGCGCCAGCCTGTTCCGCCGCCCACGCCAGCGGAATGAAGCTCAGGCCAGCGAACAGCAGTCCGAACGCGGACTTCACCGGCTTCGACGGATCCATGCCGCGCTTGCCCAGCCAGCCCCAGATCACCGAAAACGTCGGTGCCAGCAGCACGATGAACATCGCGCCCAGATACGTGAGCGAACCGGCGGTCTGCGGCAGCACCAGCGCATCGCGCACCAGGAACACCAGCATCGCCAGCACCGAAATGCCGAACAGCCATTTCGGCAGCGGCGAAGCGGGATCGCGGTCCGACAGCGCGGCCGAAACCACGAACGCCAGCGGCGCCAGCAGCAAGGAGATGATCGACCACGGCCACGGCGTGCCTTCGCGGATCACCAGCGACGGCACGATGTCCTTGGTCAGCATGCGGTCGGTGAACGTCACCCAGGAACCATAGGTCTGTTCGTACAGCACGAAGAACACCAGGCACATCGCGATCATCGAGATCAACGCGATCATCTGCTGGCGTTGCACCGGCGTGCAGCGCGCGAAGATGAACCACACGAACCACGCCAGCACCGCCAGCATCACGACAATCATCAGCAGCAACGCCAGCGAGATTTCGCCGCCGAGCGAGAACGCGTTGTTCGCCACCGCCCACATCAGCCCGGCCACCGGCAGCAGGCCGAGCACTGCGCCCAGATAGATCGCGAATTCGCGCGGCATGCCCAGCACGCGTTCGCGCAGACGCTCCGGCGCCGATGGTTCGGCCAGACCGCGCAGATAGCGCTGACCCCACAGAAACTGCAACAGCCCCAGCAACATGCCGATACCGGCGGCGCCGAAGCCCCAACTCCAGCCGAGGGTCTGGCCCAGGTAGCCGCAGACGATCGACGCGAACAGCGCGCCGAGATTGATGCCGGCATAGAACAGCGAGAAGCCGGAATCGCGGCGCGGATCGTCTTCGGCATAGAGTTTGCCGACGATGGTCGAGATATTGGGCTTCAGGAAACCGACGCCCATGATGATCAGCGACAGCGAGAGGTAGAACACCATCAGCGCGCTTTCCGAACGCACCACCACGCCGTTCACCATCTGCGCGGGTGCGCCTTCGATCGCCATGCCGGCATGGCCCAGCACCAGCAGCAGGCCTCCGAAGATCACCGCCTTGCGCATGCCCAGGTAACGGTCCGCGAGCAGCCCGCCGATCACCGGAATGCAGTACACCAGTCCGCCGTAGGCACCGAGCACATCGAGCCCGGCCTTGTCGCCGAACCTGTGATGCTGCAACAGATACAGCAACAGCAGCGCCTTCATGCCATAGAACGAGAACCGCTCCCACATCTCGGTGAAGAAGCAGACGTAGACGCCTTTCGGATGCCCGAACAGTTCGTCGCTGGAGGGGACGGCGGATGCGGCGATAACGGTCAAGGCGGGCTCCGGAGCACGGGTCGGCAACCGGCGGAGTATGCCAGCGCCGGCCCGGTGAAGTGCGCCCGGGTCGGCTCAAGACTCGCCGGGGGGTGCCTTTCGGACTATGCCGGTCGCCGGTCGCAGGCCTACCA
>JBAQRU010000342.1:0-1612 GCA_049296025.1 Lysobacteraceae bacterium | reverse complement strand
GTTCGAGGCCGCGCCCGACGACCTCGTCCTGCGTTTGCGCGGCGCCCGCGTGCTTGCCGCCAGCGAACGCCTGGCCGCGTTGGCGCGAACACTCGGCTGCGACGATGTACGGATCGCCACCGGGCCTCGTCCCGCGCAATTGCTCGCTGCCGCAGCGACGCGATCCGGCTAACATGCGGCCAACGCTGCCACCGATGCAGCCGGCCAGCCCCCATGACCGAAAGCGCCACACCTTCCACCATCCCCGCGCCGCGTCCGCCTGCGACCCCGCGCACACCACGTCGCAACGGCTGGGCTTGGCTGCTGTTGCTGCTGGTGCTCGCCGCTGCCGGCGGTGGTGTCTGGTACAGCGGCCAACAGCAGGCGAAACGCGAACGCGCCTCCGGGATCGAAGCGGCGCAGCGGCTGGAAGCGCTGGAATCGCGCCTTGAGCGCCTGCGCGGCGACGTGCGCGGCCACAGTCAGCGCCTGCAGCAGGCCGATACCACCAATCGCGTGCTGCGCGACGAACTGCTGGGCATGAACCAGCGCGCGGCGCTGCTGGAAGACAATGTCGCCAAACTCGCCGACGCCAACCGCCAGGGCGCACAGGCGCTGCGACTGGACGAAGCCGAACTGCTGTTGACCCTGGGCCAACAACGTTTGCAACTGGCCGCCGATCTGGACGGCGCGCGCCGCGCCTACGCGCTGGCCGCTGGCGTGCTCGATGGCGTCGACAGCCCCGGCTTTCTCAACCTTCGCCAGACGCTTGCCCAGGAACGCGCCGCACTCGACGCGCTCGCCGCAGATCCCCGACGCACCGCGCTGCACCGTTTGGACGCACTGGCCGCGAAGCTGCCCGACCCCGCAATACTGCCGCGCGCACCGACGCCATCGGCGAGTGCACCGTGGTGGGATCGGGTGCTGGCACGGCTCGTCAGTGTCCGCCGCACCGATGCCCCGGCCGCGCTCGCCAGCGACGACCGCAACGCTGGCGATATCGCGCTGCAACTGGAACTGAGCCTTGCGCGCATCGCGATCGAGCGTCGCGATACCGCCGCACTGCGCGCTGCGCTCCAACGCGCCGATGCCTGGCTGCTGCGGCTGTGGCCGGCTTCGCCGCAGCGTCGTGCGCTGCACGACGAATTCATGACCCTGCGCGATGCGCCGCTGACGCTGGACATTCCCACCCTCGGCAGCACGCTCGAACAGATGCGCGCGCAGCGGGGGCCGTGATGCACGGCTTGCTCGCGAAACCCGCTGTATCCGCACCGATCGCACCGGTGCGCGCGACGACATGAACCTCTTCCGCCACATCCTGTTCTGGGTCCTCGCCGCACTGGCCGGCGCGGTGCTGGCGCAGGTGCTGATCCAGGACCCCGGCTTCGTGCTGGTGCGTTATCTCGGCACCACGATCGAAGCCACGCTGGTCGGTGGCGTGTTGATGATCGGCACTGCATTGTTCGCACTGTGGCTGCTGTACGCGCTGCTGCGCCTGCCCTTCCGGCTGTGGTACCGGCGGCGCGAACGCATCGCGCGGGCGCGGCTGGGCGACGGCATCGACGCGCTGCATCAGGGACGTTACGCGCAGGCCGAAAAGCTGCTCACGCAGGCGGCGCGGGATCCTCAGTTC
>JBAQRU010000341.1:0-24698 GCA_049296025.1 Lysobacteraceae bacterium | reverse complement strand
GTCGGCGCGCGCGTGGCGCTGGCCGACCGCGCCACCGCCAGCGACGGCGAGGCCCTCGCGGCGATGCTGGAAACCGTCGGCGCCAGCGTGATGCAGGCAACGCCTGCGACGTGGCGGATGCTGCTCGACGCCGGTTGGCGCGGACGCCCGCAGATGCGGATGTTCTGCGGCGGCGAAGCGTTGCCGCGCGAACTCGCCGATCGCCTGCTGGGCTGTGGACGGGAGCTGTGGAATGTCTATGGCCCGACCGAAACCACGGTGTGGTCCACGGTCGAACGGGTGCAGCCTGGCCAGACGGCGATCGCCATCGGTCGTCCGATCGACAACACCGAGGTCTACATCGTCGACAAGCACCTGCAATTGGTGCCCGCCGGCATTCCGGGCGAGTTGCTCATCGGTGGTCTGGGCGTGGCGAAGGGCTACCTTGATCGTCCTGAACTGACAGCCGAAAAATTCATCGCGGACACGCTGGGGCAGCGCGCCAACGCTCGTCTGTACCGGACCGGCGACCTTGCGCGCTGGCGTCGCGACGGCCGGTTGGAAGCGATCGGGCGTATCGACCACCAGGTCAAACTGCGCGGTTTCCGCATCGAACTGGGCGAAATCGAATCGGTGCTGGCAGCGCACGATGCGGTCGCGCAGGCGGTGGTGGTCTGCCGTGAGGATCGCCCCGGCGACAAACGGCTGGTTGCGTATCTGGTCGCCGCCGAAGGCGAAATCGATATCGCCGCACTGCGTACGGCGGCCCGCGAACGACTGCCGGAATACATGATGCCGTCGGCATTCGTGACGATGGAACGGTTGCCGTTGACGCCGAACGGCAAAGTCGACCGTCGCGCGTTGCCCGCGCCGGATGCCGACGCGTTCGCGGTCGCGGAATACACGCCGCCGCGCAATGCCGAAGAGGAAACGCTGGTTGCGCTCTGGGCCGAAGTGCTGGGCAGGCCGCAGATCGGCATCCACGACAACTTCTTCGATCTCGGCGGGCATTCGCTGCTCGCCACGCAACTGGTCACCCGCATGCAGAAAGCGCTGGGCGCGGATATCGGCTTGCGGATGATGTTCGAAGCGCCGACCGTCGCCCAGTTCGCCGAGCTGCTGTTGAACAACCGGATGAAGGACATCGACGAAGATACGCTGGCAGCGATGATGCAGCAGCTCGAAGGCCTGTCCGACGCCGACATCCAAGCGATACTTGCCGGCTGATCGCCATTGGGTTGAACAGGAAGGACCCGGAACGCATGACATCTACATCGGATACGGCAGTGAACGTTGCCGGCACATCGCAATGAACAGCACTGCAGCCAAACAGGCGCCGCTGCGCGACTTCCTGCTGATCTGGTTCGGTCAGCTGGTGTCGGGAGTCGGTTCGCGCCTCACCAGTTTCGCGTTGGGCCTGTGGGTCTATCAGACCACCGGTTCGACTACCCGCTTCGCGATGGTGTTTGTGGCGATGGCCGTTCCGGCGCTGGTGCTGCTGCCGTTTGCGGGTGCCCTGGTTGACCGCTGGGACCGTCGGCGCACGATGATCGTCTGCGAGTGCCTGTCTGCTGCGGTGATCGGCGCCATGGGGCTGCTGGTTGCCTTCGGTGATCTCGAGCTGTGGCATGTCTATCTCGGCGTCGGTCTATCGGCGATGACCAACACTTTTCTGCAGCCCGCGTACGCGGCCAGCGTGCCGCTGCTGGCCGATCGTGATCGCCTCACCCGCGTCAACGGATTGATCCAGACCGGGCAGGGGCTGGCGTTGGTGGGTGGGCCGGCGCTGGCTGGCATCCTGATGAGCGTCATGGGCATCGCGGGGGTGTTGGCGGTGGATGCATTGACCTTCCTCGTCGGCGCGTTGTGCATCGCGGTGGCGCGCATCCCGCGCCCGGCACGCGACGAAACGGTGCCGGACGATCTGCTGCGCGAAGCGCACGAGGGCTGGCGCTATGTCGCCGAGCGCCCGGGTCTGCTCGGCATGCTGTGCATCAGCGCGGCAGGCAGTTTCCTGTTCGCCATCGCCAGTATCGCGATCACGCCGCTGGTGCTGATTACCGCGAATCAGGACGGACGCATGCTCGGCCTGCAGATGTCGTTGAGTTGCAGCGGTCTGCTGGTGGGCGGACTGTTGATTACGCTCTGGGGCGGGCCGCGACAGAAAATCCACGGACTGCTTGGTTTCAGCGTGCTCAGCGGGCTGGCGATCGCCATTCACGGCTTGGCGCCATCGCTGACGCTGCTGATTGTCGCCGGTTTCCTGATGTTCCTGACCATTCCGCCGGCGCAGTCCGCCAGCATGGCGTTGTGGCAAACCAAAGTGCCGTCGCAGCTGCTGGGACGTACGATGGCTATTCTGCGCATGACCGGGGAGGCGGCGCTGCCGATCGGTTTCCTGCTGGCTGGCCCGCTGGCCGAGTTCGTGTTCGAACCAGCGATGATGCCGGACGGCATGCTTGCCGATTCGGTTGGATCGATCATCGGCATCGGTCCAGGGCGTGGTCTTGCGCTGATGTTCATCGTGTTGGGTGTGTTGATGATGATCGTGGCTGCTGCTGCTTACGGAATACGTTCAATTCGAAGGATCGAAGTCGAGATTCCCGACGCGCCGCTACCTGCGGTTGTGGCGTGAATGCGACAGGATCGAACCACCATGGAGCAAACGACGGATATGGAGCGTGACTCGCGGCGAGGTATCGAGATGCATTCTCGCTCTGCGGGTATGTCGAGCAATGCGGTTGTCCGGGCCGAGGATCCGGTCGTGTGGGAAGGACATCGGAACGTGCTGGGCCTCGCGTGCAGGTCGCGCCAAAGACCGCGAAGGATGTTCGCGGTTTTCGCGACACATGCGCAACGCAGATCATTCATGGGAAGAATTCAATGAGCGCTAACAATCAGACCACGGCGACCCGGACGAATCCGGACGAATCCGCAGGCTCCGTCGGCGGCGACGCCGTGAAACATCCGCTGCAGCTCCGACGCGCGTCGGAAGTGGATGCCGGCAATAACGCCGAATCGCCTCTTGGCGCCACCATCGCCTGGGCCCGCAAGTTCCTGGCACGGCCGCATCCTGACCTCGGGCGCGCCGGCCCGGTGTGCCCGTTCACGCCGATGGCGTTGGAGCTCGACACCATCTGGCTGATCGAGATCGCCGACTCGACACCGGACCCGCAGTGGATGCAGGAGACCATCGAGCAATGTCGACAGGTGTTCATGGAGGCCGAGCCGCGAGAAGGGCCGCTCTCCATCAACAAGGTCATCATGGTGGTGTTCTCCGGCATGAGCGCCGACGACGCTCCGTGGATCGACGCCTTGCAGGCGAAGTTGAAGCCCAACTTCGTCGATGTCGGTCTGATGCTCGGCGAGTTCCACTCCAAGAACGAAACGCCCGGGCTGCGCAACGAGAACTTCCGTCCGCTGCGCAGTCCCATTCCGATGCTGGTGATCCGGCACATGGTCGAATCCGATCTGCCGTTCCTCAAGCGCGAGTGCGATCAGCCGGAGGTGCGCATTTCCTATCTGCGCTCGTATCTGCGCCGTCTCGGCGCGGGCATACGCCGAAACTATTTCGACCAGGCTGTCGATGCGCTGGTGGACGCCGAAATCGAGCTGCGCGCGCATGCGCGCCCTGGAGCCCTGTCATGACCGGATCGTCTTCAGGCATGCAACGCGTTGCGATCGTCGGTGGTGGTCTCGCGGGTTCTTTGCTGGCGCTGGCGCTGTCCGAACGCGGCTATGAAGTCGATGTGTTCGAACGTCGTGGCGACCCCCGGGCCGATGGTGCCGAAAGCGGGCGTTCGATCAATCTGGGCCTGTCCAAACGCGGCATCCAGGCGTTGACCGAGGTCGGCCTGATCGACATGGTGATGCCGATGACCGTGGTGATGCGTGGTCGCGTGATCCATGCGCCCGACGGCGCCACCCGCTTCCAGCCTTACGGCAAGAACGGCGGAGAAGTGCTGTATTCGATCGATCGCAGCGAGCTGATCCGGCTGCTGCTCGATCGCGCCGAGCGCCAGCCCGGCGTCAGGCTGCATTTCGAGCACCGCTTCGTCTCGGCCGACAAGGAGCGCCGCGAACTCGAAATCGAATCCGAAGGCACGGTCCGCCGCGTCGCTGCCGACTGGGTGATCTGCGCCGACGGTGCGTTTTCGCGCTGTCGCCCGGAGATGCAGCATGGCCTGCGCGCCGATTACCACCGCGAATACCTGGAGTGGGGTTACAAGGAGCTGTCGCTTGCGGCCGGGCCCGACGGACAGTCGGTGATCGACCTCACCGCACTGCATGTGTGGCCGCGCGCGCATTGCCTGTTCGTCTCGCATCCCAACCGCGACGGCTCGCATACGCTGACGTTGTTCCTGCCGCACGAAGGCCCGGACAGTTTCGAGACGGCGAAAACGCCGGACGACATCCGCGCGCTGTTCCAGAAATATTTCCCGGACCTGTTGCCGATGCTGCCGGGTCTGGTCGAGCAATGGACCAGTCGTCCGACCGGCGCACTGCTGACCACCAGAACGGCACCGTGGCGCTTCGAGGACTGGATGGTGCTGGTCGGCGATTCCGCGCACGCGGTGTATCCGTTCTACGGCCAGGGCATGAACTCGGCGTTCGAGGATTGTTCGGCACTGCTGTCGGCGCTGAAAACGCACGGCAATGACCGCAAGCGCGCATTCACCGCCTACGAACAAACGCGACGCCCGCAGACCGATGTGCTGATGGAGTTGTCGAAAGCCAACTTCGTGGAATTGCGGCAGAAAGTCAGCTCGCCGTGGTTCGTCGCCCGCAAGCGTCTCGATGTCGCCCTCAGCCGGTTGATGCCGAACGTCTGGTTGCCGATCTACACGATGGTCTCGCATACCACCATGCCTTACTCGGACGCGCTGGCGCGTGCGCGCAAGCAGGACCGCATTCTCGGCGTGTCCGTGGCCGCGTGTGCGCTGGCGGTCTGCACAGGCGCCTGGTGGATGCTGGGCAGCTGAGCCGCGGAAGGGCGGACAACGACATGTCGCTGTTCCGCCCCTTGCTGCCGGCAGACGTTCTGATCGCCGAAATGGCGCCGGCCGATGCCGATCCTTCCGCGCTGCCGTTGCCTGAGCGCGGTCTGGTCGAACGCGCCGTGGAGCACCGGCAGCAGGAATTCGCGGCCGGGCGGATTCTGGCGCGTGGTCTGCTGCGTCATGCTGGCGCGCAGATCGATGCCTTGCTTCGCGATGCTGACCGCGTGCCGACCTGGCCGCAGGCGATCGTCGGTTCGATCACCCATTGCCGTTCGCTGTGCGCGGTGGCGGTCGCGCCGCGAGCGCTCAGCGCCGGCATCGGTATCGATGTCGAGCCGGCCCGACCGATCGATGAAGAGTTGCACGCGATGATTCTTCGCGACGCAGAGCGCAGCCGTATCGACGCGCTGCCTCCGGCGCTGCGCCCCCTGGGCGGAATTCTCGTGTTCTCGATCAAGGAGGCGGTGTACAAGGCGATCTATCCCGAACGCCGGCATTTTCTCGATTTCCAGCAGGTCGAGATCGCGTTCACCGACGACGATGGCTTCGTCGCCGAAGTGCTGGTGCCGGAGGCGAGCTTTCCGGGGCTGTCGCGCATCTCCGGGCGCTATCGCGTCGCCGATGGCCATATCGCCAGTGCGGTGGTGTTGCCGCCGCTGACGTAATCGTCAGCGAAGCATCATCAGCAACGCATCAGCAAACCACCATCCGGTATTCGCGCAGGCGCTCGTAGATCGGCCGGCAGATGTCCGCTGCGGCAAGCGCTTCTCCGGTCAGGGTGTCTTCGCGCGGCCGCCATGGCTCGAAACCGGTCGAACGCCAGACCGCGTCGTACCAGTAGGGCGCCCACACGCCGTCGCTGTCGCGCGGACCTGCGGGCCACGACAACATGCGTGGTGTGAACGCGATGCCGAGCAGGTCGCACAGGGCGCGCAGATAGCGTTCCGGCGCGCGCAGGAAATCGCCGGCATCGATGACGATGGGCGCTTCGCCGAGCGCGTCGCAGAGCAGGTCGAACAAGCGGCCCTGCTGCGGCAGGCCGATGTCGTTCGCCGTCACCGCTGCGCGCGATTTGATGTATGACGCGACGACTTCGGACGGGTCGCGGATCAGCAGTACGTTGCGCAGCGCCAACACCCAATCGGTGTCCATGCCCGCCAGCAGATGATGGTTCATATGCTTCTGGTACCAGATTGCCTTTCCGCCCGGCACCGGGCCCAGCAGCGCATCGGCGACCCGTCGCCAGTCGGTGTCGCCAGCGGCGATCACCTCGTCGCGGCCCGGGTGGTCGATGCCCGTCGTCGCCAGATACGCCGCATACAGCGGTTCGTCGCTGACCGCGCAATCCTCGCGGTTTTCCCACGCGCGCATCATCGCCGTGGAGATGTTGCGCGGGCCGCTCCACATCGCGATGCGCAGTGGCTCGCCGGCGCTGCTCATGCGAAACGCACGCCCGCGCGCATCGCGATGTCGCGTGCGATCAGATCGCGATACAGCGCTTGCAGGCGCGTCACCATCGGTCCCGGAAGCGCGGGATCGCCTTCGCCGATGATGCGGCCGTCGATGCTGCGTACCGGCGCCAGCCCGGCGAAGGTGCCGGTCGTGAACGCTTCATCCGCCGAATACACCTGGGTGAGGCTGAAATTCTTCTCGAAGCACGGAATGCCGGCTTCGCGACAGGCGCGAAGCACGTTCGCGCGGGTGATGCCGCCGAGGCAGTAATCGCCGGTCGAGGTCCACACTTCGCCGCGACGCACGATGAAGAAGTGCGTCGAATTGCAGGTGGCGACGAAACCGTGCGGGTCGAGCATCAGCGCTTCGTCGGCGCCGGCTTCGGTCGCCTGGATGCAGGCGGTGATGCAGTTGAGCTTGCTGTGGCTGTTGAGCTTCGGATCCTGCACGTCGGGATAACCACGACGCACGTGCACGGTGAACAGGCGCAGGCCGTTCGCGAGCGTTTCGGGCTTCGCGACCTTGAACTCGGGGATGATCACCACCGTCGCCGCGCCCACGGTCACGCGCGGGTCCTGGTAGGGCGTGCGCTTCACGCCGCGCGACACCATCAGCCGCAGATGCACGCCGTCGCGCATGCCGTTAGCGTCCAGTGTGTCGTAGAGCGCGCGCGTCAGCTGCGCCCGATCCATGCCGATCTCCAGCGCGATCGCTTTCGCGCCTTCGAACAGGCGGTCGAGGTGTTCGTCGAGAAAGACCGGATGGCCCTCGATCACCCGCAGGCCTTCCCAGACGCCATCGCCGAGCACGAAACCGCTGTCGAACACCGACACCGTCGCCTCGGCGCGCGGTTTCAACGCCCCGTTGATCCAGATCCGGATGTCCGCGTTGCGCGGGTCGTCGTGGAAATCGTGGATGCTCTGCGTCATCGTCGGCCTCGCCTGCCCGTGCTCGCCGGGGGAGCGCCGAGTGTAGGGGCAGTCGTGGGCCTGTGGGGGGCGAGGGCGCCGCCCGGTCTGCGGAGCCGCTGGAAATGCCTGTATTCGTTGACTTTCGACGGCCCGGAGCCTAACTTTGCACCATCAGCGATTGAACAAGGTGGCCCCGGGAAACCGGCGCCGAGCGTGCGACATGAGCACTACCACCGACCCCTGATCACGACGCCCAAGGCCCGCGACCACGCGAAGCGCCTCTTGGGCGCTTTTTTTGTTGCCATCCCGCTTTCCAACGGTGCGCCAGAGCGCACCCTATCGAAGACGTACCCGAACCCCATGATCGCCATTACGCTCCCCGACGGCAGCCGCCGTGAATTCGAAGCCTCGCCGACGGTCGGCGAAATCGCCGCCTCGATCGGCCCCGGTCTGGCCAAGGCCGCGCTCGCCGGCAAGGTCGACGGCCAGCTCGTCGATACCAGTTTCCGCATCGAGCGCGACGCCGCGCTCGAAATCGTCACCGACAAACATCCCGATGCGCTGGAGATCCTGCGCCACTCCACCGCGCATCTGCTCGCGCAGGCCGTGCAGCGACTGTTTCCGGGCGCGCAGGTCACCATCGGCCCGGTGATCGACAACGGCTTTTACTACGACTTCGCCTACGAGCGCCCGTTCACGCCGGAAGACCTGCCGGCGATCGAAGCGGAGATGCAGAAGATCGTCAAGGAAGCGCTGCCCGTGAGCCGCAGCGTGAAATCGCGCGATGACGCGGTCGCGTTCTTCAAAGGCATCGGCGAGGCCTACAAGGCCGAGATCATCGAAAGCATTCCAGCGGATCAGGACCTGTCGCTGTATTCGCAAGGCACATTTACCGATCTCTGCCGCGGCCCGCATGTCCCCGGCACCGACAAGCTGCGCGCGTTCAAGCTGATGAAGGTCGCGGGCGCCTACTGGCGCGGCGACAGCAACAACCAGATGCTCAGCCGCATCTACGGCACGGCCTGGTTGAACGACAAGGATCTGAAGGCGTACCTCACCCAGATCGAAGAAGCCGAGAAGCGCGACCATCGCAAGATCGCCAAGCAGCAGGACCTGTTCCATCTGCAGGAAGAGGGCCCGGGCCTGATCTTCTGGCACCCGAAGGGCTGGGCGATCTGGCAGGTGGTCGAGCAGTACATGCGTCGGGTCTATCGCGACAGCGGCTATCAGGAGGTGCGCTGCCCGCAGATCCTCGACGTGACCCTGTGGCAGAAGTCAGGTCACTGGGACAATTACAAGGACAACATGTTCTTCACCGAGTCGGAGAAGCGCACCTACGCGCTGAAGCCGATGAACTGCCCGGGGCACATCCAGGTCTTCAATCAGGGCCTGCACAGCTACCGCGACCTGCCGATCCGCTACGGCGAGTTCGGCGCCTGCCACCGCAATGAACCCTCGGGCGCACTGCACGGCATCCTCCGCGTGCGCGGCTTCACTCAGGACGACGGCCATGTGTTCTGCGCCGAGAGCCAGATCGAGGATGAGGTGCGCGCCTTCCACCAGCAGGCGCTGGCGGTCTACAGCCATTTCGGGTTTTCGGACATCCAGATCAAGATCGCGCTGCGTCCGGAGTCCCGCCTCGGCGATGACGCCACCTGGGACAAGGCCGAGAACGCCCTGCGTTCGGCCCTGCGCTCGGCCGGCGTGGAGTGGGAAGAATTGCCGGGCGAGGGCGCCTTCTACGGCCCGAAGATCGAATATCACCTCAAGGATGCCATCGGCCGGACCTGGCAGTTGGGCACGATGCAGGTCGATTTCATGATGCCCGGCCGCCTCGGCGCCGAATATGTGGACGAGCACAGCCAGCGTTGCCACCCGGTCATGCTGCACCGCGCCATCGTCGGTTCCATGGAGCGTTTCATCGGCATTCTGATCGAACATCATGCCGGCCAATTCCCGGCTTGGCTGGCCCCGATCCAGGCCGTCGTGATGAATATCACGGATGCGCAGGCCGATTATGTCGATGAAATTCGGAAAACCCTTATGAATCAAGGGTTCCGGATTGCGGCTGATTTGCGGAACGAGAAAATCGGCTATAAGATTCGCGAGCACACGCTGCAGCGGGTGCCGTACCTGCTCGTGGTCGGGGACCGCGAGAAGGAAAACGGGCTTGTCGCGGTACGCACGCGGGCCGGGGAGGATCTGGGTTCCATGTCCATCACCGACTTTCTTGCGCACGTCGCGAACGAACACGCTGCCGCTTGATGTGAATGCCGTTCGGCGCTTCGCCGGACGGTCCGATACCCATTGGAGATCCAGATATCAGCACCCCTCAGGATAAGCAGAACCGCAAGAACAACGAGATCCGCGTTCCGCGCGTTCGCGTGATCGGCAGCGACGGCGAAATGGTCGGCGTGCTTTCGCGCGACGAAGCGCTGGCGAAGGCCGAGGAAGAAGGTCTCGATCTTGTCGAAATCCAGCCGAATGCGGACCCGCCGGTTTGCCGCATCATGGACTTCGGCAAGTTCAAGTTCGAGACGCAGAAAAAAGCGGCCGCTGCCAAAAAGAAGCAGAAAATCGTTGAGATCAAGGAAGTCAAATTCCGTCCGGTCACGGACGAAGGCGACTACCAGATCAAGCTGCGCAAAATGCGCGAGTTTCTGGAAGAGGGCGACAAGATCAAGGTCAATATCCGTTTCCGTGGACGCGAAATGAGCCACATGGAATTGGGTCGGGAAATGGCCAACCGGATCGAGACCGACCTCGGCGAAGACATCGTCATCGAATCCCGTCCGCGCCTCGAAGGCCGGCAGATGGTGATGATGATCGCTCCGAAGAAGAAGTAAGTCCCCCGGTTTTCAGCGCGGGCGAAAAAGCCGGAGGGCGCTTCAGGGCGCCCTTCGTTGTTGCGATCGCGCCTTGCCAGGTCCGTCGGGGTTCGGTGTAGGATCGTCCGTGTCGTCGATGCCTGACGCTTGTTTCCCCGAGTCTGGTTTCGCGCAGGAGTCCTATGCCCAGCATCCGATCCCGTCTATCCGTTGTCCTCGTTTCGCTTATGATTGCCGCTTGTGCGATCTGTTCAGCTTGCGCCAGGGAGAAGCACGCAATGCCAACCGATGCTGTAGATGCCCGTATCGTCTTCGCCGACCCGAGTGTGGTCGCACTGGCGGAAGCGGTTGCCGATGGCGACGCCGCCCGGGTCCGAACCCTGGCCGCAGGCGTGGATCTGTCGACCCGGGGAGACAAGAACGTCACCCTGCTGCAGTGGGCGGTGCTCAACCAGAGCCTCGCCGGAATGAAGGCATTGCTCGATGCTGGCGCTGACCCGGCCCAGGCGGGTATGGACAACGACACGGTCGTCCACATGGCCGCGATGGCGAACGATGCCGCGTATCTGTCCGAACTGTTGGCTCGTGGCGTCAATCCGAACGTCCGCAATGCCGAGTCCGGCGCCGGCCCGCTGCGTGCGGCGCTCATGGGCGAACGCGACGAGCAGTTCCGCGCCCTGCTGGCTGCCGGTGCCGATCCGGATCTGGCCGATCGTATGGGCAATACGCCGCTGCATGTCGCCGGTCAGATCAACGAACCGCAGCGCGCGCTCGATCTGCTCAACGCGGGCGCCGATCCGATGGCGCGCAACGCGCAGGGCGTGACCTTCCAACGCTACCTGTTCATGACCCGCGCCGCGTTGCTCAATGCCGAGACTCGAAGCAGCCGCGAGGCGGTCGAGGCGTGGTTGACAGCGCATCATATTTCGCTGGAAAGCGCCCGCTGACGCATTGCCAGCGAGTTGCAATTCGACGATCGGGTTGTTCCCCGATCATTGTTTCCGATATCCGGGAGTGGCAAGGATGAATGCGCAGATCGATCCAAACAGCCCTCAGGGCGGCCGTCAGACCGTCGACCCCCTGAACGGCAATACCTATGTGCGGCCGTCCTTCGCCGATGAAGTCCGTGGCCCGGCGCCGAAGGACATCGACCTCACCCTTGCGCACATGGCGAAGGATGTCTACCGCTCCGACGACCGCGAGCGCAGCGAGATCGCAGGCTGGAAGCCGCTGACCGACGAGCAGTTCCGCAAGGTCGGTATCGATCCATCGCTGCGAACCAATGACGCCAGCGGATTCGACGCCGACATCTATACCGATGGACGTGGCCGCTATGCGCTGGCCTTTCGCGGTACCGACGCCGGCAAGGATTGGGCGACCAATCTCGGTCAGGGCATCGGTCTTGAAACCGCGCAGTACAACCAGGCCATCGCGCTGTCCCGCCAGGCCAAGGTCGCGTTCGGCGACGAACTCGTCATCACCGGCCATTCGCTTGGCGGTGGTCTTGCCGCAGTGGGCGCCGCTGCCGCAGATTCGCCTGCAGTCACCTTCAACGCCGCAGGCGTGAAGGATAAAACGCTCGAGCGCATTGGTCTGGATGCTTCAGCGGTGAAGGATCAGGCCGAGAACGGCCAGATGCGTCGTTATGCGGTCGACAACGAAATCCTGACCGGGTTGCAGGAACGCAACATCGTGACCAAGCACCTGCTGCCCGACGCGATCGGCAACAAGGTCTCGCTGCCGGACCCCGATCCGCTGAGCTTCTGGCAGAACCTCAATCCGGTGAAGTCGGTCAAGCACGGCATCGAGATGCACATGATGGACTCGGTGATCCGGGCCCAGGAAAAAGCCTTCGGCCATGGCATCGGCGAAAACGGCCTGATGTCGCATCCCGACCATGCCTTCAACTCCCAGTACCAGCGTGTGTTCGACCAGTTGCAGCCGCAACTCGAGCAGCGGGGTATCGGCATCCGCGAATCGCAGAACGCAGCCGGTGCGCTGGCGCTGGAAGCGCAGCGGACAGGTATCGTGCCCGATCGCATCGTGGCCAACGGCGACCGTGTCTTCGCGGTGCAGGGTGCGCAGCCCGAGAGCCAGCGCTACACCCAGGTCGATCTGCAGGCCAGCATGCAGGTTCCGTTGCTGGAGAGCAGCAAGATGTCGCTGGGCCTGATTGCGGCACAGCAGCAGTCCAACCCGCAGGCGGTCAATCCGCAGCAGCAGGCCAACGCCGCGCAGTCGCCCGATCCCGCCCAGGACCAGCAGGCCGCCCCGATGCGCGCCCGCCTGTAACGGGCCGGTTTCCCCGTTGTGAAGACCTGTCGGCGCCCAGTGTCCTACACGTGCCGCATCTCTTTGGTTTGCAAAGAAAAAGCCTTCTGGGCATAATGCGCGGCCCGGTTCGCCGGGGCGCTGCATGTTTCACCGGCTTCATGTTTCACCATTGGACCCGCCTCTGATTCGGCAGATGTTCTTCCGGATCAAGGGCCTATCACCGGCAGGGCAGGACGGAAAGTGTGGCTGACGCCACCGCCCAGGCCAGTACTCGAAACGACCCCAAGGATCATCCATGCCCAAGATCAAGACCAATCGGGCGGCGGCCAAGCGCTTCCGGAAGACAGCTTCCGGCAAGTACAAATGCGGCCACGCCAACAAGAGCCACATCCTCACCAAGAAAGCGACCAAGCGGAAGCGCAACCTCCGGCAGACGAACCACGTTCGCGCCGAAGACGCAGGCCGTCTGGACCGCATGCTTCCGTACTTGTGAGGAGACTGAACAATGGCAAGAGTTAAACGTGGTGTCACGGCGCGTCGCCGTCACAAGAAAATCCTGAAGCAGGCCAAGGGCTTCTACAACGCCCGCCGCAAAGTCTTCCGCGTCGCCAAGCAGGCGGTCACGAAGGCGCTGCAGTACGCCTACATCGGCCGCAAGCAGAAGAAGCGCAATTTCCGCACGCTCTGGATCGCCCGCATCAACGCGGCCGCCCGCAGCAACGGCATCAGCTACAGCCGTTTCATCAACGGTCTGCTGAAAGCCGGTATCACCCTAGATCGCAAGGTGCTGGCCGACATCGCCGTGCACGACGCCAAGGGTTTTACCGCGCTGGCCGAAAAGGCGAAGAGCGCGCTCGCGGCATAAGGCACGAGGACTCTTCCGGCGCGGCCGCTTCAAGTGGCCGCATCGCGCGGAAGATCAACGAACCATGCATGGGGAAGGGCGCAAGTCCTTCCCCATGTTCGTTTCTGGGGCAGTACGAACGAGTCGGACATGAGCGATATCGAACAATTCTCGGCGCAGGCCTTGGCTGACATCGTCACCGCCGATACTCCCGACGCATTGGAAGCGCTGCGCGTGGCGCTGCTCGGTAAAAGCGGCAGCATCACCGCGCAGTTGAAGGCGCTTGGTGCATTACCGGCGGATCAGCGCAAAACGGCCGGTGAAGCGATCAACCGTGCCCGCGACGCCATCGGCGAAGCGCTGTCCACACGCAAGAGCGCACTCGACGAGATCGTGCTCAACGCGCGTCTCATCGGAGAAACCATCGACGTCACCCTGCCGGGCCGCGACGCTGCGCGCGGCGGACTGCACCCGGTTTCGCGCACGCTGGAACGCATCACCGAGATCTTCGGCCGGCTCGGCTATGAACTTGCCGATGGCCCCGAGATCGAGGACGACTGGCACAATTTCGAAGCGCTGAATTTTCCGCCGCATCATCCGGCGCGCGCGATGCACGACACTTTTTATTTTGGCGATGGTCGCCTGTTGCGCACGCATACCTCGGGCGTGCAGGTGCGCTACATGAAGGACGTCGCGCCGCCGCTGCGCATGATCGCCGCCGGCAAGGTTTATCGCAGCGACAGCGACCAGACTCACACGCCGATGTTCCATCAGGTCGAAGGTCTGCTGGTCGATGAACACGCCAGCTTCGCCGACCTGAAGGGCACGCTCGCCGAATTCGTGCGCGCATTCTTCGAGCGCGACTTCGAGATGCGCTTCCGTCCGAGCTACTTTCCTTTCACCGAGCCGTCTGCGGAAGTCGACATCGCCTGGCAGCAGCCGGATGGTTCTACGCGCTGGCTCGAAGTGCTGGGCTGCGGCATGGTGCATCCCAACGTGCTGCGCAATGTCGATATCGATCCGGAGCGCTATACCGGCTTCGCTTTCGGCCTTGGCGTCGAGCGCTTCGCGATGCTGCGCTATGGCGTGGGCGACCTGCGCGACTTCTTCGACAATGACGTGCGTTTCCTCAGGCAATTCGCGTGATTTGACTCGATCTGCAGGAGGGGCTTCAGCCCCGACTTCAGGTTTCGGCGTCGGGGCTGAAGCCCCTCCCACAAAGAGCTCGTTGCAACATGAAATTTTCCGAAAACTGGCTGCGCCAACACGTCAAGACCGACGCCTCGCGGGATGAACTCGCGGCGACGTTGACCGCGATCGGTCTTGAGGTCGAAGAGATGACCGTGCTCGGCGCCGCACTGGACGGCGTCGTCGTCGCACGCATCGTCGAATGCGCCAAGCATCCCGAAGCGGACCGCCTGCAGGTGTGCCAGGTCGATGCGGGGCAGGGCGAACTGCTTCAGATCGTCTGCGGCGCACCGAACGCGCGCCCGGGCCTGTTCGCGCCACTCGCGACCATCGGTACGAAGATCGGCGAACTCACGATCAAGGCCGCGAAACTGCGCAACGTCGAATCCAACGGCATGCTGTGCTCGGCGAAGGAGCTCGGGATCGATGCCGATGCGTCCGGTCTGCTCGAATTGCCGGTCGATGCCCCAGTCGGAACGTCGCTCGCCGAATATCTCGGTCTGCCCGATGCCTCGATCGAACTGAAGCTCACCCCGAATCGCGCCGACTGCTTCGGCGTGCGCGGGATCGCGTTCGATGTGGCCGCAGCGCTGGGCAGTCAGGTCGAATCGCTCAATGCCGCGCCGGTCGCCGCGCAAATCGACGCGACGCTCGCGGTCGAGTTGAACGCAGGCGCCGATGCGCCGCGCTATGTCGGACGTGTGATCGAGGACGTGAACGCCACTGCCGCGACACCGCTGTGGATGGCCGAACGCCTGCGTCGCAGCGGCGTTCGGCCGATCAGCTTTCTGGTCGATGTCACGCAATACGTGATGCTCGAACTGGGTCAGCCGATGCATGCGTTCGACCGCGATCTGTTGAACGGCCCGGTTGGCGTACGGCGTGCGCGTGCGGGCGAGACGGTGAAGTTGCTCGATGGCCGCGATGCAGC
This sequence comes from Lysobacteraceae bacterium, assembly GCA_049296025.1. Lineage (GTDB taxonomy): Bacteria > Pseudomonadota > Gammaproteobacteria > Xanthomonadales > Xanthomonadaceae > Lysobacter_I. The sequence continues at coordinate 9,291 of JBAQRU010000341.1, read as the reverse complement.
GCTAGACGGCGAATTCCTGGTCATCACCGATGCCGACCGCGTGGTCGCGCTGGCCGGCATCATGGGCGGCCACGACACCCGCGTGACCGACACGACCCGCAATGTTTTTCTCGAAGCCGCGCACTTCGCACCGGACGCGATCATCGGCCGCAGCCGCAGGATCGGCCTGCACACCGACGCCGGGCATCGCTTCGAGCGCGGCGTCGATCCGGAGCTGCCGCGCATTGCGGTCGAGTACGCGACGAAGCTCATCCTTGACATTGCCGGTGGTGCGCCAGGCCCGGTGATCGAAGCCGTGCGCGATGCCGATCTGCCCAAGCCGCAGATCGTGACACTGCGTCGCGAACGTCTCGCGCGCGTGCTCGGTGTGCGCGTGGCCGATGCCGAAGTCGAGCGCATCCTGCGCGCGCTGGGACTTGGCGTGGATGTCACGGCCGACGGCTGGTGCGTGACTGCGCCGACCCGCCGCTTCGACATCGCGATCGAAGAAGACCTGATCGAAGAGATCGCCCGCATCCACGGCTACAACGCGATCCCGACCACGCTGCCGGGCGGCGCGACGCGGGTGGTGTCTCCAAGCGAGACCGTGCTGGATGAAGCCACCGTGCGCCGCCAACTGGTGGCCCGCGACTTTCTGGAAGCGATCAACTATGCCTTCGTCGATGGCGATCTGCTTGCGAAGTGGCAGGCCAGCGAGGGCGGTGTCCCGCTCGCCAATCCTCTGAGCGCCGAGCTCAGCACCATGCGCACGATGCTGCTGCCGGGGCTGGTCGCCGCACTCGGCCGCAACGCCGCGCGCCAGCAGTCGCGGGTGCGGCTGTTCGAGATCGGGAAGATTTTCGCAGCCCGCGCCGGCGAAGCGCCGCTGGAAACCCGCCGCCTCGCGGCCGTGGTTTGCGGCGATGCCCAGGCCGAGCAGTGGGGTGCCCCGGCCCGCCCGGTCGATTTCCACGACATCAGGGGCGACCTGGACAGTCTGGCTGCCGCAGCTGGCGCAACGCTCGAATATCGTCCATCGCAGGCCGCCTGGGGTCATCCCGGCCGTTCGGCCGATGTGTATCGGATGGACGAAAGCGGCGATGGCGTGCTCATCGGCTGGATCGGCCAGCTTCATCCGCGCCTGCAGCGGGCGCTCGATCTCGATGCCATCGCAATGGCTTTCGAGGTCGATCTGGCCGCCCTGCAGCAAAGACCGCTGGCCCGCTCGGCAGCGCTCAGCCGCTTCCCGTCTGTCCGTCGGGATCTTGCGTTCGTCGTCCCGGAAGCGGTGTCCTGGGCGGCCTTGGCGGGCACCGTGAAACGCGCCGCAGGGCCGTCTTTGCAGGACCTCCGGCTGTTCGACCGCTATGTCGGAAAGGGCGTCGAAACCGGATGCAAGAGCCTCGCTATGGGCTTGATTCTCCAAGAGGAATCACGCACTCTCACAGACCGCGATATCGATCAGGTGGTGGCTCAGGTCATTGCTGCGCTGCGCGGGGAACACGGTGCGGAAATCCGCTCGTGAACCAGGGTCTGGTCGGCATTTTCCGGTCAGGCCTTGGGGTATTCTGGGCTCGTTTTGGGGGAAACGGATGGCATTGACCAAGGCTGAAATGGCCGAGCGACTGTTCGACGAAGTCGGACTGAACAAACGCGAGGCGAAGGAATTCGTCGACGCGTTTTTCGACGTGCTCCGCGAAGCGCTGGAGCAGGGCCGCCAGGTCAAGCTGTCCGGGTTCGGCAATTTCGATCTGCGCCGCAAGAACCAGCGGCCCGGCCGCAACCCCAAGACCGGCGAAGAGATTCCGATCTCCGCCCGCACCGTGGTGACCTTTCGTCCCGGCCAGAAACTGAAGGAACGCGTCGAAGCGTACTCCGGAGGCATGGCCGATGCTTGACCCCGGCAGCAACCGCGAACTGCCGCCGATCCCGGCGAAGCGCTATTTCACCATTGGTGAGGTCAGCGAGCTGTGTGACGTCAAACCGCATGTGCTGCGTTATTGGGAGACCGAATTCCCGAGCCTCAAGCCGGTGAAGCGCCGCGGGAACCGCCGTTACTATCAGCGCCATGATGTGCTGATGGTCCGACAGATCCGCAGCCTGCTGTACGAACAGGGCTACACCATCGGCGGCGCGCGGCTGCGTCTCGACGGCGACGGCGCGAAGCAGGAGTCGGCGATGAGTTCGCAGATCATCCGCCAGGTGCGGATGGAGCTCGAAGAAGTCCTGCAACTGCTGAAACGCTGATCGCTGGCCCAGCCCGCGTTCCAGCGGGTACAATATCCGATCTACCCGGGGTATAGCGCAGCCTGGTAGCGCACCAGTCTGGGGGACTGGTGGTCGTCGGTTCGAATCCGGCTACCCCGACCATTTTTTCTTATAATTTTCAAACACATACGGCCTTCGGGCCGTTTGTCGTTTTAGGGCTGCACCCTATTTTCACCCTATTCTCACCCTATTCAACGGTGAATCGGCAGCGTTAAACCGGGGGTGACCTCCGTCCACGGAATGTCGTGGCCGTTGAGGTAGATTTGCGTCGTGGTCTCTTCGGTGTGGCCCATCAGCTCCTTGACCTGCCCCCGCGTCCAACCCGATTCCGTGCGCAGCAGGGCACCGCCCAAGCTGCGAATTTCGTGGAAGGTCGGCGGGTTCTCGCCGCCGATGCCGGCCGCATCGCGCACGTCCGCAAAGGCGCGGGTCAACTGTTCGGCCATGACCTGGGTGTGGTGCGTTCGATCCTTGGCGCGCATGTCGCTTGGGCGTGCCTTTTCGGGCAGGCGATGGACGATGAATGGCGACACGACGTTGTCGCGCGCTCGCGCGACCAATTCAGCTAGCTGCGGCGTGAGTTTGATCTGCAGCTTGAGTTCGGTAGTTGTGTCGCTTTTGTTCGGCACAACCCATACCGAGCCGTCACGCACGTCGGAGAATTTGAGCAGCACGACGTCATCGCGCCGCATCAGCGTGACCAGCGAGATATCCATCGCTATCCGCAGCCAGCCGGGTGCCAGCGTCCAAATCTTGGTGTAGACGTCCAGCGTCAGTCGTTCGCGCTTGCGTTTGAACTTCGGCTTGCGGGTCTGCAATGCCACATTGGACTCGGCCCAGCCTTTCTGGATCGCGCACTGCAAAATCCAGCCCAGCACCAAGCGCAACTGTTGCCGGCCACGTACCGAGTCGGTGGTGGTGTCGATGAAGGTGGCGCAGTCTTTGACAGTGAAGCCTTCAACCGAGCGAGCGCCGATGAGGCGTTCAATCCTGCGCACAGTGATCTCATATTCTGCGGCCGTGCTTTCTTTCCAGCCGCGCTCGGGAATGTCCTCCGCCCGAAACACCGCGATCGCGTGGGCGACCGTTTCCTTGGGCGCGACGACCTTCGCGACAAGATCATTCTCGGCGAGCAGCAGTGCGTTGAGTTTCTTTGCCGCTGCAAAAGCCTTCGCTTTGTCCTTCCCCATCGAGGTTTCTTTGCGCGTGAGGGGGTGACGGTATTTGAACCCATCCCTGTTCGGGTAGAGGTTATCCGGCCATCCGGCGCGAGATCGTGAGCGTGGGCGTCCCATACCCCGACACTAGCTCTGATCGAGCACACGTTGAACGAGGGCGTCCACCTCGGACAGCCCCGGCTCACCGCCGGCCAGCCACGCATCCTCGTCGACGTACCACTTGCCGCCGACCTTTTTGCCGGGGATTTTGGCCTCTCGCAGCCAGCGCAGCAGGGTGATCTCCGCTGGCCGGCTTTCCGGGGCGAAGTACTTGCCGACCCAAGCCGAGGTGGAGATCAAGCGCATAGTGAGATTCTTAAGTTTTCGTTATCAGGCCGCGCCGGCCGTGTCGGCGCGGCAGCGGTTGGCCAGTGCCGCCAGCCGATCCTCGCGCCACTGGCGGGCACGGCGGCGATATTCGGCGGCATTGATGAGTAGGCCGTTCACTTCTTCTGCGTCGGCGACGGCGTCGAGGAAGTCGGGGCCGTCGAGGGCGTGGACTTGGGGGTCAAGGGTCATCAAAGGTCCGAGGCGGGTTCAGGCGGCGTCGGCCAGTGCGGCGACGGCGAGGGTGCGGGCTTGGGCGATGCGCGCGAGCGGGATGCGGTGGGCGTCGTCGGCATCGCGCCAGCGGGCTTCGGCAACGACGCGGCTCGGGTGGGGCACGGTGGCGATCCCGCACCGGGCGCATTCGATGTGCCACAGGGGCGGACAGGGGAGGCCCAGCGGGCGCGAAGAGCGCGGAGCGCCGCGTGTTTCGACGCGTTGCGGGCGATGGTCGGGGTGGCAGCCGGGTTGATGGGCGGGCAGCGGTGTGGCGGTTTGGATCATGCGTCCTCCGTGGAAGGAGGGCAGCCAACATGCGCGGGGAGGGGGGGCGCATGTTGGCGCCGTCGCGATGCGGGGGAGGGAGCGCGACGGTTGCCCATCGGCCGAAGGGCCGACCGGGGCAGTCTCTGCGACTCAATCCGGATTATCAATCCGATATTGTATTAAATGCGATGCCGCCATCGGCGGGTGCAATTTGACGACTTTCAACGGCGTGCATGCACGCGAGAGACGGCGAAGATACCTGTCAGAGACCGCCGCGACCGCTCTTGTCGATGACGCGGCCGAGGACATGGATGTGCTCGAGTTCGTGCGGTGCGAGGAACTCATCGGGGTAGAGCATCTTGTCGGGGTTGTCGCTGACGATGCGCAGGCGACCATCGATGGTCCAGAACAGACGCCTGACCCGGATGCCGATGTCGATACGGCCGGTGGCGAAGACATAGACGCCGCGATTGACGATGCGGTTGTCAGCGAGATTGACGGTGATGCGATCACCTTGATAGAGCAGAGGCTCCATGTTGTCGCCGACGATTCTCATCGCGCGGACATGTTCCGGCTTTGCGCCGACCTGCTCGAACCAGCTGAGTGGATAGATCATAAAATGCTGTGTTTCTGAGTACGCTGGGGCCCATGTGCCGGGGCCACCGGAGACATTAACCTCGACTTCGGCGACCGCAACTTCACTTCCAGTATCAAGTTCGGAGCGGTCGTGGATGATCCTGATCGGGTCGGCATGGATGACAGGGCTGTGTTTCGATGCGGTAGGTGCCTTCGTGCTTTGGATGGTCCAGTCATCGGGTTTCTTGGCGGTGTTCACCCCGCGCCGGAGTTGTTCGACGGTAATTCCGAAGTGGCGTGCCAGAGGAAGCAGGGTGCTGTCGCGGGGTTCGAGTTGGGCTTCATTGAGGATGCGATGGATGGTCGATTGCGGGACGCCGGTTTGGCGTGAGAGTGCGTTCTCGCCAATGCGGTGCTGATTCATGAGCGCGCGCAAATGGTGCGGGACGAGATTGTGGGACATCGCGGTTGAGCGTGGCATGGCGCAATTCCGTAATGAATTATTTGCAAGATTATTCAGCATCGGATTGAAAAGCAACCCGTTTAATCATTAACCTTGCCGCATGAACCCGCAGCAAGCCGTCATCGATCTTCTGAAGTCCGGTTGGACCCAAGTCGACCTCGCCAATGAGGTCGGCACCTCGCAGCCGACGATCCACCGGATCAAGTCCGGACTGAATCGTCGTGGCGTGCCATTCGAGTTGGCGATGGCGCTGATCGTGATGGCCAAAGGTCTGCCCGGCAAAACGCTCGTCGAACAGGCGGTGCAGGAGCAGCGCGCTCCGTGAGTGCAGGCTGCTGCCTGCATCACGCCCTCAACATCGCCAAGACGCCACCCGAGACCTGGGGGGCGCAGTTGGCGTGCCTGTCGCAGACGTGCCCGTCGCCCGAACGCTGCGATCCGCCGCGCGATTGCCACGAACGCAACGCCATCTACCTGCGCGTGCAGTATCGGATCGCGCGGCGACGCACATCGACCGGCGCGGAGCAGTTGGCGCTGCCGATCCCCGGAGCGCGACCATGACCCTCCCTCGGTTCGATACCGACGCCTTGCGCGAGCGGGCCGATCTGGTCGAAATCGTCGGCCACTACGTCAAACTCAAACGCGCCGGTAAGGAATACACCGGCCTGTGCCCGTTCCACGACGAGACCTCGCCGAGTTTTACCGTCCATCCGGTCAAGCGTTTCGTCCACTGTTTCGGCTGCGGCGCGCACCACGACGTGTTCGGTTTTCTGCAGCGCATCACCCGCAGCAGTGTCGTCGAGGTGTGCAAGATGCTGGAGGGGCAGACGTTCGCCGCTTCATCGCCGGAGATTCGTCGCGCGCCGGACCCCTTGCCCGAGGGGCAGTGGGTGCCGCTGCTGCCCGTCCCGGACGATGCGCCGGAGCTGCTCGCCGACCACGGTTGGACGATCCCGATCTGGAACCCGAAGCGACCGATCGAAGATGCGGCAGGCGCGGTGATCGGTTATGGCGGCCACAGCCGCTACAAGCCCTCGTCGGTATTTCCGTATCGCAACGCGCATGGCGCGCTGCTCGGCTACGTGTTACGCATCGAACTGCCCGCCGAGCGCAAGCGCGGCAAACCACGCAAGTGGACGCCCCAGGTGACGTGGTGCATTGGTCCGGACGGCATGCGCCAGTGGTGCTTGCAGGCGTTTGCCGAACCGCGCCCATTGCTCGGTCTCGACGACTTGTTCGCGCGGCGCAGCGCGCCGGTGCTGCTGGTCGAAGGCGAGCCCTGTCGCGACGCGGCGGCGGCTTTGTTGCCGCAATACGTGGCGATGACGTGGCCCGGTGGCAGTAGTGGTATCGGCAAGGTCGACTGGTCGCCGCTGGAAGGCCGCGATGTCGTGCTGTGGCCCGACGCCGATGACGCCGGCCGCAAGGCGATGCTTGGCTACGACGATATCGCCGGCCGTTTTCATCCGGGCATCGCGCAGGCGCTGCACCGGGTGCGTGTGCGGGCGCTGCGCTACATCGATCCCGAGGGCCAGCCAAAGGGCTGGGACATCGCCGATGCCGCCGCTGCAGGATGGACCGCTGCGCAGGTCGCGACCTGGGCCGCGCACCGCGTGGCCGAACTGGAGGTCGTGCGCGGATGAGTACGTCGCGCAAGCGGCTGCGGGTGGTCGATGGACGTGGCCGCGCGCCGGACGACGGCGAGCCAAGCGACGACGACTGGCGTGCGTTGCTCACCGTCAACCGCGATGGCCGGATCGAGGCGAGCCTGCACAACGTGCTGCTGATCCTCGAACACGACGAACACTTCGCCGGCCTGTTCTGGCTCAACGAATCCTCGAACCAAGTGGTGCTCGAACGCGACCCGCCGTGGATCGGCGGCACCCGCGATCAGTTCACCGACGCCGATAGCTGCGAGTTGGCGGCGTGGCTGCAGCACCCAGAGCGCTACGGCGCGAACGTCAGCGACGAGCTGGCGCTGAAGGCGGTGGTGACGGTCGCGCGTCGGCATCGACGGCACCCGATCCGCGAGTATCTGCAGGCCTTGCGCTGGGATGGCACGCCGCGCGTCGAGGGCATGTTCAGCGCCCTGTTCGGTGCGGAAGACCGCCTCTACAACCGTCAGGCGGCCGTGTGCTTCATGGTCAGCGCGGTGGCGCGTGCGCTGTGGGTCGATCCCAAACAGCCGCATATCGGCGCGAAGGTCGACTTCATGCTGGTGCTCGAAGACAAACAAGGCAAGCAGAAGACAACGGCGATGGAGACGCTGTTCGGCGCGAACTGGTTTGTCGAGACGATGGAATCGCCCTCGGACAACGACTTCTACCAAGTGCTGCACGGCTGCTGGGGCGTGGAGATCGCGGAGATGGACGCCTTCAGCAAGGCCGACGTCACCCGCGTGAAGGGCGCGATCACCCGGCGCATGGACAAGTATCGCGCGCCGTATGAGCGCGCGCCGCGCAGCTGGCGGCGCGAGTGCGTGTTCGTGGGCACCACCAACGAAAACGAATACCTGCGCGACCACACGGGCGGCCGTCGCTTTCTGCCGGTGCGCATCCTGCCCGAAGGCGTGATCGACATTGCGCGTTTGATCGCCGAGCGCGATCAGCTGTGGGCCGAAGCGGTGGCGTTGTTCGAGCAGGGCACGTCGTGGTGGGTGCTGCCCGACGACGCGGAGGAAGAGCAGGAAGCGCGCTTCATGGAGGACAGTTGGGAAGGCCGCCTGCGCATCTGGCTCGCCGGCCGCATGCCGCCCAAAGACGCCGACAAGCCGCGTCCGTATCCGCTGCGATATCGCTACGGCAACGATGTCGTCGAGTGGACGACGACCGACGAGCTGCTGCTGTACGCCATCGGCATGGATGTGGCCAAGCACGATCGCAATGCGCAGATGCGCATCGCGGCAGTGATGAAGCGGCTGGGGTGGGAGCACCAGCGACGCGAGTGGGTGACAGGCGAAGGTCGTGAGCGGCGTTGGGTACGGCCGGCATCCATGCAGGACACGCCGCCGGCCGATGCGTGCACGCGCAGCGCGAGCGACGCGCTGGATGCGGGGGACGACGATGTGCCATTCTGAGCCGCTGAGTGGGCTGTGCAGTGATGTGCGGGTTCAGCCGCGCCCAACCTCGGGCGGGTCAAACCCGACCTCCACCCAACCTCATCCCAACCTCGCCCCAGCAACGGCGCGGGTTTGCCCGACCTCCCAACCTTTTTCGACGCCCCATGTGCGGGTGCGCACACGCGCATGCACGTGGCGTGCTACCTATCTACACATACAGGTTGGGATAGATAAGGAAAACACGGGCGAAATCGCCAACCCAACCTTCACCCAACCTCTTCGAGGTTGGGAACACGCCATCAGGTCGGGTTTGATCGCAGGCAACGCCAACCCATCGACGGCAGCGGCCCGATGCGACGGTTCCTCCCCCGGCTCGGTTAACTGCGGGCCGCAGAGCCGCGAAATCCCGCCACGTAGGGAGGAAATTGTTAGGTTAATCCGGGGTCTGGCCGTGAATCGGGCGGGGCTGCGGTGAATCAAACCGACACCACGCCCGAGAAGTTGAGCCAGAAGGACTTCGCGGCCCTGCTCGGCATCAGCGCGCCGATGGTCAGCAAGCACAAGAAGGCGGGCCGTCTGGTGATGGACGGCGCTCTGGTGCTGGTCGAGGCCTCGATGGTGCGCATTGCGGCGGCGAAAGACCCCGGTCGCGGCGGCGATCGTCGTCATGACAGCGCGAACACGGGCATACACGCGGGCGCGCAGACGCCATCGGCGGCGTTGTTCGGCGACGATCTGCGCTCGAACTACACCGTGCAGGCGGCGCGCGAGAAATTGGCGGCGGCGCAGCTGCGCGAACTGGAGCTGGCGCGCGAAGCCGGGCAACTGGTGCTGAAACAGGCGCGCGACGACGCCGAGTTCGGGCGTGCGCGGATGGCGCGCGAAGCGATCATGTCGCTGCCCGATCGATTGTCGGT
>JBAQRU010000340.1:0-42856 GCA_049296025.1 Lysobacteraceae bacterium | reverse complement strand
CCCTATGAAAATCCGGATTCATCAGCAATGCCGGTGCGCCAAGGCGCACCCTATGGGTCTCGGCTCAGCTGAGCAGGGCCTCGGCGGCGACCGAATCCATCGTCTGCTCCCAACTGCCCATCAGGGTGAGGTACAGCAGCTTCTCGAACTCGGTGCCGAAACGGCGGATCACCGCGTCCGGATCGGGAACCAGCTTGGCGTCGGCGATCAGGCCGAAGTGGACCTTGCCGTTGTAGCTCAGGATCGACATGCCGATGCCGATGGAGCCGGTCTGCGGCACCCAGAACATCATTTCGCGGATCTTGCCACCGGCCAGATACAGCGGCTGCTGCGGGCCCGGGACGTTGGTCGCGACCGTGGTCGCCTTGCGGCTGAACATCTCCAGCGCGAGCTCCTGCACCGGCGCCGGCGCCATGCCGAGCGCCGCCAGAAGCCCATACGCGACGATCGCCTGGCGCGAATTCTTCAGCTGGTGCATGCATTCGGCGACATGTTCCAGGCGCCGGATCGGGTTGCTGATGCCTACCGGCAGATCGAGAAACACCAGACCGAAATGGTTGCCAAGCTTGCGCGCGTGTTCCAGCGGACGCAGATTCACCGGCACGGTGGCGCGCAGCGTCATGCCCTCGACATGCTCGCCGCGTTCGATCATGTAATCGCGCAGCGCACCGGCGGCGGTGGCCATCAATACGTCGTTGACGGTGCAGCCGCAGGCACGGCCGACCGCCTTGACTTCCTCCAGATCCAGCGGATGCGCCCAGGCGACGCGCTTGCTGACGCCCAGCTTGCCGCGCAGCAGCGACGGCGGATCGTCGGGCAGCGCGAGCGCCTGCATGAGTTCGCGGGCGATATCGCCGCCCTCCTTCGCCAACACACCGGCCAGGGTCGGATCGCGATACATGTCCATGCCCTTTTCGAGCATCTTGGTGCCGAGCTTGGTATAGCGCTCCACCGCGCCGACACGGCGCGCGACCTTGGCGCCCTCATGCTTCAGCCAGGCTTTGCCCAGATCCGCACCCCTGCCCGGTTCGCGGGCGGTATCGGTGAGCGACAGCAGGACCTGCACCAGCGCGATGCCGTCGGCATAACTGTGGTGGATGCGCGACACCAGCGCCGAGCCGCCGTGGTATTTCTCGACCAGATGGAATTGCCAGAGCGGCTTGGTCTTGTCGAGCGGGCTGGACGCGAGCGCGCTGACGAAGCGTTCCAGCGCTTTCTGGTCGGCGCGGCCGGGCAGCGCCGAGAGCCGCACGTGCCAGTCCAGATCGAAATCATCGTCGGTCTGCCACGCCATGCCGGAGGGCGTCTCGACCGGTTTCATCCGGAACCGGGAGTAATCGAGGAAGCGCTTTTCGATGACCTTCTTCAGCTTCGCCAGCGAGATCGGCTCATCGAACATGAGCACGCCGGTGATCATCATCGGATTGGTCGGCCGCTCCATCCGCAGCCAGGCGGTGTCGACCCGCGACATGGATTCGCGGCGCGGACGATTGAACGCCGGCTTGTCTGCGGACTTTTGTTCGGTCATGCGTCTCTCCCCGTCTTGGCGCGAGTGAATCACGCGCGACAGCCGCGGTCAACGCGAACCGGGGCGGCTCAGCCGCTGTCGCCGCCGATCGTGCGGTAGGCATCCAGCGCCGCGAGGCGGCCACGGGCGAGATCGACGATGGGCTGTCGCGGGTAACCGGGCGCGTACCGGGCCAGCGTCAGCGGGTCGGTCCACGGCGCGAATCGCAGCGCAGGCGGCAACTTCGACAGCTCGGGCAACCAGCGCGTGATGTAGGCGCCGTCGGGGTCGAACTTTTCGGCCTGGGTCACGGGATTGAAAATGCGGAAATACGGCGCAGCGTCCGCGCCGGTGCCGCCGATCCACTGCCAGCCGAGGGTGTTGTTGGCCAGGTTGGCATCGACCAGGGTGTCCCAGAACCAGCGCGCGCCTTCGCGCCAGTGGTAGCGCATGTGCTTGCACAGATAGCTGCCGACGATCATCCGGACGCGATTGTGCATCCAGCCGGTCTGCCACAGCTGGCGCATGCCGGCATCGACGATCGGCACACCGGTGCGACCGTGATGCCAGGCATCGCGCATCGACGGGCTGACCTTCGCCCATGGAAAATCGGCGAAGCGCGGGTTGAGATTCTGTTCGGTCGTCTGCGGAAAGTGATGCAATAGATGGTGCGCGAACTCGCGCCAACCCAGTTGCCGGATGTAGCCGTCGATCTCCTCGGCCAACCGCGGCGTGCGCAGCGACAGCAACACCGCTGCGATCCGCCAGGGCGCGATCTCGCCGAAATGCAGATGCGGCGACAGCCGCGAGGTGCCGGCGTGATCGGGACGATCGCGCGCTTGGCGGTAATCGCGCAATGCGCCATTGACGAAGACATCCAGCGCAGCGCGCGCGCCGCATTCGCCGGGCTGCCAGTGCGCCCAGAAACCCGCGTCCCAACCCAGCGGCGGCAACAGTTTCAGTGCGTCCAACGGCAGCCCATGCGGGCCGTCGTCGACCTTCGGCAGGGTCGCGGGCGCGTCGTGCGGCATCGGCAGATGCAGTGCCGCAATACCCGCGCGCCAGAATGGCGTGAAGACCTTGTACGGGCCGCCCTGTTTGGTGGCGATCTGCCAGGGTTCGAACAGCAGCGCGCCGTTGTGACTCTCCGCGCGCAGGCCCTGATGTTTCAGTGCGGCCTTGATCGCGGTGTCGCGTTTCTCGATCGCAGGTTCGTAGCGTCGATTCCAGAACACCGCCTCGGCGTTGCAGGCCGCCGCGAGCGACTGCAGGGTCTGCAACGTGGGCGAATGGAAAAACCGCAGCCGCGAGCCGCGTTTGCGCAGCGCTGCGTCAAGCGCGACCAGCGAGTGGTGTCGCCATGCCTCGGCAGCTGCGCCCGGCGCCCATGCGCCCTCCTCTTCCGGCGCGTGGATATAGATCGGAATCGGCGCATAGCCGGCGTCGAGCGCGGCCTGCAGCGCGGGGTTGTCCGCCAGGCGCAAATCATTGCGGAACCAGACGATCGCATTCGCCATCACCTCGTCTCCATGCGGACAAACATCCTTGTGAACATGGTGAATCTCCTTCTGCCGCACGTTAGCGGCCGTCCGCCCGTTTTGCGAGTAAGCCGAACTCGCATGATCGTGCTCTCGACGCCGATCATGCGTCAGATTCGCGGCAAAGCACCGCCCCGGTATTCCCGGGGAATGCGATCGTTCAGGCCCACCAGAATTTCGTACGGGATGGTCTTGGCGGCCTGCGCGACCGCCTCGCAGCGGATCTCCGCATCGCCCTGTCGACCGATCAACACCACGTCGTCCTCGTTGTAAGCGGTGCCCTGCGGCCCGAGATCGACCATGAACTGATCCATGCAGATCCGACCGACGATGGGATGGCGATGGCCACGGATCAGCACTTCGCCGCGCGACGACAGCGAGCGCGGATAGCCATCGCCGTAGCCGATCGGAATGGTGACCACGCGCGTATCCCGCTGCGGCGCCCAGGTCGCGCCGTAGCTGACCGGATGCCCGGCTTCGACCACTTTGAAGTACACCACCTGCGACACCAGCGACAGCGCGGGCTTGAGATCCACGGTGGGCCGGGACGCCGGATCGGGCAGCACGCCATACAGCGCGATGCCGGGGCGGACCATGTCCAGACGGGTCTCGGGAAAATGCAGCACGCCGCCGGAATTGGCCAGATGGCGCAGCGGCATCGGCGCGCCGATGCGGTCGAAATGCGCGCAGGCTTCGAGAAAGCGTTCGAGCTGCAGCGCGGTCATCGGCGATGCGGGGTCGTCGGCGCAGGCCAGATGCGAATAGACACCCTTCACCACGCACCATGGCGACGCGACCGCCGCTTCGATGAAGGCGCCCGCGTGGTAGCTGTGCACGCCGATGCGCTCCATCCCGGTATCGATCTTCAGATGGATGGTGGCCTTGCGACCAAGCGCCTCGGCCGCGCGTTCGACCTGGCGCAGCTTGTCCAGCGACGACACCGTGATCTCCAGATCGTGGACGATGAACAGCGCTACCTGCGGCCCAAAGATGCCGCCCATCACCAGAATCGGCACCTGCACGCCCGCCTGCCGCAGCGCGATGCCTTCTTCGAGGAAGGCCACGCCCAGGTGTTCAACCCCCTGCGCCTGCAGATGCAAGGCCACCGGCACCAGACCGTGCCCGTAGGCGTTGGCCTTGACGATCCCCATCACCGGCACGCCCGCATGCGCCCGCAGCGCACGCAGATTGTGCGAGAGCGCATCGAGATCGACGTGAATCCGGGTCGGCCGCTCGCTGGCCTCGGCATGGCGATGGCGCAGGGCATCAATGTCGGCGATGGCGGCAGTCGGTTCGGTCATGCGGCATTTTAGCGGTCGCAGGGCCGAATGGCGTTGCCCGTTTCGCTTATTTCGAGAGGACCATAACCTCCCGCCGTTCGACTCTCGACACGCTGCTGCGGTCGACATATGCAGACGACAAGACATCGTCTTGATCCTTGTCTCGATCCAGAACACGTCGCGCATTCACCGGACCGGCACGGAATTGCAGCCATCCAACTACCGCAGTACTCTGCGCTTGCAGGGGGTTTTTCAACGGAAAAAAGGAATTGGCCATGAAAACAACGCTGAAATCAACCGTCGCCACACTTGTGACGGGGCTTCTTCTCGCCGTGTCTTCCGGCAACGCAGCCGCAGCGGACCCCTATGGATGCGCAGCGGAATTCCGTGCTTGCCTGGCTGCCGGAATCGATGCGGATATCTGCAGGGACGGATACTGGCTCTGCCAGTACGGTTATCTGCCCGCAAAATCGGCAGCGCAGATGATCCCCGGCGATCGTCGCTACTGATTCCGGAATCCACGCCCACCATTTCAAGAACAAAGCTGCCTTTGTCGACAATGCCCGCCGTATCTGTGGCGGGCATTGTCGTTGCTCGTGCGCGCGCTTTGTCGCGGATATCTCGACATCTCTTTGCGGACATCGCATCAGCTTGCTGATTTGAAACATGCATGACCAATCAAGAGATGCGGCCCCATTCCGTGAGTCCATCGCTGCACGAAAACGAACAAGGGCGCCATCGGCGCCCTTGTTTTTTTGCGGTTCGAAAAGATCAGGCCTTGCGCGCGCGCTTCACTGCTTTGACGGTCTTGGTCGCGGTGGCGCGGCGGACGTTCTTGCTGCCGGGCTTGCGACCGCGACGGGCGGTGCGCTTGGCCTGCGCCGGCTTGAAACGGGCGACCAGCGGCGACAGCGTGGTTTCGAGGGTATTGCCCAACTGGGCGGCACCGGTTTCGATGCGGGTGCGCAGTTCGCAAGCAGCGGCGCTGAGATTGGACTGCACCTGACCGACGGCGGCGGTCGCCTGGCGGCGCGCTTCGACGACACGGTCGGCGGCGCCACCGACAGCCGCGAAGCCCTGCTTGCGGGCCATCGACGCCAAACCCAGACCGGCAAGCCACAGGTGGCGCGGCGTTGCGGCGGGAGTGGAAATACGGGTCTTACCGGTGATTTTCTTGCGTGCCATGAGTGATCTCCGTTGCGGGGATGCCGGGGGACCCGGCTTTGGACACGGGCAGCATGGTCCCGCTCGGCAGAGCAAACACACTAGGCACACGACCGGGGACGAAGAGCGGAGACACCCACGCCGCAAGGCCTGCAGGACTTGCCACGCATCGCGACTCGCGGGATGCTGGCGGCTTCCATTGCGAGGACTCGAACATGGCCAAATCTAGCTGGGCCGCCTTCCCCCACGACGCCAAAGCCTTCGCCTATGCCGGCGATGCGCTCAAGAAAGCTTGGCCCAAGCTGCATGCCGGCGATTGCGAACCCTTCCCGGATGCGAAACACACCGCAGCGCTGATCAAAGCCGCCGGCAAGGCCGCGCCGAAGGGGGTGGACGCCAACGCGCTGGCCGGAGCGCTGCAGGATGCGTGGCGCAGCTTCCACGCCGGCGACTTCAAGGCCGCATTCGAAGCCGGCGAAGCGCTCGGCCCCGTCGGCGCCTCGGTCGCCACCAAAGCGATCGGCATCCACGCGACCTACCTCGTCGACAACGACGCGGAAAAGCTCAAGCGTTTCGAACAAGCCGCGAAACTCGCCGAAGCCGCCATCAAGGCGCTTCCCGACGAAGCCAACAGCCACTATCGCCACGCCTTCGCGCTCGGCCGCTACAGCCAGGGGCTGTCGATCGCCAAAGCGCTGAAGGACGGCATCGCCGGCAAGGTCCGCACCTCGCTGGACACCGCGCTGTCGCTGGCGCCCAAGCACGCCGAGGCGCATACCGCGATGGCGATCTACCACGGCGAGATCATCAACAAGATCGGCGCGATGATCGGCGGCCTGACCTATGGCGCCAAGGCGTCCGAGGCCGAAAAGCACATCAAGGAAGCGCTGAAGCTCACCCCGGCCTCGCCGATCGCCAACATCGAGCACGGCAACCTGCTGATGCTGCTGCACGGCGACAAGAAGGAAGACGCCGCCGCAGCCGCCTACGAGAAAGCCGCCGGCTGCAAACCGCTGGATGCGATGGAAGCCCTGGACGCCGCCTACGCCAAATCCGAACTGGAGTAAGCTTCCCCGCAGCACCGGGCGTCTACCGGCTTGCCTCGGTTTCGCCCACTCCGTACAATCACCAACCCGATCTCCGGGCGGTTAGCTCAGCGGTAGAGCATTGCCTTCACACGGCAAGGGTCGCAGGTTCGAACCCTGCACCGCCCACCATATAGATCAAATAGTTAGCTGATTTCCCTCGCTTGCCACGGCATGCGGTACGGAAAAAATACGGAAAACAGACCTGCGAGAGTCTGGTCGGTTTTTTGTTTAAGGAACTGTTCGCAGACCGGACAAACTGCGGTACAGGAATCCGGCTCCAAATAGGCTTAGCTAATGGGAGGCGCCAAGTTCGCGTGAGCGCTCGAGTGTTCGGCATGACATAACCCGGACTCTTCGCGCGCGCAGACATGTCGGAAAATTCTGGTACTTCCGGAGTGAATCGCACCCCCTCAACAGGTCCCGGCATCACTCCGGGCTCAGGCCCAGACCGTTGTGGAATATCTGCGGGACCCGATCAGAGCGGCGAAGGATATGCCCGCCCAGCGCGCACCGGCTGGAAACATTCGGTCCCGGCGTAGAAAGTCGCATCCTGACCGGGATACCAGCGGGGAATGCCGGCCAACGGCAGCGGACGCAGTTCCTGCGGGTCGTTCAACACGCGTCCTTCGGCGATCGCGCATGCGACGGTCGCGATGCATGTTTCATCGTCGACATCGCCCTGCACCACCAGACATTTCCCTACGAGCAACAGCTCCGGCACCAGCGCGTGTTCCAGCAGGGCATGGCCGATGACTGCGGCGATGCGCAGATCGCCCGATTGCCATGCGGATGCATGCTGGTGGAACAGCGCGGACCACTCGTGCCGGTCCCAAAGCGCGAGCAGCGCGGAATCGCGCACGCGCACGATGACGCCTGCTTCGTCGAACTGGGTCAGCGCGTATTGCGCGCGGTTGCGCTGCGCGATGCCCATCGTGGCGATATGCGCGATCTGCCGCGCGTTGAGCGCTTGTTTGATGGTTGGATAACGGCACCAGATCATCGCGTTGAACAGATCGTGCCAATTCTCCGCGCGGGTCGCGATGGCATGGCGTTCGGCGATGCGGACTTCGTAGTGCAAGCCGTCGTCGAGCAGGCTTTGGTCCTGCTGGACGAATCGTTTGCCTGCGAACGGCATCGCATCGTTCAACTGCACCAGTGTCGGCCATGCCGGCGATATCAGCCAATCCTGGCAAATCGACAGACCATCGAACACCGGATGCGCGAAGACAGCAGCATCCAGCCCGCTTCGCGATGGCGCGATGAAACGGCGTTTCGCCATGCCGATCGAAACCGGTCAGTCGTCGATCAATGCTTCGCCGTACAGATCGTGGTCGTCGCTGCCCATGACCCGCACATCGACGAACTGGCCGGGCCGCAGGCGGGCTTCGAGGCCATTCTGGATCTGCACCAAGCCGTCGATCTCCGGCGCATCGGCCATCGAGCGGGCGATGGCGAGATCGCCGTCGACCGCATCGACCAGACAGCGCTGCACGCTGCCGACCTTGTCGGCGAGCTTGGCTTCGGAGATATCCGCCTGGCGCTCCATGAAACGCGCCAGCCGTTCCTGCTTCACCTCTTCGGGCACCGGGTCCGGCAGCGCATTCGCTGCGGCGCCGTCCACCGGCGAATACGCGAACGCACCCACGCGATCGAGCTGCGCTTCGTCGAGGAAATCCAGAAGTTCTTCGAACTCGGCTTCGGTCTCGCCCGGAAAGCCGACGATGAAGGTGCTGCGGATGGTGATGTCCGGCGCGATGTCGCGCCAGCGCTGGATGCGTTCGAGGGTCTTGTCGACCGCGCCCGGACGCTTCATCAGCTTGAGCACGCGCGGACTGGCGTGCTGGAACGGGATATCGAGATAAGGCAGCAATTTGCCATCCGCCATCAGCGGAATGATGTCGTCGACATGCGGATACGGATAGACGTAATGCAGGCGCGTCCACAGGCCGAGTTCGGACAGGCCTTCGCACAGCGCTTTCATCCGCGTCTGATACGGCTTGCCGCGCCACGTGCGTTCGGCGTATTTCACGTCGACACCGTACGCACTCGTGTCCTGTGAAATCACCAGCAGTTCCTTCACGCCGCCCATCGCGAGTTTCTCGGCTTCGCGCAGCACATCGTCGACCGGACGCGACACCAGATCGCCACGCATCGACGGGATGATGCAGAAACTGCAGCGGTGGTTGCAGCCTTCGGAAATCTTCAGATAGGCGTAGTGCTTCGGCGTGAGCTTGATGCCGATGCCGTTATCGAGCATGTCGTTTTCACCCGCACGACGCGGCACCAGATCGGTGAACGGGTTGTGCTGCGGCGGCAGCGCCTTGTACACGGCCGACATCACGCTCTGGTAATCCTGCGGGCCGGTGATGGCCAACACGCCAGGATGCGCTGCGCGGATCTGCTCCGGGCGCTTGCCCAGACAGCCGGTGACGATGACCTTGCCGTTCTCGGCCATCGCCTCGCCGATGGCGTCCAGGGATTCGGTGACCGCCGAATCGATGAAGCCGCAGGTGTTCACCACCACCACGTCGGCATCGTCGTAGGTCTGGACGATGTCGTAACCCTCGACTTTCAGCTGGGTGAGGATGCGTTCGGAATCGACCAGCGCCTTGGGGCAGCCAAGACTGACGAAACCGACCTTGCGACCGCTGGAAGACACTTCGGGTGAAGACATGGGCACGGTCCGGGAGCCGCGAACGGGCTCCGCAAGTTGAAAAACGGGTGCGAAGTATAGCGTCCCGTCCCTCGCCGCCCCGTTGCCCACGTGTCGCGGCGGCGGCGTTAGGATGGAAGCCCCGACAGTGCGAGACCGACCCATGGGCGAGTGGATTCCATTGACGACGCCGGCCGGCCCGGTCCGTGGTTGGCTGGCGCGGCCTGAACAGCCGCCGCTGGGCGCGGTCGTGGTCGTTCAGGAAATTTTCGGCGTGAACCCGCACATCCGCCGGGTCACCGACCAGTTCGCGAAGGCCGGCTTCACTGCGATGGCCCCTGCGCTCTTCGATCCCGTGCAGCCCGATGTCGAACTGGGCTACGACGACACCGGCGTCTCGCGGGGGCGCGACTACGCCGCCAGTCTCGGCTTCGAGCGCGCGCTGCAGATCGTCTCGGCATCCGCATGCTGGCTGCGCGAATCCGGGCACCATGTCGGCGTCGTGGGCTACTGCTGGGGCGGCACCGTGGCGATGCTCGCCAACACCCGTCAGGACTTGACATCGGTGACCTACTACGGCGGGCGCAGCGTGCCGTTCCTGGGCGAACCGGCGCACGCGCCGATGCTGTTCCATTTCGGCGAACAAGATCCGCTGATCCCGGCTGAAGACGTGCAGAAGCATCGTGAGCACCACCCCGACGCCACCGTGCACACCTACCCGGCCGGCCACGGCTTCAACTGCGATGAGCGCCATGATTACGCGCCCGAATCCGCCGCATTGGCCTGGGAGCGCACCACCGCTTTTCTGAAGGAGCACCTGCGATGAACCGCCATTCGCACCACGACGTCCACGGCTGGCATCTGCATCCACAGCTTGCCAACGACACCCACCCGCTGGCGCAGTTCGCGCTGTGCGAACTGCGGCTGATGGACGACGCCAACCATCCATGGCTGATCCTCGTACCCCGGATCGAGAACGCGATCGAGCTGATCGATCTGGATACCGCACAGCAGACGCAGCTGATGCAGGAGATCGACCGCGCCAGCCGTGCGCTGCAGGTCGCAGTGAAACCGCACAAGCTCAATGTGGCCGCGCTGGGCAACATGGTGCCGCAGTTGCATGTGCACGTGATCGCGCGCTTCCAGGACGATATCGCCTGGCCGCGCCCGGTGTGGGGCACCGCCAGTGCGCAGCCTTATTCGCCGGAACTGCTGATCGCCCGCGTCGAAGTGCTGCGCGATGCGCTGGAAGCCGACTGAACGCAGGCGGATTTTCCTGCACCTGCATCGTCGGGAATTGCACGATGCTGGATTGAAGCGAATCTGTGGATACCAAAAAGAAAATCCACACCACCACGCC
This sequence comes from Lysobacteraceae bacterium, assembly GCA_049296025.1. Lineage (GTDB taxonomy): Bacteria > Pseudomonadota > Gammaproteobacteria > Xanthomonadales > Xanthomonadaceae > Lysobacter_I. Next base: position 32,266 of record JBAQRU010000340.1, on the reverse strand, counting down.
TGTCCCGATCCCGAGAGCAGGCGCTCAACTTCTGGCCTGACTTATTCCACGACGACCGGAATCTTCCCGATCTTCGCCTGCCATTCGCGCGGGCCGGTCTTGTGCACGGATTCGCCAGTGGAATCGACCGCGACGGTCACCGGCATGTCTTCGACGGTGAATTCGTAGATCGCTTCCATGCCCAGATCGGCGAAACCGACCACGCGCGATGCCTTGATCGCCTTCGACACCAGATACGCGGCGCCGCCGACGGCCATCAGATAGACCGATTGGTGTTTCCTGATCGCATCGATGCCGGCCGGGCCGCGTTCGGCCTTGCCGACCATCCCCAGCAGTCCGGTCTGCGCCAGCACCTGCTCGGTGAACTTGTCCATGCGCGTGGCGGTAGTCGGGCCGGCGGGGCCGACCACTTCGTCGCGCACCGGATCGACCGGGCCGACGTAATAGATGAAGCGGCCCTTGAAATCGACCGGCAGCGGCTCGCCCTGGTCGAGCATCTCGACCATGCGCTTGTGCGCGGCGTCGCGGCCGGTCAGCAACTTGCCGTTGAGCAGCAGCACGTCGCCCGGCTTCCAGCTGGCGACGTCTTCGCGCGTCACGGTGTCGAGATTCACCCGGCGGCCCTTGCTGGCGTCGTAGGTGAGTTCCGGCCAATCGGCGAGCGACGGCGGGTCCAGCATCACCGGGCCGCTGCCGTCGAGGGTGAAATGCGCGTGGCGCGTGGCGGCGCAGTTCGGAATCATCGCCACCGGCAGGTTCGCGGCATGGGTCGGGTAATCCTTGACCTTGATATCGAGCACCGTCGTCAAACCGCCCAGGCCCTGCGCGCCGATGCCGAGGGCGTTGACCTTGTCGTACAGCTCAAGCCGCAGTTCCTCGGCGCGGTTGGATGCGCCGCGCGCCTGCAGATCGACGATATCGATCGGCTCCATCAGCGCTTCTTTCGCCAGCAGCATCGCTTTCTCGGCGGTGCCGCCGATGCCGATGCCGAGCATGCCCGGTGGGCACCAGCCTGCACCCATCGTCGGCACGGTCTTCAGCACCCAATCGACGATCGAGTCGGAGGGATTGAGCATCGCGAACTTCGACTTGGCCTCGGAGCCGCCGCCCTTCGCGGCGACGATCACATCGACGGTGTTGCCGGGCACGATCTTCACGTTGACCACGCCGGGCGTGTTGTCCCTGGTGTTGGTGCGCTTGCCGGCGGGATCGGCCAGCACCGACGCGCGCAGCTTGTTGTCCGGATGGTTGTACGCACGGCGCACGCCTTCGTGGACCATGTCTTCGACGCCCATCGTCGCGTCGTCCCAGCGCACGTCCATGCCGACTTCGAGAAAGACCGTGACGATGCCGGTGTCCTGGCAGATCGGGCGATGGCCTTCGGCGCACATCCGCGAGTTGATCAGGATCTGGGCGATGGCGTCCTTCGCCGCAGGTGAAGCCTCGCGCTCATAGGCAGCGGCAAGGTTCCTGAGGTACTCGACCGGGTGGTAGTAGCTGATGTATTGCAGGCCATCGGCGATCGACTGGATCAGGTCTTCCTGCTTGATCGAAACCGGGCGGCGGGTGGTGGACAGTGTGGATGAGTGGGCTGCGGACACGGGCAAGGACCGGGCGTGGCGTGGGAGGACGATTTTACCCCGTCGGCGGGTTTGACCGGGGTCAAAACAACTGCGGATGTTGCGGCGCACAATCCTTGGCATCCCCACACGCTGGAGTCGGCCATGATCGCTTCGAACACATCCCCGGACATGCAGGCCGCCAATGAGGCCGGTGGCCAGTTTCTGCCATACACGGTCGAAACCCTGTCGGACCAGCGCAAGGTCTTGATTCGCCCCATGAATCCCGGCGACGCCGATGCCGAGCGCGAGTTCATCACCGCGCTGTCGCCGCAGTCGCGCCGTTACCGCTTCCAGGAACAGATGCGCGAACCCAGCCAGGAAATGGTCGCGAAGCTGGTCGACGTGGATCACATCAACGACGAGGCCTTCGTCGCCCTGTCCGAAGACAGCGGCGACACCCGGATCGTCGGCGTGTCCCGCTATGCCGTATGCACCGACCCGCTGCAGTGCGAGATCGCAGTGACCGTGCTCGACGATTGGCAAGGACACGGTCTGGGCACGGTGTTGATGCACCGGCTGATCGATGCCGCGCGCGAACGCGGCATCAAGCGGATGGTGTCGCTCGACTTCGCCGAAAACCGGGAAATGGCGCATCTCGCGCATCACCTGGGCTTCGTGACCGAGAGCGATCCGGACGACCGGGCACAGGTCGTGCACACGCTGATGCTTTGAAACCCGGTATCGCCGAGTCCCAAGCGCGAAGGCCTGCGGCGATGCCCGGGCCTTCGGCGTTTCTGAGCCGGGTCAAAAACGGTTCCGCGTGCGCTCCGCTATAATTAGCGCCAGCTAATACTTCCGAACCCCACGCATGGCCTCTCCCTACGGCACCGAAACCGTGCTTGACGTCCGCCACTGGACCGACGCGTACTTCAGCTTCACCACCACCCGCGACGACGGTTTCCGTTTCGACAATGGCCAGTTCGTGATGATCGGGCTGGAAGTGGAGGGAAAGCCGCTGATGCGCGCCTACTCCATCGCCAGCGCCAACTGGGAGGAGCAGCTCGAGTTCTTCAGCATCAAGGTGCAGAACGGGCCATTGACCTCACGCCTGCAGCACATCGCGCCCGGCGACACCATCCTGATCGGGCGCAAGCCCACCGGCACGCTGCTGGTTTCGGACGTGCATCCGGGTCGCAATCTCTATCTGTTGTCCACCGGTACCGGCCTGGCGCCGTGGATGGCCGTGGTGAAAGACCCCGCGACCTACGAACGCTTCGAGCGCGTGATCATCTGTCACGGCGTGCGCGGCGAGCCGGATCTCGCGTATCGCGATTACATCGTCAACGAACTGCCGCGCCATGAATTTCTCGGCGATGAGATCAGGGCCAAGCTGCTCTATTACCCGGCGGTGAGCCGCGAGGATTTCTACTGGCACGGCAAGCATCGTCGCGGCCGCATCACCGACCTGCTGGAGAGCGGTCGCGTTGCCGAGGATCTCGGCATCGAGCCGCTGGACCCGAAGCACGACCGCGCGATGATCTGCGGCAGCCCGCAGATGCTGGCCGACTTCCGCCGGATTCTCGACGACCGCGGCTTCACCGCATCGCCGCGGATCGGCACCGCCGGAGAGTACGTGTTCGAGCGCGCATTCGTCGAGAAATGAATCCGCCTACGGTTGCCGGGCCGGAGATGTCACGGCCCAAGGTTCCGCACGTTCACTGCTCGCCGTAATGCAGCCAGATCCGTGCGCGCGCCTCATTGTCGAAGACGCGGCATTCGTAACCCTGTTCGCGCCCCATGATCTCCCCCACTTCCATGCGGCTGACCGCAGTACCCCGGGCGTCGACAAAGGCCACGCGCACCTCGGCGAAGCCCTGGCCCTCGACCGACGAGAACAGTCTGCGGAGCTGATCCTCCGGCGGCACCGCGCCGAAGGTGTGATCGATCACCAGCAGGTTCCGCACGCCGGTACGCTGCAATTCAAGGCCGATCTTCATGAACAAGGCGATCAGCGCATCCACGCTGTCGATCCGGCCGGTGACGTTGGCCACCAGCCCGTTGCTTTCGATGTTCAACGCCAGTTGGAAACCCGGCTTTTGCGGATCGAATCCGGACGTCATGGCCACATGTCCCTGTCAGCCAAGCTCAGCCCAATGCAGCTTCGATGTCCTTCGCCATCGACTTCGGCGTGTCTGTCGGCGCATAGCGCTTGATCACCCGCCCGTCACGGCCGACCAGGAACTTGCTGAAGTTCCATTTGATCGCACCGATACCGAGCAGGCCGCCCTTCTCGTCCTTCAGCCACTTCCACAGCGGGTGCGCTTTGGCGCCGTTGACATCGATCTTCGCGAACATCGGAAAGTCGACGTCGTAGGTCAGCGTGCAGAAATTCTTGATCTCCGCTTCATCGCCCGGCTCCTGATGGGAGAACTGGTCGCATGGGAAACCCAGAACGACCAGACCCCGGTCGCGGTACTTCTGCCATAGATCCTGCAGCCCGGTGTACTGCGGCGTGAACCCGCATTTCGATGCGACGTTGACCACCAGCAGCACTTTTCCGCTGTAATCGGAAAGCGCCTGATCGTGGCCATCGATATCGATGGCGGAAAAATCGTAAGCGGTGGTCATCTCGGCACTCCTGGCCTGTGTGATATGCGCGTTTGCATGATGCGGTTACGGCTGTGAGGCCTGTTGCGCCGGTGGTTCGATCCGCAGCGGCGCGGCGAACGGCTTGATGCCCAGCGCTTCATGGACTTCGCCCGGGTAGTAGGCGGTGCCGTTCTTGATCACCAACGCGACCTTGCGGATGTCGGCGATATCGGCGGTGGGATCGCCATCGACCAGAATCAGGTCGGCGCGCTTGCCGACCTCGATCGAACCGCGATCGTCAAGCACGCGCGCATATTTCGCACCTGTCCAGGTCGCGACCTGCAGCGCCTGCGCCGGAGTCATCCCCGCTTTCACGTAGAGCTCGAGTTCGCGCTGCAGGGTGAAGCCCGCCAGGCCATCGGTGCCGGCGAGGATCGGCACGCCGGCACGGTACATGCGCCCGACGAAATCGACCATCTTGTCGTAGGACTTGGCGTAACGCGCGGCGGTGGCGTCGTCCGGGATATCGAATTCCGCGACCTTGAAACCGCGCTGCACGTCCGGCGGCATGTGATCTGCGATCGCGGCGAAAGCCTGCGACATTTCGCCGGGACGCTGGCGGATGAAGTCGAACGTGGCCAGCGTCGGGTCGATCGCGATCTGGTTCTTCGCCAGCAGCGCGATGTAGTCCTGCACCGGCTTGGCATCGAAATTCATGTCGGCGATCCGCTTGGCCGGCAGATAGAACCGCTCCAGCGTGCGGGTGTCGGTGGTGTCCTCGACCAGGAAATTCAGCAACACCTGATTGATGTGCTGGATCTCGTCGTAGCCCATGTCGACCGCATCCTGCGCGCGCAGGAACACCGGAATATGCCCGCTCACGCGCATGTCGCGGCTGTGCGCGTAGGACACGGTTTCGCGCAGGATTTCCTTCGGGAACGAGTTGTAGATCTTGATCTGCGGGTAGCCGTGCCTGGCGTACCAGTCCACCGCCTGCTTCGCGCCGGCAAGATCGTTGACGACGAATCCGTTCCGCGCCGACATCGGGCTCTCGCCTTCGAGGAAGCCGGCGGCGACGATGCTCGGCGACATGCGGCGTCCGTTGCGCTCGTCGGCCATCAATTGCTGCAGCGTCGCGTTGTCGTTGCCCATGTCGCGGACGGTGGTCACGCCCGCCGCCAGATGCAGGCCGCCCTGCCAGGCATCGATATGGCCGTGCATATCGAACAGTCCAGGCAGCAATACGCGGCCACCGGCATCGACGACGCGATCGACGCGGGCGGCTTCTTCGCCGCCGCCGGAAATCGACACGATGCGGCCGTTCTCGATCAATAGGTCGGAGGCAGGACCAAGGGTCGCGAGCTCGCTGTCGAAGATCCGCGCATTGCGGATCAGGGTGGTGCCACGCAGCGGGTGCGACAGGCGTCGCTGCAGGTCGGACAGCGCATCGGCCTCGGCCTCTTTCTGGCGGGCTTCGAGCGCGGGGCCGTTGGCCTGCCAGCCCGATTCGATCAGCTGCAAATAGCCCGGAAAGATGAAAGCGAACATCCGCGGCTGCGGCCCGACCGTGGCCCAGAAGAAGGTGGGCGTGAAGCCGGCGCCGGTCAGCATCATCAACTGCACCTTGCGGGTCTCGGCGTCTTTGACGACATCCAGCTCGGTCACCGTCCGCATGGTCAGCGTGCCGCTGGGGATCAGCGGCAGCTTGCCGTCGCTGCGACGGCTCAGCGCCGTGAATGCGACCGCCAGACTCTGCGGTGAGCCGCCGAGCGGCGAATAGGCCGCGCCGGCCGTCAGCGGCTGCTCGCCTGCGTCCGAAGTCGACTTCCAGATGGCGACGTCGTTCTCGATGCGGAAACTCTCGTCGACCGGCGCACCGAAGGTCGAGGTGCCTTTGACCGCATAGGTCGCGAACGTGCCGTCGGGGGCAAGCACATATTCTTCCTTCAGCTCGGGGCCGCGACCGTTGTCCTTGAACAGGAAATCGACCCGGGTCACACCGTCGTCGCCGTGGACGACTTTCTGGTGACCTGCCTGTTTGCCGCCATCGACCAGCGCGACATATTCAATCGTCTCGGCGGCGCCGACCACACCGGGCAACAGGGCCAGCATCAGGACCAAGCCAAGGACATCACTACGGTTCATTTCCATCTCCCGTTCTGGAATCGATGATCCTGTCCCCCTGACAGGCATGGCTCCGACTGGCCGTCGACCGGACAGCGGATGCCCTGGCCCAAGTCTAGCAGGCTGCCGGAAACCGGAAGAAATCGGAAGATGCGATGCCCGCATGTTGCGACAACCTGGCGGAGCCTGCGATGCACGCTTGCATTGCGATACCGGCACCGCTGCGGGCACGAGGATCTGCGACAGCACTCGCGGCGCATCAATGCCGATCGCGACAACCTGCGTATTGTTGCGCGCGTATCCGCATCCATCCGGCGAGGTCCATGCAGTGCAAAGCACCTCGACCACACGCGTTGCAAACAAGTCTTTGCTGCAAAGCAGCAAATAAGAATTGCATGTATACGTTTTCAAAAATGACTTTGATCGCGCGACCCGGCCAATAATCGCGACGATAGGGGAACACGCAAAAGCACGCATCCGCAACGCACGTCGCCGCACAGGCAGCGGGCACGCTGTGTCCCGCGAGGATGCGCTGCACACAGATCGCAATCTGGAGAACAAGGATGAAGGCTCGCAAGACGCATCTCGCCATCGGAATCGGACTTTTCGTATTCGCATCGGTCAGTGCGACCGCGCCCGCAGCGATTCCATCCGCGCACGTCTATCACAATCACATGCCGAACTTCTGGCCGTTCTACGCGGTGGATGTCGGCAACGCCTACAACACGACCGCGGTTGGCGCGCCGATCCGCTACCTCTACGATGGCGACGTCATCAAGCTCAAGCAGAACCCGCCGGCAGGCTACAGCTATTACCTGCCCGCAGCGCTCGGCGGCACGATCATGCCGCACGACGATCTGGTGACGTACTACAGCCACGATGCGAAAACCGGCGCGTACCAGTATTGGCCGCAGCAGGTCGCGAACGAACTGCGCAACCATTCGGGATCGCAGGGCCAGATCCACGTCACCATGTCCGGCGCGGTGGTGAACAATGTCGACAACCTGCAGAGCACGCAGAACGTCGCCGGCTATTCCAACCCCGCTTGGGGCGCGTCGTGGCGCAGCGCCTATACCGGGCTGCCGACGCAGAACAACTTCAAGACCCTCGATCTGATCCATTTCACCGGCCACCACTCGATGGGCCCGCTGGTGGGCAGCGACTATTTTCTCAAGGATCTGATCTACCAGAGCGCGACGCTGGCGCAGCCGTATTTCCTCGGCGGCAATTTCAAATCCTCGCGCGGTTTCTTCCCGACCGAACTCGGCTTCTCCGACCGTCTGATTCCGGTGCTGTCGAAGCTCGGCATTCAGTGGTCGGTGATCGGCAACAACCATTTTTCGCGCACGCTCAAGGATTATCCCTACGCGACCTACGATGCGAACGGCGATACGCTGACCTCGCCGCCGAACCGCGCGGATCTGCGCAACACCTCCACGACCGGCGCATGGGTTACCGATCCGATGGCGCACGAACAGCAAGTCGTGGTGAACAAATATCCGTTCGCGTCCACTCCGCACTGGGTGCGTCATGTCGATCCCGCCACCGGCGCCGTCAACAAGATCGCCGGCATTCCGGTCACCCAGAACGGCTCATGGCTGGAAGGTTGGGAAGGTCTGGTCACGGTCGACGAATACGTGCCGTACGCGAGTCTGGAACCGCGCCAGTTCCATGTGGTCGCCCACGACGGCGACAATTCCGGCGGACGCGCGGGCGCGCTGTCGACGTGGCAGAACGGCTACGGCACCACCTGCTCGGGCAACGGCAGCTGTTTGGGCATCGACGAATACCTGCTGCGCAATCCAATTCCGGCGAACGATGTGCAGCACGTGCAGGACGGTTCGTGGATCGACACCCGCGATTCGTCGTCCGACCCCACCTGGTACCACTGGCGGCTGCCGTTCCTGATCTGGAAGGGCCAGTTCCCGGCCTACAACGCCGCCACCGGCAGCAACCTGTCGCCGAAGGTGAATCTCGCCGGATTGACCGAAGGCGCGACCGTCTCGTTCGAATACGGCTGGCATTATCTCGAACGCAATTTCGCGCTGCTGCAGGCGGCGCTGAACTACGCGAAGACCGCCGAACAGATCTGGCTCGACGATCACCCGGCGCACTGGTCGCCGACGACCGCGCTGGACCAGCAGATCACCCATCCGGGCAATCAGCTCAACCCGTGGATGATGTCGTATCCGGTCAAGGGCAATGCCGCCAATGGCTATGCCGGCGGCGCCAATCCGGCCGAGCTGTCGTGGTATTTCCTGCTGCCGGCGATGGATTCCGGTTTCGGTTACTACGACGAAAACAAGGACGACAATGTCAAGCCCACCCTCGCCTTCAACAATTCGCTGTATTTCTCGAAGCTGCTGGTGCAGCCGAATCTGGTGAAGGACCGCACCGGGCCGTCGGTATGGTGGCCGCAGCGTTATCCGTACAACCCCGGCTCGGTCAACGCCTCAAAAGCCGAAGGCTGGACCGTCCAGCACTACAACAATGAATTCGCGATCTACACCTACGCGTACGACCTGTCGAACATCGCCGATATCAAGGTGAAGGTGCGCACGCACGCGTCCCCCGACATCGCCGCCAACGACGACACCTACAAGGTCTACGACCCGGCAGCGAACGTCGGCAAGCCCGGGCTGTCGATCACGCCGGCCAACGTTTCGGCGTGGACGTCGTATCCGATGCAGATGCGCGACCTGCGCCCGGTGATGAACGGCGTCTCGTGGATGCCGACCACCCAGGCGACGATGCAGGTGCTGCCCGCACAGGAGATCGGCAATCTCTACTTCGCGTATTTCAGCGGCTATCGAAACCAGTTGCTCGACTACTACATCGAAGCGACCGACAGCCGCGGCAACGTCACCCGCAGCGAAATCCAGCAGGTCCATGTCGGCGCGGGCACCTACCGCAAGACCACCACCGGCTCGGGCCATGTCGAAGACACCAACGGCACGGTCGCGGGCGTGCGCCCGTTCCTGACCGTCGACACCGCCGCTCCGGTGTTCCAGGGCGTGCTCACATCAAGCAATCTCACCGATCGCTCGGTCACGATCGCGTGGTCGCCGGCCACCGACAATGTCCGCGTCGCGGGCTATCAGATCTTCCGCAACAATGTGCTGGTGGGCACCGGTAGCGGCACGCAGTTCAACGACAGCGGCTTGTCGGCGTCGACCACCTACAGCTACCAGGTGCTCGCCTTCGATGCCGCCGGCAATCAGTCCGCGCGCAGCACGGCCCTGAGCATCACCACCCGCGCTGCGGATACCGTCGCCCCGGGCGCTCCGGGCATGCCGGTCGCGGGCACGAGAACCGCGAGCTCGATCGCGCTGAGCTGGTCCGCCGCAACCGACAACTACGGCGTCGCCGAATATCAGATTTATCGCAATGGCTCGCTGGTAGGCACATCGGTCACGGCCGCTTACATCGACACCAACCTGCAACCGTCGACCAGCTACACCTACACCATCAAGGCCAAGGACGCGGCCGGCAATCAATCGATCGCATCGGCAGCGCTCAACGCCGCCACGATCGCCGGCAACGTCGCCAATGTGTACTACCGCGCTGCCGCAGGTTGGACAACGGTGAATCTGCATTTCTCGCCCACCGGCGGCACCTGGACGACGGTGCCCGGCGTGCCGATGACGCTCGCCTGCAGCGGCTGGTATCGCTACTCGGCGAATCTCGGCGGCGCGACCGGGCTGGCGGCGGTGTTCAACAACGGCAGCGGCATCTGGGACAACAAGGGCGGTCAGAACTACGCGCTCGGCACCGGTATTTCCGTGATCGAGAACGGCGCAGTGTCCACCGGCACCGACCCCTGCACGCTCGACACCCAGGCGCCATCGGTGCCCGCCGGTCTGTCCGGCCAAGCCATCGACGCCAACACGGTCAGCGTGACGTGGAACGCATCGACCGACAATGTCGGCACCACCGGCTATCGCGTGTATCGCAACACCGTGCAGATCGGCACCGTCGCCACCGGCACCGGTTATGTCGACAACACCGTGCAACCGTCGACGACCTACAGCTACACCGTGCGCGCCTACGACGCTGCCGGGAATCTCTCCACCGCGCCCACCGCCGTATCGGTGACCACACCCGCACGCGTGGACACGCAGGCGCCCAGCGTGCCGGCGGGCTTGAACGCGCAGAACCTGAGCTCGAATTCGGTGACCGTGCGCTGGACGGCTTCGACCGACAACGTCGGCGTGTCCGCGTACCAGGTCTTTCGCAACGGGACGCAGATCGGCACGACCGCAGCAACGAGCTATGCCGACAGCGGCCTCGCCGCCGGCACCGCCTACAGCTACACGGTAAAGGCGCAGGACGCGGTCGGCAATCTGTCCGCAGCCAGCGCTGCGTTGGCCGTGACCACGCCGCCGCTGGTCAGCAACATGGCCACGATCTACTACAAGCCCGCGACTGCGTGGACCACGGTCAACATCCACTACGCACCGAACGGCGGCAGTTGGACGGCGGTACCGGGCGTGGCGATGACTGCGGCGTGCAGCGGCTGGTTCACGAAGGCCGTCAACCTCGGCGCCGCGACTGGCGCGCAGGTCACGTTCAACAACGGCAGCGGCGTATGGGACAGCCGCAACGGCGCGAATTATCCGGTCGCCACCGGCGTGTCATCGATCACGAACAACGTGGTCAGTACCACCGATCCGTGCGTGAACGACGACAGCACCGCGCCCAGCGCACCGACGGGATTGGCTGCGGGCAATATCACTTCTACTTCGGCAACGCTGTCGTGGACGGCCTCCAGCGACAACGTCGGCGTCGCCGGTTATCGCGTGTTCCGTGGCGGCAACCAGATCGGCACGACATCCGGCACCAGCTACACCGATTCAGGACTGTCCGCCGCGACCGCCTACGCGTACACGGTGCGCGCCTACGACGCCGCCGGCAATGTGTCCGCGAGCAGCGCCACGCTTAACGTGACCACCACCGCGCCCAGCACCTGCCAGGTCACTTTCACCATCGCCAACGCGAGCACGGTCGTCGGCCAGAATCTGTACGTAGTCGGCAATGTCGCTGCGCTCGGCAACTGGTCGGCGGGCGCGGGCTTCGCCCTGACCATCCAGGGCAGCGGCGCGAATGTGCCGTGGTCGGGCACGGTGACGTTGCCACCCGGCACCGCGATCCAGTACAAATACGTGAAATGGAACGGATCGACCGCCGCGTGGGAGAGCAATCAGACCACGACCTCGGGCAACCGCGAATTCGCAACGCCCGCCAACTGCAGCGCGCCGACGACACGCAACGACGGCAACTTCAAGTTCTGATCATCAAATCCTGATCATCAAGTCCTGATCATTTCCGATCATGAAAAACCTGTGTCGGGCAGACGACTGCCCGGCACAGGCGGAACCCACCCCGCATGTCCCACCGGGAGGGATATCCCGGCGGAATGTCCCACGCGCAACACGGCGCAATCCCGCTTTCGATTCGAACCCGACCGGCAACCAACGGCTGACAGCCAGATGAATCCCTCGGGTGGCGCCGGACCGACAAGCGGGATATTCAGCCAGGCGTTAGCGGCCCGGCCCTAGCGTGCACTTCGCGCCATCCCGGCGTCCGGAGTCCACCATGAACCGCTTCGCCGTTTCGATCCTCGTCGTCGCGCTGGTTGCCACCATCGGCACCGCTTCCGCACAAAACAGTTACGCGCAAGGCCAGCAATACCCGGCACCGGCGAACGATCGCTACGCACAAACGGCAAGCCCCTATTACGACGAAGCCCGCGTGATCCGCGTCGACCCGGTGCTGCAATCCGGCTACGGCAATACCCAGACCTCTTCGGGCCGTTGCTACAGCGATGACGATGTCTACGCCGACAGCGGCAACGACGGCCGCTACGATGGCCGCTACAGCGATAGTCGCTACGACGATCGTTACGACAACCGCAGCGACGATGACCGTCGCTACGACGATCGCTATCCCAACGTCCAAGGCACCCAGACCGGCCGCAACGTCGCCACCGTTCTCGGCGGCATCGTCGGCGCCGCACTCGGCAGCAAGATCGGCGGCGGCTCGGCCCGCTATGCGACCGCGGCGGTCGGCTCGATGGTCGGCGGCATGGCCGGACGCGGCATCTACGAAACCACTCAGCGCAATCGCCAGCCGAAGCCACGCATCACGGTATGCGATCCGGTTCGCGAAGGCAGCTATTCGAACACCGGCAGCAACGTCACTGCATACGACGTGACCTACGAATACGCCGGACGCCAATACGTCACCCGCACCGACTACCACCCCGGCGACCACATCCGCGTCCGCGTGGATGTGCGCCCGGAGTGATCGCGACGCCGATGCGGGCAAGCGATAGCCGCTTATTGAAAAGGGACCGCAAGGTCCCTTTTCTTTTGCCGACCACGCCGCCGGAAATCACACGCTGGCGCTGGGATACCGGCTGGGATACGGCGACAGCAGCGCCAGTTCCTGCCGCGCCAGTTCCGCGCGCAGACGGTGCGCGGCTTCCAGCACCGCTGCGGTTTCCAAGCCGTCTGGCAGCGTATCGATCACGGTCGGAAACGCGCCGTCGTAGACCAGCAGGTTGATGTTTTCGATCGGATCGACCGCGAGGTTGTACAGCTCCCACTGGTCCGGAACCGGCCGTTCGCTCCACGGGTCGCAGTAGCGCACCAGTTTCCATTCCTGCGAACGCAGCGCGCGCACGTGCGCGGGCTGCGGCACCGGTCCGGCAGCGAGATCGGGCAGATACGCATGCGTGGCCGCGCCCGCTACTGGCGGCGTGCGCAGCAGTTCGACGGTGGCGTTGAACACCGCGTATTGCTGCCAGGACTGCACGTTGTGCGGGTCGTCGTCGCGCGGCAGCGGCTCGGTGATCATGTCGTCGGTGGCGAACAGCACGCCTTTGCGCACATGGCCGTCAGGGCCGGTCACTGGGCCGCTGCCGGCGCGGATCACCGGCACCAGATTCGCGCCGGGCAATGGCGCTGCGGCGTGGGTTTTCGACAGCTCGCGCCGCGCGCGCGCGATGTGATCGTCGGTCGCATGCGCAAGCTTCAGCAGCGTCGGCAACACATCGATGTGACTGGTCTGCGCGAGCACCGCATGCGGCGTGTCGCGCGCTTCGTTGAAGCGCCTGCTGCTGATCAGGAACGGCACATGCACGACTTCCTGATACGCGCCGTGCCATTTCTCGATCTGCATGCCGTGCGCGGCGCCGTATTCGCCGTGATCCGATGCGAAGACCACGATGGTGTCGTCGCGCAGGCCGCTGGCTTCCAGCGCTTCGAGCACGCGCAGGACGTGGCGGTCGACCATCGAAATCATGTAAGCGTAGTACTGCAGGAAGCTGGTGGCGGCGCCGTCGGGATCGTTCTGCAATTGAAATGGAATCGCGATGCCCAGCGTCGCCTTCACCGCATTCTGCAGCACCGTCTGCGGATCACCGCCGGTCGCCTGGCCGATGCTCAGACCGGTCTTCGACGCCAGGCCCAGCGCGACCTTGTACGCGGTGTCGTACTGCGCGCGCGGCTTGTTGTTGGTCAGCAGGTCTTCGCTCTGCGTTGGCGACGCCGTGGCGCAGTCCTGCGGCAGCCCGGTCGGATTCAGCGGTACCTGGAACGTACCCTCGGTGGGCGTCACGCTGACCGTGCCCTGCGGCGGAATCGGCACCGAACCGCCCGGCCCCACCGGCGACGGCGGCGCCAGTTCGCTGGGCGGCGGGAAGCTCGGCTTCAGCCCGCGTGGCAACGTCGGATAGGTCGCGATGTCGTGCGGATTGGTGAAAGAACACACCGCGAAGAACGGCGGCGTCTGCGGCTTGCGCGAGTCGAGCGGCGTATCCATGCCCTGCTGCGACAGCGCGCGGTTGTATGGCACGCCCAGCCCGCGATTGCGCAGAAAATTACAGGCCAGATCGGCGAACTGGTAATCGCGGAAGGTGCCGAGATTGTTGATCGACGACCCGTGCGGCTCCGGCCACGACAGCTCCCAATCGCTGAAACCATACCCCTGCAGCGTGTGCTCCGGCGGCTCGCTGACATGCCATTTCCCGAAGTAGTGCGTGCTGTAGCCCAGCTCGCGGAAGTAATCGCCGGCCGTGGGCGCGCCGTCGGGGCGCAGCCACGGAAAATTCTGCGCGTCGCCATTCTTGAACAAACCGTCGGTCTGGGTCACGCCGGTACGCGGCCCGTATTGGCCGGTCATGAGGCTGGCACGGCTGGGAATGCACGCGGACTCGGCGATGGTGTGATCGGTGAACACTGACGCGTACTCGCGCAGCTTGCAAAAGCCCGGGAAATGCTTGGCGTAGGCGTTGCCTTCGAGACTGCCGACGAAGGAAAGAATCTTCTTGATGTCGTTCGCGAAGCCTGCGTCACCGTAGCCCGGGTTCGGGTAGTACAGCTGATCGACCAGGATCATCAGGATGTTGGGGCGGGCATCCTTGATCTGCCCGATCGTGTCACGCAGAGTCTGTCCGTCGCCGGTGGTGGTGCTGCTGCTGTCCTGCTCTGTCGTCTGCGTCATTGCCCTGCTCCCTGGTCGATGTTGTCCGTCGCCCCGCGCGCCTGCACGGTTGGCATCCTGTGATCGCGATCATGCACGAAATCCCGGTTTTACTGGAACACCGGCCGCCTTGATCACGCCAGCACGCCGATAAAACAAATCGCGATCCGATCTTTGGCTTCATGCCGATTGCAGCGCAATGCAATGAATAAGAATGCCTGTTGTGCGAACGCCATCGATAGGGTGCGCTTCAGCGCACCGTTCGTGGATCACGCCGAACGAGCCGGTGCGCGACACGCGCACCCTATGGAGAATTCCACATCCGGGTATTGCTTTCGAGAAACGAACCACATGGATACAGGCCCAAGCCGGGAGTGCGGGGGCGGTGATGGGACCCGATGGCCCTCCGGCACAAGCCCATGGAGCGCAGCGCGTAGGGGTGGGCGGCTGTCGATTCCCCCTCTCCCTGCGCGACGCGCGGGGAGAGGGGGGCCGCAGCGTCGGCCCCTCCCCTGATCCGGGGCCGGGTGAGGGGCGACTTCCGGGGGTGCCGGGGTCCGACCAAGCCTGCGATAATCCCCGACTTGGCCCCGTAGCTCAGCTGGATAGAGCGGTCCCCTCCTAAGGGACAGGTCGCACGTTCGAATCGTGTCGGGGCCACCAGCATCATCCGTTCAACATGATCCATTCATTTCGCAAGCGCGCGCCGGCAGGCGTGGGCCGCGCCACCGCACTCAGGAGTTCCCGATGACCCATCCCGTCCTCACCGCCCTCGGCCTTGGCGCCAGCGAATCCGGCACCTATCTCGGCCACGGCGAGTGGTCCAAGACCAGCGACGCCGGGGTGCTGGAGCCGATCAACCCGACCACGGGCGAGGTGCTGGGCCGGGTGATGGCCTCATCGCAGGCGGATTACGACCTGATCGTCGAGCGCGCCCAGGCCGCATTCAAGACCTGGCGCACCACCCCGGCGCCGCGCCGTGGCGAGGCCATCCGCCTGTGCGCGGACGCGCTGCGCACCCACAAGGACGCGCTGGGTTCACTCGTTGCACTCGAAATGGGCAAGTCCAAGCCCGAGGGCGACGGCGAAGTGCAGGAGATGATCGATATCGGCGAGTTCTCGGTCGGTCTGTCGCGTCAGCTCTACGGTCTGACCATGCACAGCGAGCGCCCGGGCCACCGGATGTACGAGCAGTGGCATCCGATCGGCATCGTCGGCGTGATCTCGGCGTTCAACTTCCCGGTCGCGGTGTGGGCGTGGAATGCGTTCGTCGCGGCGATCTGCGGCGACATCACCATCTGGAAACCGTCGCCGAAGACGCCGCTGTCGGCGATCGCTTCGATGAAGATCTGCAACGATGCGCTGAAGAAAGGCGGCTTCCCCGACATCTTCTTCCTGTTCAACGACGCCGGCACCGAGCTGGCCTCGAACTTCGTCGACGACAAGCGCATCCCGCTGATCAGCTTCACCGGTTCGACCAAGGTCGGCCGCATCGTCGGCGAGCGCTGCGCACGGCGCATGGCGCGTTCGCTGCTGGAACTGGGCGGCAACAACGCGATCATCGTCGATGCCAGCGCCGACCTGAAACTGGCGATTCCGGCCATCGTCTTCGGCGCCGTCGGCACCGCCGGCCAGCGCTGCACCACCACCCGCCGATTGATCGTGCATGAAAGCGTGTACGACGACGTGCTGGCGAAACTGATCACCGCGTACAAGCAGGTGGAAACGAAGATCGGCGACCCGACCGATCCGAAAAATCTCATGGGCCCGCTCAACAGCCGCGATGCGGTGGACGCTTACCTCGATTCCATCGCCAAGGCCAAGGCCAGCGGCGGCAAGATCGAAACTGGCGGCGCGGCGATCGAAGGCAAGGGCAACTTCGTGCTGCCGGCGATCGTGACCGGGCTGACCAACGACGCCGAGATCGTGCAGCACGAGACCTTCGCGCCGATCCTGTACGTGATGAAATTCAAGACCCTGGACGAAGCCATCGACATGCAGAACGCGGTCCCGCAGGGGCTGTCGTCGTCGATCTTCACCGCCAATCTGCGCGCGGCCGAGGCCTTCCTTGCCGCCTCGGGCAGCGACTGCGGCATCGCCAACGTCAATATTGGCACCAGCGGCGCGGAAATCGGCGGCGCGTTCGGCGGCGAGAAGGAAACCGGCGGTGGCCGCGAATCGGGCTCGGATGCGTGGAAGGTCTACATGCGTCGTCAAACCAACACCATCAACTACTCGGACGCGCTGCCGCTGGCGCAGGGCATCAAGTTCGATCTCTGACCCTGAAGCAACCGGGGTCGCTGACCTTATCGTCAAAGGGGCTGGCGTTGATTCGAATCAACGCAAATGCACTCGGCTGGATCCTTCAACTACGAGAGCGAAGATCATGAGCGTCCCGGTCAAAACCACCAGCACCCTCGCCATCATCAGTCTGGTGGCTGGCATCCTTGGCTGGACCCTGCTGCCCTTGCTGGGCAGCGTGGGCGCGATCATCACCGGGCACATGGCGCGCGGCGAGATCCGCCGATCCGCGGGCGCGATCGACGGCGACGGCTTCGCCATCGCCGGTCTGGTGCTGGGCTGGGGCTCGGTGATCGTCGCCGTCCTGAGCGTGCTGCTCGTGGTGGTGTTCTTCGGCGGCATCGCCGCACTGCTCGCCTGGCTTGGCCTCTCCGGCCAACTCGGCTGAGGCGCCGGATGTACGGACTCGCCCGCCCGTTCCTGTTCCGCATCGATGCCGAACGCGCCCACGGGCTCGGCTTGTCGATGCTGGAAGCCGCGTATCGCACCGGGCTGAATCCGCTGCTGATCAGGCGCATGCCGTCGTTCCCGGTGAAAGTGCTGGGCCTGAGCTTCCCCAATCCGGTCGGCCTCGCCGCCGGGCTGGACAAGAACGGCGCGCACATCGATGCGATGTTCGCGCTGGGCTTCGGTTTCGTCGAAGTCGGCACCGTGACGCCGAAACCGCAGCCGGGCAATCCCAAGCCGCGGATGTTCCGGCTGCCGGAATACAACGCGATCATCAACCGCCTCGGTTTCAACAACGACGGTGTGGACGCGCTGGTGCGCAATGTCGAGAAAGCGCGGCGCAAGGGCAACGGCATCCTCGGCATCAACATCGGCAAGAATAAGGACACGCCGAACGAATCGGCCGCGCTGGATTACGTGCACTGCCTGGAGAAGGTCTATCCGCTTGCGGATTACGTCACCATCAACATTTCCTCGCCGAACACCGCCGGCCTGCGCGAGCTGCAGGAAGAACAGGCGCTGCGGCGTCTGCTCGGCGAGCTGAAGGAAGCGCAGGGCCGGCTGTGGACCCGACACGGCCGGCGCGTGCCGATGCTGGTGAAAGTGGCGCCGGATCTGGCCGACGAGGACATCGATGTCACCGCGCGCGTCCTCGGCGAACTGCAGGTCGATGGCGTGATCGCCACGAATACCACTGTCTCGCGGATCGCGGTGCACCAGCATCCGCTGGCGAAGGAAGCCGGCGGCCTGTCGGGCGAACCGCTGATGGCGAAGTCCACCGCAGTGCTGCGCATGCTGCGCACGCGGCTGCCGGAACAGATTCCGATCATCGGCGTCGGCGGCATCCTGACCGGCGCCGATGCGGTGAAGAAAATGGCTGCGGGCGCCAGTCTGGTGCAGTGCTATACCGGCCTGATCTATCGCGGGCCGACGCTGATCCACGACTGCGTGGACGCGATCCGCCGCCGCAAGGAAGCGCCCAGTCGCGGGCATCTGTCGAACAACGCATGAGCGTCCGCCGCTTCGAACGCGCGCCCGTGCGCAATACCTTCGGCGTCGATGCGCGCGTGGATCTGCTGATCGAAACCGACGACGCCGACGATCTGCCGGGCTTGTTCGCCGACGAACTCGCAGGGACATCGCCGCAGGCTTTCGAACTGTTGATTCTCGGCGGCGGCAGCAATCTGCTGATCGTCGAAGCGCCGGCAGTCGCACTGCATCTGGATTCGCAGCGCATCGAAGTGCTCGATGCGCGGACCGGCATCGTCCGCGCCGATGCCGGCGTCGAATGGCACCGCTTCGTGATGTGGACCCTGGAACACGGGTTCGCGGGCCTGGAAAACCTTGCGCTGATCCCCGGCACCGTGGGCGCATCGCCGATCCAGAATATCGGCGCCTACGGTGTGGAAGCGGGCGAACGCATCCATGCGGTCGACGTCTTCGAGCGTGCCAGCGGCGTATTCCAGCGCCTTGATGCGCAGGCGTGCGGATTCGCGTACCGCGACAGCGTGTTCAAGCACGATCCCGATCGCTGGCTCGTGACCGCGGTGGAATTCAAACTTGCGCCATCCTTGGAAACCGCTGCGCTGAAGCTCGACTACGCCGGCATCCGCGATGAATTGGCGTCGATGGGCATCGCAACGCCGGACGCACGCGATGTCGCCGAGGCGGTGATCGGTCTGCGCCGCGGAAAACTGCCCGACCCCGCCGTGGTCGGCAATGCCGGCAGCTTCTTCAAGAATCCGATCGTGCCGGTCGCGCAAGCCGATGCGCTGAAAAGCGAACACGCCGCGCTGCCGGTCTTTCCCGGCAGCGACGCCGACACGCGCAAACTTTCGGCGGCGTGGCTGATCGACGCCTGCGGCTGGAAAGGCCGTCGCGGTGGCGACAGCGGCGATGCCGGCGTGTCCGACAAACACGCGCTGGTGCTGGTGAATCACGGCCATGCGACCGGCGCGGAGCTGCTGACATTGGCGCGCGGGATCGCCGCCAGCGTGCATGCGCGCTTCGGCGTCGCGATCGAACCAGAGCCCCGGATCGTCGGCGCGCGCTGGTGAACGCCACGCGTTCGCAGCCACTGCGCGCGGCGCTGTTGATGCTCGGCAGCACGGTGTTCTTCGCACTGATGTCGGTCGCGATCCGTCTGGCCTCGGCGACGCTGCACACTTTCGAGATCGCGTTCTTCCGCAATCTCTTCGGGCTGATCGCGGCACTGCCGCTATTGCTGCACCACGGCCCGGATCTGCTGCGCACCACGCAATTGCCGCGCTATCTGTTCCGTTGCGTCATCGGTGCGGTGTCGATGATGGCGAGCTTCTGGGCCATCGGCCATCTGCCGTTGGCGCAGGCGGTGGCGTTGTCGTATTCCACGCCGATCTTCGTCACCATCGCCGCCGTGATCTTTCTGCACGAACAGGTGCGCGCGCGTCGCTGGGCGGCGGTGGCGCTGGGTTTCGTCGGCGTGATGATCATCGTGCGTCCCGGCAGCGACAGCTTCACCGCAGGCAGTCTGGTCGCGCTGACGGCGGCGGTGCTCAGCGGCATCGTCGCGATCCAGATCAAACAGTTGTCGAAGGTGGAACCCGCCGACCGCATCGTGTTCTACACCACGCTGCTGTGGGTGCCGATGTCGCTGCTGCCGGCACTGACGGCCTGGGAATGGCCGCACGGAATCGTCTGGGTGTGGGTGATCGCCGCGGGATTCCTCGGCACCGGCGGGCACATGTTATGGACGCGGGCGCTGAAGGTCGGCGACGTTTCCGCGCTCACGCCGATCAGTTTCATGCAGTTGCCGATCGTCGCGGTCGCGGGCTGGCTGTTGTTCCAGGAGCCGGTCGACCGCTGGACCGCGCTCGGCGCAGGCGTGATCTTCGTGGCCAACGCCTATATCGCGCACCGCGAATCGCAACTGGTACGCCGCGCTGCCTCGCATGCGCCTGTTGAAGCGGCAAGACCCGGCGAATGATGCTGCAATGCAATATTTCCGACGCGCCATCGGACCGCGACCGATAGAACAACCGAACGACGATTGACCGCTCCGGTGCGCCGGTGTACATCAGTCCCTCGATCACGGCTTCGTCCGGATCGCACGGCACGATGCAGGGGGCGTCGCCGGCCACACAGCGCCCATTACGGGCGTCTTACCCAAGCAGTCCATCACCCATAAGGAAAGAAGGTCATGACCGCATTGATCCGCAAGCCCGTCGTGCTTGCCACCGCTATCGCCACCATCCTGATTGCAGCACCGCTGCATGCGGAGGAAGGCGATTACACGTTCTGGCAGACACTGGCGAATCTGGCATCACCGCCAAAGGCCGATAACAAAGTCACTGCTGCGCAACGCACCGGCGACTATCCGCTGTTGTCCAATCCTGGCGGCTATGCCGACGGTTTCAGCCCCGGCGCTTACACTCAGTGGCAAACCATCAAGCTCTCGCCCGAAACCGGCGCGGTCTGTGGCAACGGTTCGCAGTACAAGTTCTTCTTCAACCGCGTGCCGAACACCCGCAACACCATCATCTACATGGAAGGCGGCGGCGCCTGTTGGGATTACGCGAGTTGCACCGGCCAGACCGGCGTGCGCGGCGCGCGCAATCCGAACGGCATCCCCGACGACTACATGAGCCTGCTCAATCCCGGCGCGAGCCTGGTCAGCCCGTTCATTACCCGCATCAGCCCGTTCGAATCGGTCAAGACCCAGCAATGGAACATCGTCTACGTGCCCTACTGCACCGGCGATATCTACAGCGGCGACAAAGTGGCGGTTTACAACGATCCGGCCGGCGTGAAGCCTCCGCTGGTCTGGCACCACAACGGCACCCGCAACGTGCGCGCCGTGGTGAGCTGGCTGAAGGACAACGTGCAGCGGCCGACGCAGATGCTGTCCACCGGCTGCAGCGCCGGCGGCGCCGGCAGCCTGACCAATTACGCGCCGCTGCGTCGCGACCTCGCACCGACCCGCGGCTACCTGATCGACGATTCCGGCCCGGTCTTCGATGCCCCGCTCGGCGGCGACCCGGGTCTGTATCCGTCCGCGCCGCTGCAGGGCCTGATGCGTCAGGCGTGGGGCCTGAACAAACCGAATGGACCGTTGCCCTACCTCGCCAGCCAGATGCCGCAGCTCGATCTCGACCAGCTCGGCACGCTCTACAACGCGCTGTCCGCGAAATACCCCAACGACCGTTTCGGCCAAACCCATTTCTGGCAGGACCTGAATTTTTCCTCGTATTCGTACGAGCGGTTCTTCACGGATATCCAGAACGCGCCGAACCAGGCCGCCAAGGAAGCGTTGATCCACGCCCGCTGGGGCACCGACACCCAGCGGCTGTCGGCGAAACTCAACGGTCTGGGCAACTTCGGCGGATATTTCCCGCAATATCGCGCGCTCAACGAAAGCCACTGCACCACCATCGTGGATTTCAAGAATGGCGATATCCAGACCATGAGCCTTGAACTGAAGAACTTCATCGACAGCGTACTGGTCGGTTCGGGCAACGTGCTGGACGCCACCGAAGCCAGCGATGCTGCCGATCGCAGCAAACCGTTCAATCTGCTGTACTGGACTGTCGACCAACTGGTCTAATCGTCCATGCTGTCTCCCGGCGGACCCGTCTTGCAGGTCCGCCGGGAGACGCTCTCAATCCCAGGAATCCTGCGTCGCTCATCATGAAGATCAAACCCATTCACATCGGCCTGGCGATCGCTGCCGTCCTGACGCTCACGCTCTGGATGTCGGCCCGGCACCGCAAGGATGCATTCGTCGAAAGCCTCGGCACGCCTGCGGAAACCATGGCGCCAGCGCCGGTCGCCACCGATCCCAGGCAGGCGGCACTGGAAGCGACTCCGGAAGCCCTGGCATACCGCAGCCGCCTGGCATTCGAACAGCAGGCGCGCGCGTTCCTGCGCGATGCGCCCAAGCTCGACGCAAACGCACGATTGGAGCGGGCGCGCGCCATCAGTCGCGAGATCGACCGGCGCGAACAGGTGCGAGAACTCTCGGCCGGCGACGCCGTGGTATTGCGCATCGGCCTGATCCAGGCCGCTGTCGAGGATGACTCGGAGCGCGTCCGCCAATCGCAGGCGATCGTGGACCGCTATCGCAAACAGACCGCCGAGCGGCAGGCGGCATTCCAGGAACAGCAACGCCGGGACACCCAGTTCCAGAAGTACAAGGCGCGCGAGGCGCAGATCGTCTCCGAAGTGCTGGCGATGACCACCTACCCGGGCGGCATGAGCCGCGACGACTATCTTCGCGTGCGTCTGCAGGAAGCACGGCAATCGATCTACGGCGCGCAGAGTCCGCCGACGACGCCTTAGAGCCTGTTTGCAATCTCCCAACACCTTCGGCACATGCCGGGGCGACGATGCGCGCTAGGCTTGCGGATCGCCCGCTCTTTCCGGAACCGAAGATGAGATACCGCCTCACCGCCCTGAATGTCGCCCTGGGCCTTGCGCTGGCGTCCGCCAGCGCATTCGCCAGCGACAGCGCCTCGCCGCAGCTCGGCAGCTTCGGCATCGCACTCGACAACCGCGACCTGTCGGCGAAGCCCGGCGACGATTTCGACCGCTACGCCAACGGCCGCTGGTTCGACGGTTACCAGCTGCGCGATTACGACACCCGCTACGGTTCGTTCAACGCGCTGAGCGACCAGGCCGAGGAACAGACCCGCGCGATCATCGAGGAGTTGCTGGCGCGCAAGGATCTGGTGCCCGGCAGCGACGAACAGAAAGTCCGCGATTTCTACGCCAGCTACATGGACACCGCCGGGCGCGACGCCGCCGGGATCGCACCGCTGAAACCGACCTTGGCCCGCATCGCCGGCATCGATTCGGTCGCGGCGCTGACCACCGCCTTCGGCCGTTCCGGCATGGACGGCACCAGCAGCCCGGTCGGCGCCAACGTCACCCTCGACCGCAAGAATCCGGACCGCTATCTGGTCGGGATCAGCGTCGGTGGTCTGGGCCTGCCGGACAAGGACTACTACCTCAATCCGGAGCCGCGCTTCGTCGAGATCCGCGCCGCGTATCTGGAGCACGTGACCACCATGCTCGGCTTCGCCGGTGGCGCCGACGCCAAGCCCCGCGCCGAAGCGGTCATCGCGCTGGAAACCGAGCTGGCCAAGCGGCTCTGGGATCGCGCGCAGCTGCGCGACCGCGACAAGACCTACAACCTGCGCACCTTCGCCCAACTGCGCGGGGAATTTCCCGGCTACGACTGGGCAGCGCACTTCGCCGCACAGGGCCTGACGACGCCGACCGAAGTCAATATTTCCACGCCCAGCGCGGTCGCGCCGGTGCTCGATGTGGTCGCGAAGACGCCGCTGAACGTCTGGCGCGACTATCTGACCTATCACGCGGTGCGAAACCACGCGCCGCTGCTGAGCACCACGATCGATCAGGCCGCGTTCGCGTTCACCGGAAAAGTGCTGCAGGGCCAGCAGGGACAGAAGGAACTGTGGAAGCGCGCGGTCGCCGCCGTCGGCGGCAACACCGGCCTCGGGGATGCGGTCGGCCGGATGTATGTGGCCCGCCACTTCAAGCCCGAAGCCAAGGCGGCGATGGATGCGCTGGTCGAGAATCTGCGCACCGCGCTGCGCCAGAACATCCAACATCTCGACTGGATGGGCGAGGCGACCAAGGCCGAGGCCTACAAGAAACTCGGCACCTTCCTGCCGAAGATCGGCTACACCCGGAAATGGCGCGACTACGGCAGCGTGAAGATCGTCCCGGGCGATCTGATCGCGAATGTCCTCTCGGTGCGGCGTTACGCCATCGACGACCAGAACCGCCGCATCGGCACCAAGCCCGACCGCGAGGAATGGTTCATGACCCCGCAGACGGTCAACGCCTACTACAACGCTTCGTTCAACGAGATCGTGTTCCCGGCGGGCATCCTGCAGCCGCCGTTTTTCGATGTGAACGCCGATCCGGCGGTGAACTACGGCGCCATCGGCGGCGTGATCGGCCACGAGATGGGCCACGGCTTCGACGATCAGGGCTCGAAATCGGATTCCGCCGGCATCCAGCGCAACTGGTGGACCGACGAAGATCGCACCCGCTTCGACGCGCGGACCAAGGCGCTGGGCGCGCAGTACGCCGGCTATTGCCCCATCGAAGGCCAGTGCGTGAACGGTCAGCTCACCATGGGCGAGAACATCGGCGACCTCGGCGGCCTGTCGATGGCCTATACCGCCTACAAACTCAGCCTGAAAGGCAAGGAGGCGCCGGTGATCGGCGGCCTGACCGGCGACCAGCGCTTTTTCCTGGCCTGGGCGCAGGTGTGGAAGTCGAAATCCCGCGAGGAAGCCACGCTCAACCGGCTGAAGACCGACTCGCATTCTCCGCCGCAGTACCGCATCAACGGCCCGCTGCGCAACCTCGACGAGTGGTATCGCGCCTTCGACGTGAAGCCCAGCGACAAGCTCTACCTGCCGCCGGAGCAGCGCGTACGCATCTGGTAATTCGCTGTCCTGGACACCACAAGAACGGCCGCCTTCTGGCGGCCGTTTGTTTTACGCTCGATTCGATCGAGCCACTCGATCCAGCAATTTGATCAAACAATTCGATCGAACATTTCGATCAAGCGAATCAATCTCACGATCCAATCAAAATCCGGCCGCATCAACCCGACAGCGGCAGACTGTTCGCGAACATCGCTGCTTCCTGGGATTTGACCAGTTCACGCAGTTGCTGGTGCGCCAACGCCTTGTTCGTCCACAGCGCGCGGTAGGTCGGCTGCAACACCGGGATCTGGGCGTTCGGATGAAAAGACGCCAGTGCGCTGTCGTAATAGACGATCGCGCCACGCGCGTTGCCCGCAAGCAGACAGTCGTTGCCGCGTTCAAGCCGTTCGCGCAGGAAGTCGAGGAGATCGGCATGCTGGCCGGCCGGATCGATAGGACACATGGGGGTGGTCTCGGGTGCGCCCAAAGCGGGGGCTCAGCGGCTTGAACGCTGAAAGAGAGTGATATCGGTCACAAAAAAAGGGCCCGGATCGCTCCGGGCCCTCGACTGACGGTGGCGCGAGACCTTACGGCGTCACGGTCAACGACAGCGGAACCGCCAACACCGGGGTCGCCGGGTCGTTGCTCTGCACACAGACATTGCCCAGATAGCTACCGGCAGCCAAACCCGTGCTGTTGATCGCGGTCAGGGCCGAGCGGCTGGCGCCGCGCGCCAAGGTCCCGGTCGTCGCATAGGTGCCGCTGATCCACGGCGCACCGCAGGGCAGCAAGCCGTTGACGCGCATCGACAAGCCGGTCGTGGCGTTCGCAGCCCAGGCACCGGTGCCGGTGGTCGAGACAATGATCGTCGCAATGCCGCTCGCGCCGCTGACCTGGGTCGTGATGAACCAGTTCCAACGGTTGGCGAAGGTGCTGTTGGCATTCACCACCAACCAATAGCGGCCCGGCGGCAGGGTCACGTTCTGGCCCGCAGCGGTCAGGTTGAGCAGGATGTTGTCGCCATTCGTATCTGAAATGGTGGTCACACCCGCCGAGGTCGCGCCTGCGGTGTACGTCCACACGGCCGCACCCGGCGCCGAACGCGGATTACCCGCCGGCAAGCCGCCGGCATCCGGATAGAGGCTCCAGGTGAGCGTCGGCGACACCGTCGACAGCGGCGGCGCCACCAGCGTGAAGCCTTCCACGAACAGCGACGTGATCTGCGTCGACTGCGTCAGCACGAAATCGTCGGCCGAGAACTGGGCCTGGTTTCCGGCAGTCGCGGGATCGGTGTAGCTGGTGCTGCGGAAGCCGCTGCCGGTGACGGTGCCAGTGGTGTTGACCAGCGAGCCCGGCGCCGTACCGCTGTTGAGGAAGGTATAGCTCAGGTTCGAACCACCGGTATTGCCGATCGTGAACGACGTCGACCCTGCGGAGTTGGTCGACAGCGAGGACGACAGGCTGGCCGGCATCGAGATCACCGGCGGCTGTACCGACACGCCTACCGGCATACGCAACACCGGCGCGGTGCCTGTCGCCGGGGTCAGCACGACGGTACCGAAGCTGGCGGTGCCATTGGGCGCCAGGCTGAAACCATAGATCGTGAACTTCACGGTCAGCGAGCCGTTGCCCGGCACCGTGATGATCGGCGTGACCGAACCGCTGACGCCCACCAGTTGCACCCGCCATGTGGTCGCGGACGCACCAGTGTTGCGGAAGGTGCGGAAGAACGCGCAGGTCGGATAGCAGCTGCGGTTGAACAGGTTCGGCTGGTTCAGCGTGGTCGGATCGCCGCCAGTGGCGGGATTGGCCGCGGCGTAGTTCGCGGTGGTTTCGTTCATGACCAGGCCGGCGTTGATCGCCCGATCGACCTGGACACGGCCACTGCCGCGCGCGAACGGATTCGCAGGCGTCACCTGATCCTCGAGCAGCACCGTCTGCGCCGCCGTCAAGGCCAGCGCTGACTTGATTTCCGGCGGTGTCCAGGTGGGACGCGCCTGACGGACCAGCATCGCAGCGCCGGCCTGGTGCGGCGACGCCATCGAGGTACCGCTGAACAGCGCGACGGCCTCCGGCGAACCGGTCACCGAAACGGTGTCGGAAACCGCTGCCAGAATCTGCGAGCCCGGCGCAGTGATGTCGGGCTTCAGCAGGTTGTAGGTCCCCGCCGGCCCGCGTGAGCTGAACGACGCCAGTGCATCCGGGGTGTTCGGAATCGGCAGCGGCGGGAACGTGATCTGAGCCGTCGTCGTGGTCGGATTGGCCTGACCGAAATCACGCAGGGCATCGCCCTCCGCCTGGGTCACGCTGAACACCGGAATGGTCGTGCCCGGCACCGACGGCAGGATCACACCCGCCGCATTGTTGGCGATCACCACCGCAACGGCACCCGCAGCGGACGCGTTGTTGGTCTTGATGGTGAAACTGCAGGTACCGCGGCGGATCACCGCGATGGCGCCGGCGAAAGCGTTGGCCGGATACGCGGCGCAACCGTCGCTGGTGGTACTGATACCTGCGCTGATCAGCAACGGCGTGGTGCCGGGAATCGTGGCGGACAGTGCCACGCCACCCGTACCTTCATTGACCAGCAGTGGAGCCAGATTAGCCGGCACCGGAGTCGGGCCAGTCACCTGCAGCGCGGTGGAGAAGCCACCGCGACCGGTCTGCGAGGCAGCCGTCGCGCTCACCCAGGGTTCGTTGTGTCCCAAAGTGTTTGCTGCGGGGCCGCTGTTGCCGGCGGAGGACGCGACGTAGATACCGGAATCAACGGCATTCAGGAACGCCAGCGAAACCGAATCGCTCCACGGATCGACACCACCACCGATGGAGAAGTTGATCGCATCGACGATGCCGTCGGCGACCGCCTGGTTCACTGCCGCCACCGACGATACGTTCGGGCACAGGCCTTGGCCGGTGGCCGTGTTCGTGTAGCACACGTCATAGGCGATGAGGTTGGCGTGCGGCGCAACGCCGGAAATCCGCAGCGTGTTGCCGCTGAAGAGCACGTCACGGGTGTTGCCGGCGCCGGTCGAAGCGGTGTGGCTGCCGTGGCCGTTGGTATCGCCGAAGCCGGGTTCTTCGCGGATGCTGGTACCGCCGCAGACGTTGGCCGGCGCGTTGCATACGAAGTCGTAGCCGCCGATCAGCTTGTCGTTGCAACGCCCGGCGTCCACGCCACCGACGTCGCAGGTCCCCAGGTAATTGCCGGCACCCAGTGGATTGTTGTGGACAAAGCCATCGACCGGGCCGACCGCCGCGAACGACGGGCTACCGAAGTTGATGCCGGAATCGATCACGCCATACACGACGTTTTCGCCGCGGAACGGGCCGGGCGCACCGGGATTGCTGCCGGTCCAGACCGGCGTGGCGCCGATCAATTGCGGACCGAGATCGGTGTCCATCGGAACTTCGCGGTATTCCTCGACCAGACGGACGTCGGGCATGCGGCGGATGGCGCTGGCTTCGCTTTCGGCCAGATCGACGATCATGCCGTTGAGCGCGTGCTGCATCGTCAGGCGCGGCGCGACGTCGCGACCGGCCATCGTCGACATGCGCGCTTCCATCTGCTGCTGGCGCACCTGCAGGTAATCGACGTATTCCTGCGCGTTATCGCCTTCGGCGTTGAGACGCAGGGTGCCCTGCTCATCGCGAACGCGTTCGGGCGCACCGATGCCGGGGACAGTGCCCTTGTAGCTGGCCAGCGCGGCTTCCTTGAAGACCACGATGTAGGTTCCACGGCCTTGGCGAGCGTCACCGGCGGAGCCGGCTGCCGGGTTGGCGCCATTGCTGCCAGCGCCGCCTGCCACGGCAGGACCCGCCGGAATGCTCGTGGCGTTGGACGCGGACAGACCTGCGTCGTCGGTGGCGACCGGAGCACCCGGTCCATTCGTTGTGTACTGATAGGCAGCCGCAGCTGCAGCCGCGATCAGCACGGATACACCGGCCGCGACGCCCCATTTATTGATGCGTGACATAACTGTCCCCCGGACAAATTCGGTAAGCGAAGGTTGGATATGAAACCCCTGAGTCAATCCATGCGCCCCTTGGGGCAAGCCTCCAGCTTCGAGAAGAAGCGGCGCTCCATTCGATCCACCCGACAGGCAGCCGAAGCCCCGATTGTATAGGCTTCATACGCGCCGATTGGACATACCTATGGCAGGCATTCTCAATTCTGCTTTCTTCCCGTCGATTTTGCGGCGCACAAATAATCCGGACGTCATGAAAGCGTCATCGAAATGACTGTCCGCACCCGGGATCGATGCTCGGACCTGATGGTCAGGTCCGACGCTCAGGCGTAACGCCAGGGACGGCTGCCGTTGCGATAGACCAGCACGTAGGCCGACACCGTCCAGACCGATGCCGCCGCCCAGCCGGCGAGTATATCTGACGGGTAATGCACGCCCAGATATATCCGCGAAAAGGCCACCATGACCGCAAAAGTCGCAACCGTCATCGCGACCGGCCAGCGCCAGCGCGTGCGCCAGGCCAGCAGGAACAACACCCAGGCGAGCGTTGCCGAACCCATCGCGTGACCGCTGGGGAAGCTGAAGGTGGTTTCCGGTGCGATCGACTCCCACAGACTCGGGCGGTCGCGGGCGAAGATCTGCTTGGTCGACAGATTCAAAAGCGCGGAGCCAACAATCGCAATACCTGCGAACAGGCCCTCGCGCATCCGTCGACGCAAGGCCAGCACGGCGATCAGCGCGATATCGAAAGGCACGACGCCCCACTGGTAGCCCACCGCCGAAAAAAACACCGACACGCGATCGAGGCCATCGCTGGTCAGCGCATGCGCGAAACGCAGGATCGGTTCGTCGAACGCGAACGGCTCGCGCTCGTGGACTTCGTCGGCAAGCTCGGCGAAGCCCCACAGCGGCAACAGCAGGCCGACGAACAGTAGTGCAAGCCGCAGCACGCGACGACGGAGGAAATCCACGCCGAAGCGCAGCTCCTCGCGCAGCGTCGCGACCACCTCAGCCGGCGTGCGCGTCACGCCCGAACTTGCGATCGACATAACCGTCGATGAGACCGACGAATTCCTGCGCGATGTTGTCGCCGCGCAAGGTGACGCTCTTCTCGCCATCGACGAACACCGGCGCGGCCGGCGCCTCGCCGGTACCGGGCAGCGAGATACCGATATTCGCGTGACGCGATTCGCCCGGACCGTTGACCACGCAGCCCATCACCGCGAGCGTGAGATTTTCCGCACCCGGATGGGTGACCTTCCACTCCGGCATCTTCGCGCGCACGTGTTCCTGGACCACTTTCGCCAGTTCCTGGAAGAACTCCGACGTGGTGCGGCCACAGCCAGGGCAAGCGGTGACCATCGGCGTGAACGCGCGCAGGCCCATGGTCTGCAGCAGTTCCTGCGCGACGATCACTTCCTGCGTGCGCGACGCGCCGGGGTCGGGCGTCAAGGAAATACGAATGGTGTCGCCGATGCCTTCCTGCATCAGCACCGCCAGCGCCGCGCTGGACGCAACGATGCCCTTGCTGCCGATGCCGGCCTCGGTCAGACCAAGATGCAGCGCGAAATCCGAACGCGCGGCCATATCGCGATACACCGCGATCAATTCCTGCACACCGCTGACTTTCGCACTGAGGATGATGCGTTCGCGCGCAAGACCAATCTCCACCGCGCGCTCCGCCGAATCCAGCGCCGAGCGGATCAGCGCTTCGCGCAGCACGCGCCCTGCATCCCATGGCGTGGCGCGCCGCGCGTTCTCGTCCATCAACTGCGTGGCCAGCGATTGATCCAGCGAACCCCAGTTGGCACCGATCCGCACCGGCTTGTCGTAGCGGATCGCGAATTCGATCAGCTGCGCGAACTGGGTGTCGCGCTTCTTGCCAAAACCAACGTTACCGGGATTGATCCGGTATTTCGCCAGCGCCTCGGCGCAGGCCGGCTCGGCGGTGAGCAACTGATGCCCGTTGTAGTGGAAGTCGCCGATGATCGGCACCGTGATCCCCATCATCGCAAGCTTCTCGACGATGCGCGGCACCGCTGCGGCGGACTCGGCATTGTTCACCGTCACCCGCACCAGTTCCGAACCCGCACGCCAGAGTTCGGCGACCTGCTTGGTCGTGCCCGCGACATCGGCGGTGTCGGTATTGGTCATCGACTGCACCACCACCGGCGCATTCCCGCCGACGGCGATACCGCCGACATGCACTTGACGGGTGGAACGGCGCGGCGCGGGGCCGAAGATCGCCGCTACGGCTTCGGATTGGCAGGGCAGAGGTTGTGCTGACATGGCGTGCATTCTACTCGTGCCCATACCGACCTTAGGAGGGCCGGTGTCCCGTATCCTGTGCCGATGCCTGCTTTCCCCCCGAACGACGACCGCAAGGCCCTGACCCCGAGTCAGCTGAACGCCCTCGCCCGCAATCTGCTCGAAGACGCCTTCCCGTTGATCTGGGTCGAAGGCGAGCTGGGCAACCTGTCGCGCCCGTCCTCCGGGCATCTGTATTTCACCCTGAAGGACGAACGCGCCCAGGTGCGCTGCGCGCTCTTCAAGCCGAAAAGCCAGTGGCTGAAATTCACCCCGCGCGAAGGACTTCGCGTGCTCGCGCGCGGCCGCCTGACGCTGTACGAAGCGCGCGGCGATTACCAGCTGATCCTCGACACGATGGAGGACGCCGGCGAAGGCGCGCTGCGACGGGCATACGAACAGTTGAAGGCGAAGCTGCAGGCGGAAGGCCTGTTCGATCAGGCCCGCAAACGCGAGCTGCCCGCACATGTGCGCCGGCTCGGCATCCTCACCTCGCCCAGCGGCGCAGCGGTGCGCGACGTGCTCAGCGTGCTGCGGCGGAGATTCCCGCTGGTCGATGTCGAAATCCTGCCGGTGCCGGTCCAGGGCGACACCGCCGCCGCGCAGATCGTGCGCATGCTGCAGGCCGCCGGCCGCAGCGGACGCTACGACGCGCTGCTGATCACCCGCGGCGGTGGTTCGCTCGAAGACC
Source organism: Lysobacteraceae bacterium (assembly GCA_049296025.1). Classification (GTDB taxonomy): domain Bacteria; phylum Pseudomonadota; class Gammaproteobacteria; order Xanthomonadales; family Xanthomonadaceae; genus Lysobacter_I. Next base: position 354 of record JBAQRU010000340.1, on the reverse strand, counting down.
TGTGGGCATTCAACGACGAAGCGCTGGCCCGCGCGATCGCCGCTTCACCAGTACCGGTGGTGTCGGCGGTGGGGCATGAGGTCGATATCAGCCTCGCCGATTTCGCCGCCGATCTGCGCGCGCCCACACCATCCGTCGCCGCCGAGCTGCTGGTGCCCGATCGCGCCGATCTGGCCGCGCACCTGCGCGCGCAGATGCGGCGCCTGCATGCGATCCACGAACGTCTGCTGCGTCACGCCACACAGCGCACCGATCGTGCGGCCCTGCGTCTGCAGGCACTACGCCCGCAGGCAAGACTCGACGCGCTGCATCGTCGTCAGGAAGAAGCGCTCCGCCGCCTGCATGCGTCATGGG
>JBAQRU010000339.1:0-6827 GCA_049296025.1 Lysobacteraceae bacterium | reverse complement strand
GATTTTTCGATGAGACATCCCTGTCTCATCGAAAAACGATGCACATCCTGTGCATCGCCCTCCGGGTCTACGATCTTGGTCCGACGGTGCGGTGGTCTGCATATCGATGGGACGAAAGAGTTTCCAGACACTCACACAAAAAAACATACGTGTCGTTGCCCGACAACCTTTAATCAATACAAATAAAACGACGATCAATGCGGCGGAACGATTGATCGCAGGTCAACAGATGGAAATCGCCCCAATGATCTTACAGACGTAGTCCACTATCCCTTGATTGGAGACCCGGAGGGCGGCGCATAGGAAGTGCGCCGTTTTTCGATGAGACAGGGATGTCTCATCGAAAAATCCCGGCTTCGCCTCAGACGGCAGTTTAGAAGTGGACTTGAAGTGTTTTCTTTGGTGACTTTCTTTTCAAAAAGAAAGTCACTCGCGCACCAGCGCGAAAAGGTGCCCGGCTTTACCTGCAGGCCCTGACTCGCCAACATCCACAGCGCAGCGAGAACTTGTAGAGGACTTCGCCCCCACAACCCAGTCAACTCTCCGACTTCCGCCCCACCAGCTTCGCCGCAACGATCCCTGCCTCGTACAACAGGCACATCGGGATCGCCAACAGCAGCTGCGAAATCACATCCGGCGGCGTGATCACCGCAGCAACAATGAAAATGCCGACGATCGCGTAGCCGCGCCATTCCGACAGCTGCTTCGGCGTGACCCAGCCCAACAACACCAGAATGACCAGCGCCACCGGCAGCTCGAAGCTGGTGCCGAAGGCGAGGAAGATCACCAGCACGAAATCCAGGTAAGCGTTGATGTCGGTCATCATCGCCACGCCTTCGGGCGTGACCTTGGCCAGAAAACCGAATACCGACGGCAGCACCACGAAGAACGCGAACGCGCAGCCGCTGTAGAACAGCACCAGTGCGGATGCCAGCAGCGGCAGCGCCAGTTTTTTCTCGCGCTTGTACAGCCCCGGTGCGACGAAGGCCCAGGCCTGGTAAAGCAGCCACGGCATCACTGCGAACACGGCGACGAAGAACGCCAGTTTCAGTGGCGCGAAGAACGGAGACGCGACTTCCACCGCGATCAGTTGGCCGCCTTTTGGCAACTTGTCGAGCAATGGCTGCGCAAACCAGCCGTAGAGCGTGTTCGCGAACGGCAGCAGACACACGAACACCAGCATCAGTCCCGCAAGCGCGCGGATCAGCCGTGCGCGTAATTCGATGAGATGCGCGAACAGTCCGCTCTCCGCGCCTTCGAACGCATCCGGATCAACGTCGGACATCGCTGCTCCCATCGTCGGGGACGCTCTCGTCGATGATGCGCTTGTCGTCGCTGTCGATCAGCGCGGTGCTGTCGGCGGAGTCGTCCGTGTCGTTGCGTTCGATCTGCGATTGCATCGAATCGAATTCCCGACGGGCTTCGGCTTGCGCCGTGCGGATGTCGGCGTCGATGTCGGCCACTGCCTGGCTGGTGTCGCGCAGCGTGCGCTTCAGCTCTTCGGAGGCCAGTTCGCTCTCCAGCTCGCTCTTCACCGAATACCACTGCGCGCGCGCGCGGCGCACCCAGAGTCCGGCGAAGCGCGCGGCCTTGGGCAGGCGCTCGGGGCCGAGCACCACAAGGGCGACGATCGCGATCAGGAAGAGTTCGGAAAATCCGATGTCGAACATGATGTGCGTGAATGAAAGACGCATCGCGGGGCCGGCCATGACGGCCGGCACCCTGCGAACATCAGCGCGCGACGTTGTCGTCGTTGCGCTGCGACTCGCTCGAAGATTCGTTCTTCGACTGGTCGCTCAGCTGCGCGGGTTTTTCCTCATCGCGCATGCCTTTCTTGAATTCCTTGACCGCGCTGCCGATGTCCTTGGCGCCGCTGGTCAGGCGCTTGGTGCCGAACACCAACAGCACGATGATCAGCACGATGATCCAGTGACCGATACCCCAAGCGCCCATGACGTTTCTCGCTGTCTGTGAAAAAGCCGGTCAAGGATACCGCAGTCGCTCGGCCCCGACCTTGACCGGGGTCCGGATCACCGGCGCGCCGACGTCATGGCGTAGCCGGCAGCGCTTCGACTTTGGCGGGATTGTCGACCGCCTCGAACGGCTGCGGTTCGACGGCGGCGGGGGCGGTTGTGGTGGTCGTATCGTTCGCCGGGCTGGTCACGACCGGGGCCGGGGGGGCGTCGTCCGCGCGGGCGGCGTGCGCGGAGGCACTCGCTTCGGCCAAGCGGCTGCGGAAGCCGGCGATGGCCGGCGAGGGTTCCTGCTGCGCGCGGCCTTCGAAGATCATCCGTGGCGTGGTGTCCTGGCCGTAGACGGCCTCGTTGGCCTTGTCGTCCATCGACAGCACCGCGCCGTCGAGGGCGACACCGGCGAACAGGCCACGGGCGCGGGACCAGGACCAGATCTCGGCCTTCATCTGGCCGTCGGTGGAGGCCGAGGCATTGCGCCCCATCGGGCCTGCGGCGACGCCGGCATCGGCGCCGAGGGTGAATTTGCCGTTGACGATGGAATCCAGCCCGCGCTCGCTGCGGAACACCAGCACCACGTCGGCGGACTGCACGCCCACCTGCAGGCCGATGCTGCCGCCGGTGAGGGTCACGAAGCCCGGGTTCGACCAACCACCGTCGGCGGTGCGCACCGACAGCACGCCGTGGCCGCGACGGCCGCCCAGCACCAGGCCGGCCTTGATGGTGTCGGGCACGATCACGATCGCTTTGGCCTCGTCGAGCAGCTTGTCGGGAATGGACGACTCGGGGATCGCCTGGATCTCCGCCAGCACGCGCACGGCATTCTCGGCCTGGGCGTCTTCGCGGGGTCCGGCGTGCGCGGTGGCAGCGAAAACCAGCGACAGCGCGAGGGACAGGGCAGTGATCTGCGTGCGGTGCGACATGGACGGTACGTCTCCAGCGGGGTTGCCGCGGAGCGTAGTCCGGAAGCGATGAACCTTGCCAGTCTGCGCCCCCCGGCGCTGACGGCTGCGGCCCCAGCTGTCATCCTATGTCGATGTCCGCCAACGCCTCCCCATCGTCCTTGAACGCGTCGTCCGCGAGCGCATCTTCCGTGAAGTCTGCGGTCCTGCTGGTCAATCTGGGCACGCCCGATGCGCCCACCGCATCGGCGGTGCGCCGCTATCTGGCCGAATTCCTCCACGACTATCGCGTGGTGCCCCTCAGCCGCTGGCTGTGGTGCCCGATCCTGCATTTCATCATCCTGCCGCTGCGCGGACCGAAGGTCGCGAAGAAATACGCCGAGGTCTGGCTGCCCGGCGGCTCGCCGCTGGCGGTGCATACCGCGAATCTCGCCGCTGCGATGCAGGAGCGGCTGCCCGATGTGCGGGTGGCGTACGCGATGCGCTACGGCAATCCGTCGATGGCGAGCACGGTGGCCGCGCTGCGCGCCGAAGGCGTGGACGAGATCGTGGTGCTGCCGCTGTATCCGCAATATTCGACCACCACCACCGCCTCGGTCACCGACAAGGTCGAGACGCTGGAATGCGATTACGACGAGGATGAACTGCAGTTCCGGGTCATCGACGAGTATCACCTCGATCCGGCATGGGTCGCGGCGGTCGCCGATTCGATCCGCGCGCACTGGGCCGAGCACGGGCGCGGGGAGCGGCTGATGTTCTCGTTCCACGGCATTCCACAGCGGCTGGTCGATGCCGGCGATCCGTACCGGCAGCAGTCGCAGGCCAGCGTCGATGCCATCGTCGATGCGCTGGCGGATGTCCCTGGATTCACCCGCGAAGACACGATGCTCACGTTCCAGTCGCGCTTCGGTCGCGAACCGTGGCTGCAGCCGTACACCGACAAGACTCTCGAAGCCCTGGGTGCCGAGGGCGTGAAGAAGATCGATATCGTCTGCCCGGGTTTCGCCGTGGATTGCCTGGAAACGCTGGAAGAAATCACCGTCGAAAACGCGACGCTGTTCCGCGCGGCCGGCGGCGAATCACTCAACTACATTCCCTGCCTCAATGCCTCGCCCGCGCACGCCGATGCGCTTGCGGCGCTGGCGCGGCGACATCTTCGCGGAGCTATGTGATGCGCGATATCGTTCTGGACACCGCGCGCGGCCGCTTCGGTGCGCTGCGCAACGACAACGCCGACGGCGTGCCGCTGCTGGCGCTGCACGGATGGCTCGACAACGCGGCGAGTTTCCTGCCGATGGCGCCGATGCTGGGCGGCTACGATCTGGTGGCGTTGGACATGCCTGGCCACGGCCGCAGCTTCCATTACCCGGCCGATGCCGAATACAGCCTGTTCAGCACGATTCTCGATCTGCTCGCCGCCGCCGATACGCTGGGATGGGAGCGTTTCGCGGTGCTCGGCCATTCGATGGGCGGCGCGATCGCCAGCGTGCTCGCCGCTGCCGCGCCGGAGCGCATCGAACGGATGTTCCTGATCGAAGCGCTCGGCCCGCTGTCCGGTTCCGAAGACAGCACCGCCAGCCGCCTGCGCGATGCGGTGACCCAACGCCGCGCACTCGACGGCAAGCGCAAGCGCGTGTTCACCGACCCCGAGCTGGCGGTGCAAGCGCGGATGCACACCAGCATCGCTGCGCTGGACGAAGCCTCCTCGCGGCTGCTGATCGAACGTGGCATCCGCGCGGTCGAGGGCGGGTTCGAGTGGAGCAGCGACGTGCGGCTCACGCTGCCGACCGCAGTGCGCATGTCCGAACCCCAAGTGCAGGACTGCCTGCGTGCGATCGCCTGCCCGGTGGTGCTGCTGGCCGCCGACCCCACTCCGCCGTATTTCATGGCTGTATTGCGCGATACGCGCGTCGCCTGCGTCCCGTGGATCCGCAGCGTGTCGCTGACCGGCAGCCATCATCTGCACATGACGCAGCCGGCCGAAGTCGTGGCAGCGCTGGGGCTCTGATCGGCCCGGATTTTTGTAGGAGCGACGGTTTTCAACAAACCGGATGGTTGTTGAAAACCGTTGCTCCCACGAAAAGCTCAAAGCGCGTAGAGCGTCAGCGCAACAGCGCCTGCAGCGTTGCCTTGATTCTGCGGCCTTCGCTGCGGAAATATTCGCGCTGGTCGCGCCATCGCGGATAACGCGCTTCGACCTCGTGCCAGTACGCGGGCGAGTGATCGTGGTGGATCAGATGACACAGTTCATGCACCAGCACGTACTCGAACGCGGCGGGCGGCGCCAGCACCAGCGACAGATCCAGGGCGAGCGTGCCATCGGGCGCGAGCGAGCCCCACTGCGAGCTCATCACTTTCAGCTGCACCCGGCGCGGCGCGCGCGGCATGGATGGCAGATACAGCGGCATCCAGCGGCCGATGTCCGCACGCGCTTCGGCTTCGTAGAAATCGCGCAGCGCGCGGTGCATCGCCGGGCCGCCGGCGCGTGCGTTGGTCTGGAACACCAGGCCGTCGCCATCGCGCTGGATCGCGGTGAAACGCCCGCGCTCCCAGCGCAGCGGCACGGTTCCGCCGCGCAGCGGCAGTGACGTGCTTTCGTCGCGGCGCAGGGCGGTGTCGTCGGCATTCACCAATTGGTCGAGCTGTGCGTGCAGCCAGTCGCGATGCTCGATCAGGAAACGTTCGCCGGCCACCAGGCTCGCGCGCTGCGGCAAGGTCAGGCGGACGCCGCGCTCGCTGACCGACAGCTTGATCCGGCGCGCGCGCGGATCGCGCACGCGCAACACATCGACGCTGCGCCCGTCGTCGAGCTGCAGCGGCACGCGGTCGCGCTGTTGACTGCGGACGTCGGTGGCGCGCGTCGCCGTGGGGCGTGCGAGGTGCGTGAGCCCGCGAAGACGGAAACGGAAAGGCATGCGAAATGCTACCCGCTGCGCATTGCACGGGGAAGCAGTGCCGCCATGCATCGTGATGTCATTCCGCTTTCGACAGTTTCAGCGCGGGTTCCAGGGTCAGGAACAGCCGCCGCACTTCTCCGCTCAGCAGCGCGAAGCGGGCGCCCAGTTCGGCGCGCATGTCCTCGCGTTCGTCGGATTCGAGCTGATCGACCGCGCCATCGAGGAATTTCAGCTTGCGGATGATCAGATCTTCGCCGAGCACGAAGCTCAGGTGATCGTCCAGCGTCAGCGCCAGCCGTGTGACCTGCTTGCCGGCTTCCAGGTGTTTGGCGATTTCATCGCTCTGCAATTCCTGGTGCTGGCATTTCACGATCGCGCCGTTGTCGGTCGGGTCGCGCAGCTCGCATTCGTCGCCCAGCGACAGGCCTTGCGGCAGCGGATCGCCGGCGATCCAGCTGGTCAGGATCGAGCGCGGCGCGACTTCGGCGTTCAGCGGCAGCGCCGGGAAACTGCCCATGGCGTGACGCACATCGGACACCACGGCTTCTGCGGTCTTGCGCGACGAGGTGTCGACCGCGATGAAGCCGTTGGCGCAGTCGATCATCGCGTCGGTGCGCCCCGGGCGCACGAAGGCGCGCGGCAGCAGTTCGTGCACCAGATCCTCCTTCAGGCGCTTGCGCGCGCGGCCACCGAGTGTGCGGCCTTCCTTTTCTTCGATCTCTTCCAGTTTCTTCTGCAGCAAATCATTCACCACTGCGCCGGGCAGCAGCTTGTCCTCGCTGCCGGCGGCCAGCCAGATCGCATCGCCGAGACGGTGCGACAGCGTTTCGGTGTCGGCGCGGCCGAACGGCGGCACGAAGCCGCGCGACGACAGCTCCAGCGCACCGACCGGCTTGAGCGTGCATTCGGCGAGACCGGTATCGAGGTCGGAGAAGTTGAGTGAAGCGGGGAAGCGGAAGAAGGTCAGGTTTCTGAAGAACATTGAATACCCATGATGCGTTGATTGCGATCGTCGTCCCCGCGAACGCGGGGACCCAGTGACTTGCGTGGAACTATCG
>JBAQRU010000338.1:0-8274 GCA_049296025.1 Lysobacteraceae bacterium | reverse complement strand
GCTGCGGCGCATGATCGTCGGCAGCAATGTCGCGGTGGTGGGTGCCGGCCTGGCCGGCTTGAGCTGCGCCTCCGAGCTGGCGCGCAAGGGCGTGACTGCGCAGGTGTTCGAGGCGGCGGGTCACGTGGGTGGACGTTGCTCAACGCTGCGCGGGTTTTTCCCGGGTCAGGTCGCCGAACGCGGCGGCGAGTTCATCGGCGCTTCGCATCACACCATGATCGGTTACGCACGCGCCTTGAATCTGCCGCTCGAAGACGTGTCGATGCTGCCGGGCAATCCGTTCTATCACTTCGACGGCCGCACCTATTCCGAGGCGCAGGTGGTCGAGGAATATCGCGCGTTCGCGGCGTCGATGGGCGCGGATCTGTCCGCGCTGGGCACTCCCATCGCCGACCGCTACACCGAGACCGACGAACTGTTCGACCTGATGACCCTCGACGATTACCTCACCCTGCAGGGCGCGGGTGGTCTGCTGCGCAAGGTGATCGGCGCGGCCTACGCCGCCGAATACGGCGCGGGCGTCGATGAATTGAGTTCGATCAGCTTCCTGCGCTTCGTGCATGGCGACAAGCGCGGCAAGTTCGCGCAGGTCGGCCAGGCGAACGGCATCGTGGGCGGCGAAGGCTTCCATGTGGTGGATGGCAACGACCGCATCGCGACCGGCCTGGCCGCGCGCCTGCCGACGCCGGTGCAGCTTGGCCACAAGCTGGTCGCGGTGCGCAAACTCGCCAACGGCCGCGTGCGGCTGACGTTCGATGTCGCTGGGCGCAGCGTGCAGACCGATCACGACGCGGTGGTGCTGACACTGCCCTTCAGCGTGCTGCGCGACGTGAAGCTCGATGCCAGCCTGGAACTGCCGGCGTGGAAGCGTTACGCCATCAACAACGCGGCGATGGGCGACAACAGCAAGCTGATGGTCGGCTTCAACCAGCCGTACTGGTACATCCAGCACGGCGCCAGCGGCACCGGTTTCGGCGATCGCTCGCATCTGCAGTCCACCTGGGAAACTAATGCCTACAACGGCAACGAAACCCGCGCGGTGCTGACCACGCAGCTCGGCGGCGCGGCGGCGAAATCGCTGGCCCCGCGCAACGTTCAGGCCCAGGCGATGGCATTTCTCGATCAACTCGAATCGGCATTGCCCGGCGCGCATCAGGCGGCGCAGCGCACCGCCAGCGGCGATGTCCTGGCCTTCGCCCAGAACTGGTCGCGCAACCCGTACAGCAAGGGCGCCTACACCAACGCCCGGCCGGGCTATTTCACAATGATCGCCCACAACGAGGCGAAGCGGATCGGCAACGTGATGTTCGCCGGCGAGCACACCAGCAGCTTCTACGAATGGCAGGGCACCATGGAAGGCGCGGCGCTGTCGGGTCTGCGTGCGGCTGCCGAAGCCTGCACGCTTTTCCGGGTGCGTTGAGCCGCTCGCAGTTGCAGAACTGAAGCGGTGATGTCAGGGCGGATCCCGTGAAAGGGACCGCCCGGTCCACCGCGACGCCGACTCAGGCCGTCGTGGCGGGGTCGCTGCTGTCGTCCGCCGAAGCTTCACCGGAACCGGACGATTGTTTGGCCGCCTCGCGTGCCTCGCGCTTGCGTGCGTCTTTCTCGTCCTTTTCCTTCTTCTTCGCGATCTCGCGCTGACGTTTTTCGAACGAATAATTGGGCTTGGCCAAGTGGGAATGCCTCGATAGCGGGAAACCCCAGTGTAATCGGGTGGGTGGGGGGCGACAAACGGTGGCGTGGGCCCGTTTGGGCCGGGCGCCGATATCGTGGGTAGCGCTGGTAGCGTTCCGGACCGGCGGTTTCTGCTTCCGGCCATCGTGTGTGACCATGGCGGCATCGGGAGCCGGCCGGAATCGCTGGCAACAAAGGATTCCGCAGGGGGCGGGATGCACGGACTCAAGAACGTCAGCCATCGCCATGACGATGCGCTCAGCCGCATCGGCTGGGCGGACCTGGAGCGCCTGCTCGCGACGTATTACCGCGAAGTCGGCTGGTGGGTCGAGCACAGCGGTACCGGCGGCACGGGCGCGAAGTTCGACGGCGGCGTGGATCTGCGCATCCGTCGCGATGCCGAGGTCGTGCTGGTGCAGTGCAAGCACTGGAACGCGAAGCAGGTGCCGCACAACGCGGTGCACGAGTTGCTGGGGGTGATGGTCAACGAAGGCGCGACTGGCGCGATCCTGGTCAGCAGCGGCGAGTTCACCCGCGCGGCGATCGATGCCGCGCAGCGCCACGGGCACGTGAAGCTGATTGATGGCGAGACCCTGCGCGGGATGCTCGGGCCATTGCCGGAGCCTGAACCTCCACCGCGCGCGACGCCTGCGCCCGCAGTGCGCGCACGCCCGCAACGCCCGGGCGCGAACCTGCTGTTCTGGCTGATGGCGTTGGCATTCGCCGTCGCGTTCGTGCTCATCGTCCGCGAAGTGCTCGACCGCTCCGCTGATACTGCCAGCGAGCCAGCCACCGATACCCACGCACCGGCAGTCCAGCCGACCATCGTCATCTACGCACCGCTACCGGTGGTTGCCGAGCCGGTGCGCCCGATACCGTCGCCGCGTCTTCCCACCGAGGCGGAGATCCGCGAATCACAGCGCAAGGCGGATGAGGCGATGCGGTTGATCGAGGGCAGTACGCCGGAGATCAAGATGTAGCATGCGGAGAATGGCGGTCTGTCAAGGAGGTGATTTTCTTGAGGTCAGAATTTTCGATTGAGGTGTATTTTTTTAGTTTTCCCTGCAAGATATTGCAGGTGTCATTTGTTCTCATGCGTGAAATAAAACTGCGGCAGAAAATTTGACGGAATGGTCATCGACGACGAGCAATGAATTTTTTGTGGATAACGTAGATATCATGGAGCATAAGGAAATGTCTGAAATTCACGGGGCGAGATGTGAATAGAATATTCTGCATCGCGGCGGGACAAGAACACACCAGAAAAAAGAATACTTCGATTAGCAGAAGGCATCGTTACTTGAATTACGGGTTGCTTTCTATAGCTACGAGAATTGAGGCTATGGGTATTCGGGCCATTCAGGTGCAGGGTGATTTCAATAGTCCGTCAGAGACCATGCTCGCTTGTGTTGGTTTGGGAATTGATAAGACTGACTGGCCAATTTTCGTTTCCGTACCGAGCTTCTATGCGCTGTCTTGGGCTAGGTCTTTCATTGACGAATTCAAGATGGTGTTTCCTGGAAGAGAGATTGTGGTCGGAGGACGATGGGTTGTCGGCGACTTTCCGAAGAATCTCGATTCTCATCTTGGCGGCGTTGATTTGGTCGTCGTCGGAACGGCTGAGGAAAAGCTTGCCAGCATCATTTCTACTTGCTCAAAAGTTCGCCCAGAGAAATTTTTGGTCGATGAAATGAGGTCTTCTCCGTTCCAGCTTGACTATCGGTTGCTGCATGCGCGCTCTTCTTATCAGCCGAGTATCGAGGTTTCTCGGGGCTGTGGAATGGGTTGTAGTTTTTGCCAAGAAAAAGACGAGCGGTTGACGCCATTGAAACCAGCGAAAAACGTGCTCGAAGAAATGGAGGCAGCAGTCATCCGGGACGATTTCGGAATGATGACCCCCTATCTTGAGGCGTCTGTCTTCACGCCCAACAGAAAATGGGCTTCTGCGTTCAGGGATGGGTATGTCGAGCGATCCTTGGCTGTCCAATGGCGAGGGGAGGCGAGAGTGGATTCAGTGTCCCCGGATGTCCTTGAAATTCTTTCGGAAGCTGGACTTAAAGTAATCGATCTTGGACTTGAAAGTGCAAGTCTAGAGCAGTTGTCGCGGATGCGGAAAACTCTAAACCCGAAGGTATATTTGAAGAGGGCTTCCGCACTTCTCAGGAAAGCGCATTCGCTGGGTGTTCGCGCGAAAGTAAATGTCCTTCTCTTTGCGGGCGAAGGAGCCGGGTCGATATCGGAAACCATGGACTGGCTTGAGCAACACCGCGATTGCGTTTCCGGTGTTTCGGTCGGCCCGGTCATGGTGTTCGGATGGGATGAGGCGATAGGCGACTACATCAAGGAAATGGAATCTTATGGTGCAAGTATTTCTTCCAGCTCGAAGCTCACCGGCGTTCGTTCGATGAATCTTAGTTCGGAGATTGATTATGAGGAATCTCTATCGATTTCCGCCAATATAAGCCGGTCATTCATGACGGCCACTCAATACTTCGAGTTGAAGTCTTTTTCGTATTTTGAAAGAGGCTATCACTATGATGATTTTTGCAGGGATGTGAGGGGTGATCCTGACAGCTACGGATTTAGGCCGGATGATCGAGTCGAAGGCTATGTTTAGGAATTTTAGCTGTGCTGGCGAGGTCTTCCTGCCGAGATCAATGCCCAGGATGTGATTGGTATCGCTGGTCGTGGGGAAATTCGAGCGCCAAAAGGCTAAGTCGGCGACAATGGGTCCCCCTCCCATAACCCACGATGCAATGAAGACCCCCAAGGGACTGCAACCTTTGATCGACGACGGCGTGATCGACGAAGTCCTGCGTCCGCTCAAAAGCGGCAAGGAGGCGTCGGTCTACGTGGTGCGCGTGGGCGACGAGATCCGCTGCGCCAAGGTCTACAAGGACATGGCCCAGCGCAGCTTCCAGGCGCGGGTGCAGTACCAGGAAGGCCGCAAGGTGCGTGGCAGCCGGCAGGCGCGGGCGATCGGCAAGGCCACGAAGTTCGGTCGCAAAGAGCAGGAAGAAGCCTGGAAGCACGCCGAGGTCGATGCGCTGTTCGCGCTGGCCGAGGCCGGCGTGCATGTGCCGCGCGCGTACGGCTACTTCCACGGCGTACTGGTGATGGATCTGGTGACCGACGCCGAAGGCCACAGCGCGCCGCGTCTGGGCGAAGTGGAACTGACCGCCGATGAAGCCCGCGCCTACCACGCGCGGTTGATCGGCGACGTGGTGCGCATGCTCTGCGTTGGCCTGATCCACGGCGATCTGTCCGAATACAACGTGCTGGCGACGCCCGACGGCCCGGTGGTGATCGATTTCCCGCAGGTGGTCAGCGCTGCCGGCAACAACGAAGCGCGCAAGATGCTGCTGCGCGACGTGCACAATCTGCGCGATACGCTGAGCCGCTTCGCCCCTGAACTGGCGGAGACGCACTACGGCGAGGAGATGTGGGCCCTTTACGAAAAGGGCGATCTGCGACCGGACACTGTGTTGACCGGGCGTTTCAAATTCGACACCCGTCGCGCCGATGTGCGTGCGGTGCAGCTGTCGATCGAAGACGCGCGCCAGGAAGCGATCATCCGTCAACAGGGTCGCGAAGAAGCCGAAGAGCGCGACTGATTTCGGTTACTTCGCTTTCTTCATGCAGCGCCGATAGCGCTGATTCACCCGCGTCGCGAACCATTCGGTGGTGAGCTTGCGGGTGATCTTGGGGCTGTGCAGGCGGATCCGTGGCAGCGTCGCGCGCGGCAGCGGTTTGCCGTTGCGCTTGTCGGCCAACGCGAACACGCGGCGGTACAACTCGCTGTTCTCGAAGTCATGGCGATGCGCGCCGGACAAGGCGTGATGGATGTCGTCGGACGTCATGCCGAGTTTTGATGTGAGTGTGATCACCGCCTTTTCCGTGGCGCCGAGCTTGTCGCCGTCCTTGCTTTTGCGGTAGCGGATCAGATCGCCGTCGAGGTCCAGCGCAATGCCGGTCGCCACCGCCACCGCGTTCTGGAACGCGGCGTTGCGGCTGGCGTAGCGGCCGGCGTTGAAATCGGCGAACCGGAACAGCGGCTTGTCGTACGACGCGGGATAGCCGAGCAGGTGCGCGATCCCGAAATACATCCCGCCGCGGCGGGTGAACACTTCGTGGCGGATCGAGCCGTCGACGGTGTACGGGTAGGGGCGCTCCTTGGCGTGCGCTTCGGCGAACGCGATGCTGACCTGCATCGGCCCGCCGGTATGCACCGGATTGGCGCGCGTGAGCAGGCGTTTGCCCATCGGCACGCGCGAAATCATTTCCTCGAAGATATCGCTGAGTTCCTTTTCGGTGCGCACCGCGGCGATGCGCGTATCCCATGTGTCGCCGTTGGGCGATTTCATCCGCAGCGCCGCGCGCACCGCGAACGCGGGAATCTTGTAACGGCCGGCACGCTGTTCGATCTCGTTGCGCGCGATTTTGCCCAGGCCCGGCACCGTCGGATTGGCGCTGAAGGTGGATTCCTGCTCGGTGATCGCCAGCGCCGAACACAAATTCCGCGGCGAAGGTTCGATCTCCAGCGCCGCGAACGCCGCCTGGATGTCGGCTGCCCAGCCGGTGCGATCCTGAACCGATGCCGGCATCAGCCGCTTGAGCTGCGCGCGCACCTGTTCGGGCGTGGGCGGCGGCGGGCCGGTGTCGCAGCCTGCGAGCAGGACGATGAGCAGCGACAGGCATGGCAACGACAGGCATGCGGAACTGAACGCGATTCGCCACGCGCGGGGCCGGACGGGTTCGATCATGCGCGCGACTGTAACCCGGCACCCTTCCTGAGCGCAGCGGTGGGTCAGGGACAGGCTGTCACCGCTGTCCCTGACGCCCGGCATCGCGAGCCGCCAAGCCCGGGCAAGCGCTTTGTCCTATGCTGGACGTGAAGCGGAGGGGTCTGCATTCGGGCGCCCGCCATCGGCGTCGCAGGCTGTCGAAGCGATCAGCGCGCAATCTCGAACAGCGGTGAAGTGCATGCGTATGCAATGGGTGTCCGGAGATCGTATGTCGCAGTCCATTCAGAATATCTGCCTCGTGTTTTCGCTGTCTTTCGTGCTGTCTGCGTGCAACCCGTCCACCGGCCAGGAGACGGCGCGCCTCTCGCCCCGTGCGTCGCCGTCTTCCTCGACGGCGACGGCGCTTGGTGCCGCAGGCGAGAAACCACGCATCACTGGCGGGCCGCAGCCGGCCATTTTGGCCGCACCGCAGTCGTATCCGGTGACGGGGCTTTCGCCGCTCACGCCGGGCTGCGATGGCGCGCTGGTCGGCGGAGCCGTTTACATCGGTGCGGAGGTGGAGCCGCATCTCGCCGCGCATCCCACCCATCCGAACATCCTCGTCGGTGCCTGGCAGCAGGATCGCTGGTCGAACGGCTCGGCGCGCGCGCTGGTCGCAGCGACGTCGCTGGACGGCGGTCGCAACTGGACGCGTCGCGCGTTGCCGTTCTCGCGCTGTGGCGGCGGCACGGTGATGAACGGTGGCGACTACCAGCGCGCGTCCGATCCATGGGTGTCGTATTCGCCGAACGGTGTGGTCCACGCGATGTCGCTGTCCACCAATGGCGACATCAACACGATGCTGGCCAGTCGCTCCTTCGATCACGGCCGCACGTGGACCAACGCCGCAACCCTGATCCTCGACGGCTCGGCCGCGTTCAACGACAAGAATGCGATCACCGCCGATCCGTTCGACGCCAACTACGTTTATGCGGTGTGGGACCGCCTGATCGCAGCCAACAACACCGGCCCCGCCTATCTCGCACGCAGCACCAACAACGGCGCCAGTTGGGAGCCGGCGCGGCCGATCTTCGATCCGGGCACGCGCAACCAGACCATCGGCAATATCGTGGTGGTGCTGCCGGGCGGCCTGTTGCTCGATGTGTTCGCGCGGATCGACAGTCCGCTCGGCGGGCTGCAGCGCGCGCGGGTCGCGGTGATCCGCTCGTTCGATCGCGGCGGCACCTGGTCGGCGCCGGTGTACATCGCCGACATGCTGGGCGTCGGTGTGAGCGATCCCGTGTCGGGCACTGCGGTGCGCGATGGCGCGATCGTGCCTGAAATTGCGGTCGGGCCGAATGGCGAGGTCTATGTCGCATGGCAGGACTCGCGTTTCAGCGGTGGCCTCTACGATGGCATCGCGGTCTCGCGCTCCAGCGACGGCGGATTGACGTGGTCGACCCCGGTGCGCGTCAACGGTGCGTCGAATGTGCCCGCATTCACGCCGAGCATTCACGTCTTGCCCGACGGCACCGTCGGCGTGACTTACTACGATCTGCGCAGCGATACCGCAACGGCGCCGCTGTTCACCGACAGCTGGCTGGCGCGCTCGCGCGATGGTGGCGCGACGTGGAGCGATCTGCGTATCGCAGACCCGTTCGACATGGCCATCGCGCCATTCGCAAGAGGATTCTTCGTGGGCGACTACGAAGGGCTGGCAAGCGCCGGCGGCGAATTCCTCCCGTTCCATGTGCGTACCAACAACAGCGGTGCCGACGACAACCGCACCGATGTGTTCGCGATTTCGCTTGCGAATGTGCCGCGCGACAGCGGCAAGCGGATGTCGACTGCGGCGATGCGGCGCGAGGTGCGCGCG
>JBAQRU010000337.1:0-5455 GCA_049296025.1 Lysobacteraceae bacterium | reverse complement strand
GGGTAGCGCGCGTCCGCATCCGCAGCTTCCGCCACTGCCCAGCCCGACCGCTGCAGCGCCTCGGCATCCGGCTTGAAGCTCTGTTCGCAGATCAGTCCCGGACGCGGCTGCTGGCGCAGCGGCCAACCGTCGCGGGCGCGCATGAACAAGACGTTCGCAGCCGGCGCTCCGCCCTCGGCAGGCCACGTCAGCAGGCCGGTTTCGAAAGGCAGGAAGAGGGTTTCGAGCGCGGGATCGCGGCGATCAGCAGTCATTGCGGCGGCCTCGGCGGCAAAGCGGGGAAAGTGTCATCGCGGCATTTTATGTCAAGCAGGTGTGATCTTTGCCGCGCCGCCGCGAATCATGTGAGCATCCTCCCGAGATTCCCGCCAGTGATCGCGACCGCCACCACTATGGATTCGCCGCAAACCCGCTTCGCCGCCCTGCTCGACCAGCATCGCGGGATCGTGTTCAAAGTGGCAGCCACCTATTGCCGCCACCCCGACGATCGCCAGGATCTGGTCCAGGAGATCGTCGCCCAGCTGTGGCGCGCTTTTCCCGGCTACGACCCCGCCCGCCTGTTCTCCACCTGGATGTACCGGATCGCGCTGAACGTCGCGATCTCGCATGTACGCAGTGTCAGCGGCCGCGCGTCTGCAGTACCGCTGGAAGACCATCAGGACACCCACCCCGGCTTCGCGATCGACGACAGCAGCGCGCAGCACGAGGCCGACCAGCAGCTGCGCGCGCTGTACGCGGTGATCGACCGCCAGTCGCCGATTGATCGTGCGCTGCTGATGCTGTGGCTGGAAGACCGCAGCCAGCGCGAGATCGCCGAGGTCATCGGCATCAGCGAAAGCAATGTCGCGACCAAGCTCAACCGGCTCAAACAGCGCATCCGCCAGCAGTTGGCGGGCAGCAGTTAGCGGAACACCCACTCGACCAGCCGACATTCGACTGAGCCCACCCAAGAACACAACACATACGATGGATACCACCATGGAACTCGACGAACTCAAGCAGGCCTGGCAGACGCTCGACAAGCGCCTGCAGCTGCAGAACGCAATGCAATTCCAACTATTGCGCGACAAGCGCATCAACAAGATGAAATCCAGCCTGCGCCCGCTGCTGATCGGCCAGATCATCCAGATCCTGTTCGGCGCGTGGATGGTGCTGATCGGCGTCGATGTGTGGGCGTCGCATCGCGACGTACCGCATCTGCTGATCGCTGGCATCGCGATG
The DNA here is from genome assembly GCA_049296025.1 of Lysobacteraceae bacterium. Taxonomy (GTDB): domain Bacteria; phylum Pseudomonadota; class Gammaproteobacteria; order Xanthomonadales; family Xanthomonadaceae; genus Lysobacter_I. The sequence goes on along the minus strand of JBAQRU010000337.1, from coordinate 4,234 downwards.
CATGTCTACGGCGTCGCTACCATCATCGCCGCCGGGGTCATCTGCAGCGGGATCGCCGGCATCGATCACGCCGCGCCGGTGCTCGAACTGCAGCGCCGGCTGGCAAAACTGCGCAAGCACTATCTTCTCGGCGGCATGTGCGTGGGCCTGCCGTGGTGGGTGATGTGGGTGCCCTTCATGATGACCCTCGCGATGTCGTCGCTCGGCATCGACATCTATGCCGTCGCCCACGCGTCGTCGCCGCTCGCGAACTGGTTGAACATCAGCCTCGGCGTCGGTGTCCTCGGTCTTTTCGGAACCTGGATCTTCCATCGCTGGTCGCGACATCCCAGCCGCGCTGCGCTCGGCCGCAAGCTTGAAGACGGTGCTGCGGGCGGAAGTCTGCGCAGGGCGCAGGCCGAACTGGATGCGTTGAGGGTTTATGCGGAGGAGTGAATTGCAGGCAACGCATCCATCAACGCGCCGATGGTTTGCGGATGCAATTTCGCCATGTCATCCCCGGAAGTCGTGAACGACTTCCGGGCTACGGCTACAGTGTCGATGGCTTCAGAAGCTCGGGCCTGAAGGCCCTCCTACATAAGCGGGTTTCCCGGCTCAGGCATCGAGCTCGCGCAATACCAGCGACGGCGGCGCATCCAGCACACGGCGGGTCGCGAACAGACCTGCAGCAAGCGCGGCGAGCATGCCGAGGCCCGCACCTGCAGCGGCCATGCCCCAGTTGATCTGCCACGGCAGATCGAACACCTGGGTCGCGACCACACCGGCAAGGATCGATGCCGCGATCGCCGCGACCACGCCGGACAACAGGCCGATCACCAGGAACTCCGAGGCCTGCGCCAAGCGCAACTGTTTGCGGCTGCCGCCCAGCGCGCGCATCACGCCGCCTTCGCGCAGACGCTCGTCCTGGCTTGCGCTGACCGCCGCCAGCAGCACCAGCACACCGGCGGCGAGCGAGAACCAGAACACCACCTGCACCACCATCGCCACCTGATCGCCGATGCTTTTCACTTGGGTGATGATCGCGTCGACATCAATCACCGAGAGGTTCGGGAAGCGTTCGACCAGACCGGCGGTGAAGCGGTTCTGCTCCGCCGGCACTTTCACTGCGGTGATGTAGCTGGCGGGATACGCGTCCAGCGCCCCGGGCGATGCGATCACAAAGAAATTGGGCTTGAAGCTTTCCCACTCCACCGTGCGCAGACTGGTGACGGTCGCTTCGAAACGCTGGCCGGCGATATCGAACGCGACGCGATCGCCGAGCTTCCAGTTCAGCGATTCCGCGAAGCCCTCCTCCACCGACAGCTCCGGCGTCTTCGCGCCGGTCTTCGGCCACAGCTTGCCGGCGATGATCTTGTTGTCGTCGCCGAAACCATCAGCCGACGACAGATTGAATTCGCGTTCGGCCAGCCGCCGCGCGCGTTCGCCCTGCACGCCGTAGTCGTCGCCGCTCGTGGGTTTGCCGTTGCGTTCGACCAGACGTGCGCGAATCATCGGGTACAGCTTCGGCGCGGCCACGCCCTGTTCGGCGATGAACGCGCTCACGCCGTCAATCTGATCCGGCTGCACGTTGATGATGAAACGATTCGGCGCATCGGCCGACAGCGACAGCCGCCAGCGGTCGAGCAGATCGGTGCGCACGAAGGTGAGCAGCAGCAGCGCCATCAGCCCGAGCCCCAGCGCCGACACCTGCGCGATGCTGGTTCCGGCGCGACGGCTGACGTTGGCCAAGCCGTAGCGCAGACTGCCGCGCAGCCGCGAGCGCAGACGCCGCACCAGCAGGATCAGCAAGTAAGCGATCAGCGCCAGCGCGGCCAGGGTCGCGACGATGCCCAGCAGCATGATGCCGCCGAGTTTGACCGAGCCCGCCTGCCACCACAGCAGCGCACCCAGGCCTCCGAAACCGGCGAGCGCCACCAGCCATGCGCTGGGTTCGGTGGCATCCAGATCGCGGCGCAGTACCCGTAGCGCGGGCACGCGACGCAGCGCCAGCACCGGCGGCGCGCCGAACGACATCAGCACCACGATGCCGACCGCGAACCCCTGCAGCGCCGGCCATAGGCTGGCGGGCGGAATCGCAACCTGCAGTTCTTTTGCGAGCCATGCGCCGACCGCCCACTGCAGGGCGAACGCGATGACGATGCCGATCAGGCTCGCAACCACGCCGAGGATCAGCAATTCGCCGATGTGGATCGCGGCCAGCGTGCGCTGGCTGGCGCCGAGGCAGCGCATCACCGCTGCGCCGGACAGATGGCGCTCGCTGTGGCGGCGCGCGGCCATCGCCACCGCAACCGCTGCCAGCACCACCGACACCAATGCGGCAAGGCCGAGAAAACGTCCGGCGCGATCCAGCGCGGAGCGGATCTCCGGACGCGCATCGCCGATGGTTTCCACGCGCTGGCCGCGACCGAGTTCCGCGCGTGCGGTCTTCGCGAAGGTTTCGACCGCAGCGGGTTCGCCAGCGATCACCAGTTTGTAACCGACGCGACTGCCGGGCTGGATCAAACCGGTCGCGGGCAAGTCGGCCATCGCGAGGAATACTTTCGGTGCGACGTTGAAATAATCGACGGCGCCGTCCGGCTCCTGCAATACGACAGCGGCGAGACGCAGTTCGGCGCTGCCGATGCCGATGACATCGCCGCGCTTCGCGCCCAGCACATCGGCGCCGCCGCGGCTCAGCCACAGCGTGCCGGGCACGGGGCCACCGTCGATGTTGCGCTCGCCGGTCGCATCGACGATCCGGAACTCTCCGCGCAGCGGGAACCCTTCGCCCAATGCACGCAGTTCGCCCAGCCGCAGCCGCGCGGTGTCGCCGCTGCCGACCCGGATCATGCTCGGCAGTTCGACGGTTTCGGCGCGGCGCAGGCCGCTGCGTTTCGAGGCATCGAGAATCTTGCCGACGATGGGCGCATCGCCGCGCACCACCGCATCGCCGCCAAGCAAGCGGTTCGCTTCGATCGCCAATGCGCGCGCGGCGCGATCGGTGACGAAACCGACCGAAGTCACCGCGACCACCGCGAGCACCAGCGCAGCGACGAGGATACGGATGTCGCCGGCCGCAAGATCGCGCCGCAGTTGGCGCCAGGCCAGCGAGAGCAATTTCATGACCGCCTCGAAAGAGTGTTTGTTTTTTCGTCATTCCCGAGCAGACGCAGATCAAGCCACGCTGTTTCTCTCCTCCCCTTGCGCTTAGCGCAGGGGGAGGTCGGGAGGGGGTGCTTCTGCATCGACATGGCTGCGAATGCCCCCTCCCCAACCCTCCCCTTCGCGATGCGAAAGGGAGGGGGTGATGTTTTCGCTTGCATCGAAAATGCTCTGGGTTCCTGCGTTCGCGGGAACGATGGGGAGCTGCGTGTCGTCGTCATGCCGACACCAACCGGCCGCCATCCAGCCGCAGCACGCGATGGCAGCGCGAGGCCAGATGCTCATCGTGGGTCACCAGCACCAGGGTGGTGCCGGCATCGGCGTTCAGCCCGAATAGCAGTTCGATGATCGCCTGCCCGGTACGCGTATCGAGATTGCCGGTGGGCTCATCCGCGAACAGCAGCGCCGGCCGGGTCACGAACGCGCGCGCCAACGCGACGCGCTGCTGCTCGCCGCCGGACAATTGTCTCGGGTAGTGATCGAGGCGCTCGCCCAGGCCGACCTTCTGCAGAATCGCACGCGCCGGGCCATCGACATCGGCATCGCCGCGCAGCTCCAGCGGCAGCATCACGTTTTCCAGGGCGGTCAGCGACGGCAGCAGCTGGAAATTCTGGAACACGAAGCCGACCTTCTCGCCGCGCACCTTCGCGCGCCCGTCCTCGTCCAGCGTCGACAGCGGCGCACCGTCCAGCAGCACCCGTCCGTCGCTGGGCGTATCCAACCCGGCCATCAGCGCCAGCAGCGTGCTCTTGCCCGAGCCCGAAGCGCCGACGATCGCCACGCTGTCGCCGGTCGCGATCTCGAACGCGATGCCTTCGAGAATGGTGAGTTCGCTGGTGGGGAGACGGACGCGTTTGGCCAGGGATTCTATGGTGAGGGCGGGTGGCGTGGAGGCAACGGCGACGGATGGCCGATCGGGCAGGGGCAGGGTCATGGGGCGTCGCTGTGGGGGAGACTGAGGTTCGATATTGGGCAGGCTTGGGGAAGATGCAAGTCTGGGCGAACCCGACGGACGACAGGTACGAGGCGCGAGGGGGAAGAGATGCAGCGAGGTAACGCGCAAGGCGGACCCTCGTAGGGTGGTGGTGAGCGC
>JBAQRU010000336.1:0-7385 GCA_049296025.1 Lysobacteraceae bacterium | reverse complement strand
GAGCACCAGTTTCGTGGAGGCGCTGCTCGACGGGCTGACGGTGGTGCTGGTGCTGGCCCTGCTGCTGGTGTATTCGCCGACGCTCACGGTCTGGGTGGTCGCCGGTTTCGCGGTGTATGCGCTGCTGCGCGCGTGGAGCTATCGACGCCTGTGGCGGCTGAAGGAAGGCCATCTGGTCAGCGTCGCGCGCCAGCAGTCGCTGCTGATCGAATCGGTGCACGGCGTGCAGGCGATCAAACTCGCCAACCAGCACGCGGAGCGGAGCGCGCGGCTGGCGAACGCCGCCAACGACGCCGCGCGCCAGGACGCCGCCGTGCGCCGCGCGACCGCGACATTCTCGGCGCTGTCCAAACTGGTGTTCGGCGCGCAGCGGGTGCTGCTGGTCTGGCTCGGCGCGGGCATGGCGCTGAGCGGTTCGATGACCGCAGGCACGCTGGTGCTGTGCATCGCCTACGCCGACATGTTCGCCACGCGCGCCGGCGGATTGATCGACAAACTCATCGACCTGCGCCTGCTCGGCGTGCATGCGCGACGGATCGCGGATATCGCGCAGCAGCCGCCGGAGCGCGACGGCGTGGGCGAATATGCCGGCCCGCAGCCGGAGCCTTCGCTGGACATCGAAGGCCTGGGTTTCCGCTACGGCGAAGACGAGCCGTGGATCGTGCGCGACTGCAGTTTCCGGATCGCGGCGGGCGAATCGGTCGCCATCGTCGGCCCCTCCGGCGCGGGCAAGACCACGCTGGCGAAACTGCTGCTGGGCCTGCTGCCGCCGGAGGAAGGCACGGTGCGGATCGGGGGGATCGACATTGCGCGCTACGGGCTGTCCGCCTATCGTTCCCGGGTCGGCGCGGTGATGCAGGACGATGTGCTGTTCGCCGGCTCCGTTGCCGACAACATCGCCTTTTTCGACAGCGACGCGCTGCCGGAGATGGTGATGACGGCCGCACGGCACGCCGGCATCCACGATGACATCGCGGCGATGCCGATGGGTTACGAAACGCTGGTCGGCGACATGGGCTCGGCGCTGTCGGGCGGACAGAAGCAGCGCGTGCTGCTGGCGCGCGCGCTGTTCCGCAATCCCGACATCCTGGTGCTGGACGAGGCCACCAGCCATCTCGATGTCGAGCGCGAGCGCACGATCAATGCGGAGATCGCCGCGCTGCGCATCACCCGGCTGATCATCGCGCATCGTCCGGACACCATCCGCAGCGCCGACCGCATCCTGATGGTCGCGGACGGCCACGTGGAAACGTGGTCGCAGGCGCAGTTCGATGCACGGCTTCATGCGCGCATGGATACGGATGCAGCGCGATGACGCATAAGTGCGACGGCGTCGACATCGGCTTACGGGAAGTTAACACCCCTCCGGATCGTGCCGCATAGACTCGAACCGTTCCCGCGATGTCCCCGTCCTTCGATGCGGACGCTGCGGAAACCGGGTCCGGCGCTCGATCCGAAAGCGGTTCGATGCCGGACATCGCAGTGCCGCACCGGGACTGTTTCCCGGCTGCCGTTTCTTCCTCAGGATGATTGAAGGAGTGCAAGCAATGTCGAAGTTCGAGGACAAGTCCCAGGACAACACCGTTCGCCCGATCGCCCGCACCGTCGCGCGCGAATTGTCGTCGCAGGAAATCGAGAAGATCGCCGGTGGACGGATTCCGACCCACACCCACGCCACCGGTCCGAACGGCGACGATCCGGGCGATCCGGGCAGCTCCATCTGACCGATCAGCGGACCGTTCTTCGCGGATGCCGGCACGCCCGGCGACGCGCGCATCCGCTCCGCCGCGCTGCCTTGATGGAGCGCGGCGTTTTTATTCCCACCGCTTTGATTGCATCACCGCGACCGAGCGCTATGCCCACCCTTTCTCCACTTCCGCGCGCTGCGCAGTCGACGAAACAGCCGCTGATCCTCTCCGGCCACGCCCACGACGTGCATGCCGCCGCCGTATGCTGGGCGCTGCGGCAGAGCGGCTATCGCCCGACGTGGGCGCAGACGCTGGCCGATGCCGCGATGACGCCGGTGTCGCTGCACGCCGACGACCGCGCAGGGCTGCGGTTCGCTGGCGGTATCGATCCAGCGCAGACCTCCAGCGTCTGGTTCCGCCGGCCGCGACTGCCTGAAACCTTCGACAACGTCTCGGCCGCCGACCTGACGTTCGTCCGCGACGAGTGGAAGCGTCATGCCGGCAACGTGCACGCCGTCGCTGGCGCGGCAGGCGGCGTGTTCTGGGTCAACCGGCCCGACCGCGCGCTGGCGACCGAAAACAAATGCCTGCAACTGCAGGCCGCGCATCGCTGCGGCCTGCGCTTTCCCGCCACCCTGATTTCATCGGATCCCGACGAAATCAGGCGTTTCTTCGCCGCGCACGAACGCATCGTCTACAAGCCTTTCGCCACCCACAGCTGGCGCGACGGCGACGGCAGGATCTACAGCACCTATGTGCGCACGCTCGACGCCGATGCGCTGCAGGACGACGCCGCGCTGCGGCTGTGTCCCGGCATCTACCAGGCCTGCGTCCGCAAGCGCTATGACCTGCGCGTGACCGTCATCGGCCGGCGCATGTTCGCGGTGCGCGTCGATGCGCCGGAAGCGGACGACGGCGTGGTCGACTGGCGCGCCGCCTCGATCGGCGATCGTGCGACATCGCGCCCGTACGCGCTGACCCATGCCTGGGAAACCGCGCTGCGGCGACTGATGGATGCGCTGGGGCTGGTCTTCGGCTGCATCGATCTGGCCGCCGACGACCACGACGAACTGCATTTCCTGGAGATCAACCAGGCGGGGCAGTTCCTGTTCGTCGAACACGATGCGCCGGGCGTGCCGCTGCTGCGCGCGATGGCGGCGATGCTCGCGGAAGGCCGCTCGGACTATGCGCTCGACACCATCGCCGAGCTGTCCTACGCGGACTTCCTGGACGACCCCGGGCAAAAGGCGTGGTGGGATTCGGTGGCCCCGGGGATGCGCAGCGAACATGGCGCGATCGCAGGCATCAGCGAGGAATAGCGATCAGCTTGCGCAACCGGCGCACAAGCAAATCGTGCGCCGCCGATTTCCCCCAGACGGGTTCACTTCCCCCGCGCGGTCTGCACTTCGATGGCGCGCAGCGCGACGGCTGCGTGATCGAGCACGCCGTTGACGTAGGTGTGGCCGTGTTCGGAACCGAAGCGCTTCACCGATTCCACCGCTTCGTTCAACACCACGCGATACGGCACGTCGATACGGTGCTGCAGTTCATAGGCGGCGATGCGCAGCGCGGCGCGCTCGATCGGATCGACTTCTTCCATCGCGCGGTCGAGGAACGGCGCCAGCGCCGCGTCGAGTTGGGCGCAGTGCGCGTCGACGCCGTGGACGAGTTCCTGGAAATACGGGAGATCGGCGATTTCGCGCGCCTGCTCGTGCGCGAACTGGCTGACGATGTCGCGCGCGTCCGCGCCCGACATCTGCCATGCGTACACGGCCTGCAGCGCGCGGCGGCGGGCACGGGTGCGCAGTACAGGATCGACGCCGTCGGTACGCCGGTAATGTTGTTTGTTCATGCGCATGTCTCCGTGGCGGGCCAGGGATGGTCCGCACGCCGCAGCGCAGCGCGATGCGGCGAAGCCGAGTCCGGGCGTGTACCGGACTCGGCGAGCGAGCGTCGGACAGGATGTCCGATCGCGCGCGAAAGCGCGCCATCGACGCCGTCGGTACGCCGGTAATGTTGTTTGTTCATGCCAGTTTGTCCATCAGATTGGCCATCTCGATGGCGACCAGCGCCGCCTCCTCGCCTTTGTTGCCGTGACTGCCGCCGGCACGCTCGGCGGCGTGCTCGTACTGCTCGACCGCCAGCACACCGTTGACGACCGGTAGCGCGTAATCCAGCGAGACCCGCATCAACCCGTCGGAGCAGCCGTCGGCGACCTGTTCGTAGTGACGGGTATCGCCACGGATGACGCAGCCCAGCGCGACGATCGCGACATGGCCGCCACCGGAAGCCAGACGCGCGGCGGTCGCAGGCAGTTCCCAGGCGCCCGGCACGCGGATCACGTCCACCGCATCCTCGGCCACGCCATGGGTGAGGAACGCCTCACGGGCACCGGCGACCAGCTGTTCGGTGATGCGCGGGTTCCAGCGGCTGGCGATGATCGCGAAGCGCGCGCCTTCGGGGGCGCGCAGGTCGCCTTCGAAATGAGGCATGCGGAATGCTCGGGACTGGGCGGGGCATTATAGGGTGCGCCTCGGCGCACCGGCTCTTTCCAGGCCAAGGCGGCGGGCCGGGGCTCGCCCTACAACCCTTCGTAAGCCACGACTTCCAGTCCGAAGCCCGCCAACCCCACCTGCTTTCTGGGTGTCCCCAGCACCCGCAGCTTGCCCAGGCCCAGATCGGCGAGGATCTGCGAGCCGGCGCCGTTGCGGCGCCATTCGGCCATACCACCGCCACGGGCAGCGGGTTCCGGCTGCTCGCGGATGCGTGCGAGCAGGCTTTCCGGGGTCTGCGTCTCGCCCAGCAGCACCAGTGCGCCGCGCCCCTCTCGGCCGATGGCGGCCAGCACATCGCCCACCGCCGGACCGAAATCCGCGCGACGCCAGTGCAGCGCGTCCGCCAGCGGGTTCTGCATGTGCACGCGCACGAGTGTCGGAACAGCGGCGTCGGGCTCGCCGCGCAGCAGCGCGTAGTGCAGGCAGCGGCTGATCTGGTCGCGATAGGTATGCAGCCGGAACGGGCCGTGCTCGGTGTCGATCCCGCGCACGTCGAGGCGTTCGATCGTGTGCTCGTTGTGCAGGCGGTAGCGGATCAGGTCCTCGATGGAACCGATCTTCAAGCCGTGCTCGCGCGCGAAGGTTTCCAACTGCGGCCGGCGCGCCATGCTGCCGTCGGCGTTGAGGATCTCGACCAGCACGCCAGCCGGCTCGAAGCCCGCCAGCAGCGCGAGATCGCTCGCGGCCTCTGTATGTCCGGCGCGGTTGAGCACGCCGCCGGGCTGCGCCATCAGCGGAAAGATGTGGCCCGGCTGCGACAGGTCGTCGGGCTTCGCGTCAGGCCGCACCGCAGTGCGCACGGTGTGCGCGCGATCATAGGCGCTGATGCCGGTGGTCACGCCCTCGGCGGCTTCGATGCTGACCGTGAAATTGGTGCCGTGCGGCGAGGTGTTGTCGCGCACCATCGGCGGCAACCCGAGCTGACGGCAGCGTTCGCGGATCAGCGACAGGCACACCAGGCCTCGCGCATGCGTGACCATGAAATTGATGTCCTGCGGGCGCACCAGTTCGGCGGCCATGATCAGGTCGCCTTCGTTCTCGCGATCCTCGTCGTCGACGATGACCACCATCCGCCCGGCGCGGATTTCTTCCAGCAGTTCCGGAATCGTTGCGAAACTCATATCACTTCTCTCGCTGACAGCAGCCGCTCGACGTAGCGTGCGACCAGATCGACTTCCAGATTCACCGCATCGCCGACGGTCGTCGTCGAAAACGCGGTGTGCGCAACGGTATGCGGAATCAGCGCGACCTCGAATCCTTCGCCATCGACCGCATTGACGGTGAGACTGACGCCATCGACGCAGATCGAACCCTTGGTCGCGATGTATTTCAGCAACGCCTGTGGCGCCACGAAGCGCCAGCGCTGCGCGCGCGCGTCGTCGTGGATCGACAGCACGCGCCCGACGCCGTCGACATGACCGCTGACCAGATGTCCGCCGAGGCGATCGGTGGGGCGCATCGCGCGCTCCAGATTCACCGCCTGCCCGGTTTTCAAACCACCCAGCGTCGTCAACGACAGCGTTTCGTTGGACGCATCCGCCGCGAACGATTCGGTATCGAACTCGATCACGGTCAGGCACACGCCGCTCACGGCGATGCTTTCGCCCAGCGACACGCCATCGAACGCGAGCGTGCCAGCCGCGATGCGCAGGCGCACGTCGCCGCCGCGCGGTTCCAGAGCGGCGATGCTGCCGACGCCCTCGATCAATCCGGTGAACATCAGGCTTTCCTTCTTGCGTGCACGAACAGCGGCCAGCGCAATCGCTGCGGTTTGCTTGAGTCGCCCCATGCCTCGGCGATGGCCCAGCCATGCACCGCGACCGGATCGACACCGCGCGCTTCGCGATAGCGCTTGACCGCCGAATAGCTGGAGAAATAGTCGAGCAGGCGCAGCAACGGCCAGTCGACGGCGATCTCGCGCACCGGCAGCGTGTCGGTGTCGACAGCTTCGAACGGAAATGCGAAGTCGGCGTAGGCGCGATCGACGAGAAAACGTTCCGCCGGCCACGCGTCGCGGATGCGCGCGGCGAACGCGCCGACCGCTTCGCGCAGCGGCTGCGGCACTTCGATGTCCTGATACCCCCAGGCGACGAGCACACCGCCGGGTTTCAGCACCCGCGCGCACTCGGCGAAGAACGCAGGCCGATCGAACCAGTGCAGCGCCTGCGCGACGCAGACCGCATCGACGCTGGCATCGGCCAGACTGCAGTGTTCGCCGGGCTCCACCGCGAAGCGCACCTTGTCGATCCGGCCAGCCTGCGCGATCTGCGATGCGCTGGGATCGGTGGCGAACACCTCGTCGAAGACTTCAGCCAGCCCACGGCTGGCCTGACCGCTGCCGCAGCCGGCATCCCACACGCGACCGTTCGCGGGCGCGATGCCCGCGATCCACGCGAACAGCGCCTGCGGATACTCGGGTCGCGCAGTGGCGTATTGCGTGGCGACCGCGGAAAAATGATCGGAGAAACCGGCTCCGCTCACGCGAGGCGCTCCGGACGCAGCAGCAGGCGCAGATCGTCGCCGAGCCGGCGCGTCTCCACGGTCCGCAGGCGCAGGCGCTGCGACATCTCGTCGATATGCAACCCGTCGAACAAGGGTCGCGCGTCGGCGCCGAGCAACACGGGCGCGACATACAGCAGCACTTCATCGACCAACTCGGCGCGCAGCAAGGCGCCTGCCAGGGTCGCGCCGGCTTCGACCTGCACTTCGTTGATGCCGCGCGCCGCCAGCAACTGCAGCACTGCGGTCAGATCGAGCAAGCCATCGCGCATCGGCACGACCGCATGCGCCGCATCGAAGCCGCGCGGCGGTTTCGCGGTGGCGGAATGGAGATACAGCGTCGGCGCAGCGCCATCGCGGATGCGACCGCGTCCGACCGTCGCCAGACCCGGATCGAGCACCACGCGCAGCGGTGCCACGAATGCAGTGGTTTCGCCGGACGCGCTGTCGTCGGACGCGCTGTGATCGAAGCGCACGGTCAGCTGCGGGTCGTCGGCGAGCACCGTGCCCGCGCCGGTGAGCAGCGCGCCAGCGCGTGCGCGCCAGTGCATCACGTCGCGGCGCGACGCCTCGCCGCTGATCCATTTCGAGTCACCGTTGGCCAGCGCCGTGCGGCCATCGAGGCTGGTCGCGAGCTTCACGC
>JBAQRU010000335.1:0-6484 GCA_049296025.1 Lysobacteraceae bacterium | reverse complement strand
GGTGTCGCATCGCGACACCCGGGACAAACGACGGAAAGCTCCGGGTGCGGCCTGCGCCTTGAATGTCTTTCGCGCACGCGCTTGGCATTACGTCTGAAAAACCAAAGGCGCCATTGCGGGCGCCCTTGGTCTTCGATGCGGTGGATGGATCATCCATGCCTCATCTGTTGCGGTCCGCCGGTGATGGACAACGCTACGTCTTGATCGCTGCTATCCAGCGGGTGCCTGGCCGCGACAGTGTCGAGGCTGTCGCACCGGGATCGCCGTGACTTGCAAGTCGGCAATCGGATCGTGGCGCACGCTCATGTCACGCTGACCGGAAGGGTCAGCCGGCGGATCGGCGAAGCGCTTGGCTCAGCGCTTGCTGTCGCCGGAGGTTTTCAGTTCGTCGGCCTTCACGGTCGGCTTGTTGTTGCCGGTCTTGTGGTCGTCTTCCTTCACCGCCGGCTTGGCGCTGGGGTTCGACGGGTTGGACGGATTCGGCGACGGGGCCTTCATCGGCGGATTCTGGTTTTCTTTCGGGTCGCTCTGGCTCATGGGTGTCTCCTTGGGGGATGTGCACTGATCGCGCACGTCAGAAGTACCGCAATGTTCATGCCAGAAATGTTTTTTCCGATGATTCAAGCACTTGGCGGCGTTGCATGCGCTTCGCATCATGCGTTGTGCGGAATGCCCCGTGCGCAGCGCGGCGCGCGATCACGGTCAGCTTGCGGTGTCTTCCTCGCGAAAGACATTCAACGGCAGGGTCACGATGAATTCGCTTCCCAGCCCGATGCCGCCACTCGCAACGACAACCGTTCCGTCGTGCGCTTCCACCAGTTCCTTGGCGACGGTGAGGCCGATGCCCAGCCCCTGTCCGTTGAAGCCTGTGGCGTGGGGGTCCTGGGCGAAGGGCTCGAAGACCCGGGGCAGCGCGTCGCGGCTGATGCCGATGCCGTTGTCGCGCACATGAATCACCACCTCGTCCTTGTGCGCATGGACGACCAGACTGATCTCGCCGCCATCGGGCGTGTACTTCGACGCATTGTCGAGCAGGTTGCTCAGAATCTGGTTCAGGCGAATGGCATCCGCCTCCAGCACGACCGGCCGCAGGGGCAGGTCGACGCGGAAATGCTGCAGCCGCGCGTCCATGGCGGGTCTCGATACGTTGATGGCATCGTCGATGACCTTGGCGAGGTCGATCGCATGAAAATGCAAACGCAGCTTGCCGGTGTTGGAGCGCGACAGATCCAACAGATCGCCGACCAACCGGGTGATGTGGTTGATCTGCTGCTCGACGATCAGCTGCATGCGCTTCAGATCAAGGGGATTGGAGCTTCTCAGCAGGGACGCCGCAACGCCCAGGGGGGTCAATGGATTGCGCAGTTCGTGCGCGACCAGCGCCAGGAATTCCTTCTGCCGCTGTTGCGACAGCTCGGCCGCGGCCTGGAGCGCCTGGGCATTCAATGCCGCCAGCACCAGTTGCTCATTGGCTTCGCGCAATTGCGCGGCGTGCTGCTCGTACTCGGCCATCACCACGTCATGGTGCATGGCGGGATGCCGCAGCGAGACCGGAGATGCGGGTTGGCTGGCCGCTTCATGTTCGGTACCCGCCTGATGGAAGGCAAAGCTGCCCATGCCCAGACGCTTCGCCCGGTACATGGCCGCATCGGCGCGATCGATCAGCACGTCCGGGGTGTCTCCATCGTCGGGGTACACGCAAATGCCGATGCTCGCGGTGAGGCGAATGATGTGGTCCCCGATGCGGAAGGGCATTCCCAATGCGGATGCCACCTTGCGGGCGACCAGGGCGATATCGGAGGGATGCTGGATATCGGGCAGCAGGATCAGGAATTCGTCGCCGCCGTGCCGGCTGACGGTATCGACTTCGCGAACCGACGAAGACAGGCAGCGTGCGGCGCGTTGCAGCACCTGGTCGCCGACCGCGTGGCCCAGAGTGTCGTTGATCGCCTTGAAGTTGTTCATGTCGACGAACAGCAGCGCGAGATGTTCGTCCTTGCGTCGCGCCATGGCGATCGCATGCGTGAACCTGTCGAACAGAAGTTTCCGGTTCGGCAGTTCTGTCAATGTGTCCAGACCGGCGGCTTGCGAGACGCATTTCAACGATTCGGCGCAGGCGTCGGCTTGTTCCTGCATGCGCAGCGTGGACAGCACCAGATTCTGGTTCGCTTCCAGCAATTGCGCGGAGTCGCTGTTCTCCAGGCGGTTTTCGGCCGCTTCGACCTCCAGATTCAGCTCGGCGAGATGCGCGCGCGCCTCGTTCACTTCGGCACGGACTTCCTTGCTTTGGGCCTTCAGGCCGGCCAGTGCGCGCTCGGCCTCCGCGCTTTGCGCTTCGATGGAGGGGGCTTGCCGCAGAGGCGTCATGGTGGCGTGCCTAGGAGGCGGGCGATCGATCATCGCCATGGCCGCGCGCTGGCGATGCCTTGCGGGTGGGCCGGCCGCCCAGCAGACCTTCCTGCCCGGCGACGCGATCCCCGATCTGCAGACCCGCGTCGTCGATGCTGAACAACCGCAGCTCGTTGGAGTGCGCGCTCGCACGCACCTTCACCACTGCGATGACGCGCAGCAAGCGGCTGTCGACCTCGATGTAGCGCTGGACGATGATGGCATCGGTCATGAACGCGGTGCCGTAGGGACTGAAGCGCAGATCCGTGTAGCGGTCTTCCAGTTCGGAGGTCATCAGCACCGTCACCCCGGAAGCGGCCAATGCCATCACCATGCGCGAGAGGTTTTCGCGGAAGTCTTCGCGGAACGTGGGCGCCAACGCGAGTTCGAAGCCCGACAGCGAGTCGATCACGACCCGGGTGGCGTTGAGCCGGCGAATCGCGCTGAGCAACAGCCGCGTGGTTTCATCCAGCGACAGGTCGGGCGCCCAGCTGTCGACCAGACCGACCTGGCCGCTCTCGATCAGTGCCGCGATGGCCGGCGAGCGGGCATGCGTCGGGCGCTGCTCGAACGCCGCGATCACCCCGGCTTCGCCCAGTCGTGCGCCTTCGGCGAGGAATGCGGCGGCCAAGATACTTTTGCCCGACCCGGACGGCCCGGCGACGAGCAGCGAGTAGCCTTGCGGCAAACCGCCGCCGAGCATCTCATCGAGTCGTGGCACGCCCATGTTGAGCCGTTTGACGGGAGACGCATCGAGCGTCTTCGATGGCGGATTCTGCGACGAGGCCACGGGTACCGGCGCGAACACTTCGATACCGGCGCGGGAAATGCGGAAGGTATGCAGCCCCGGCAATGTCGGTTGGCCGCGCATCTTCATGATTTCCATCTTGCGGACCATGGAGTTGCGAACCACGCTCTGGCGCAGCCAGATCAATCCATCGGAGACGGTGAACACCGGATTGGCGTCCGCTTCGGCGAAGTATTCGCCGATCAGGAAGGTGGTGGCCTGCCAGCTGGTCATGGCCATGCCCAACTGCTGTACGAACTGCTGCAGGGTGTTGCGCGGGTTGTCGTTGCTGGTGCCGGACAGCACGATGGAGCGGAAGGAATCGACGAACACCAGCGTCGGGTTGAACGATTCGACTTCTTCGATGATGCGTTTGAGCACGAGATCGAGATCGCCGCCCAGGGTGTCCTCGGACAGATTGACGAAGCGGATGGTCTGGTCGATCGCGTCGGTGTCGAAGAAATCGAACTGTTGCTGGTACCTCAGCATTTTCAGCGGCGGTTCGCCCAGCACGGTGAAGTACAGCGCGCGACGCCGTGGGCCGACCAGCGAGAACATGATCTGGTGGGCCAGCGTGGTCTTGCCGCAGCCGGGCGGACCGGCGATGAGGTTGAACGAGAATTCCGGAAGACCGCCGCCCAGGATCTCATCCAGGCCGGGCACGCCGGTCGACAATCGATGGATGGCTACTTTGCTTGTCATGCTGTCGGTTCCAGTGCGGGTGGGTCGCTCAACGGGTGATCCCACAAAGAACTGAGCAATCGCTCCGTGAGCGAAAGTCCCACCAGGCTGCTGAGCAACTCGTAGAAGGACTGCAGGAGTGCGGCACCGACGGTGTTGGCTTCGGCCTCGCTCAAAGCTGCCAACGTCGTGGTCAGACGCGACAGGTCCATCGTTGTCTGAATGCCTTCATGCACGCCCGACAGCACCGGATACCGATGGCTGGTCAGGAAAAGGCTGCGTTTGTAGAGCGCGGCGACGCCCCGTGGGCCCACGATGGGCGTGAGCGCGATACCGATGTCCTTGCATATGGAAGCCACGCAGTTCGCAGCGCTTTCGGCGCCGGCTTGGCTGCGGATTCGATTCGCCAGAACGGCGGCGATGCGTTGAGCTGTTTGGCCTTCCACCCAGAATTTCCGACGGCCATGTATTGCGGCCGACCATACACCTTATTGCCGCGAACATGTCGGATGACGGTCACTGCACGACATTTTGTAACGCGGGAAGACAATCCGATGTTGAGGTCGATGTGTTGGAAATCCGCATGCGATCCGAATCATGCCGATTGCACGATGTCTTTCGCGGAGGGATAGGCGCTGCCAATGACTGTCGTTCGAGATGCGCGACTGCAAAGCGCTTCCTCGCCACGCCAGCGAGTGGAATCGTCTCGTTCACGAATCGCAGGCGGTGGGCGAACGATAAACGCTGCTATTCATGGCGATCTCTTGTTTGTCGGATGTGACCCCGGGTCTCGCCGGTGGCGAGGCCCGGGCTACGAAACTGATCCAGGAGGCAGGTATCGAAGCCGTGCGCTCGCGCAATTTCGTTTGCGTGGTTGCCGATGATTTCGTAGCCCGGGTGTCGCTCCGTGACACCCGGGGGATATTCGCCACGATCTATCCGCCAACGCTCTCTGCGCATGTCGGCTGGCGGCTTGCCGTTCGCCATGCCTGCGGGAAGAGCGGTGCGCCAAGGCGGCACCCTATGGTTGCTACGGAAGCGATTCGGTGACGGGTTGCTGGCGATCGGTGTCCACGGCCATGAGCAATGCGCCGAGGATGCCGCTGCGATCGTCGAGACCGGGCGCGACGATGTAGTCGTCGATACCGGCTTCGACCTGATGACGTGCGATGTAGCCGCCGAGCCAATGCTGGGTACGCGCGCGGATCAGCGGAAACAGGCGCGCGTGCTGCATCACGCCTCCGCCGAGGATGATCCGCTGCGGCGAGATCGCCAGTGTGACCTGCGCGCAGAGTTGACCGAGGTAATCGGCTTCGATATCCCAGATCGGATGGTCCGACGGGGCATTGCCGAGTTCGTGACCGAGCCGCGCGACGATGGCGGGGCCGTTCGCGAGGCCTTCGAGACAATCGCCGTGATGCGGACAGATGCCGGCGAAACCGAGATCGTCGGGATGCCGGCGCGGAAACAGGTGGCCGAGTTCCGGATGCATCATGCCGCGCAGCGTGCGGCCGTGCACGACCACGCCGCCGCCGATGCCGGTGCCGACGGTGACGTAGATGAGCGTGCCGAGCGGCGTGCCATCGGCATGACATCCCGCGCCCCAGATCGATTCGGCCAATGCTGCCGCATTCACATCGGTGTCCAGCGCGACCGGAATGCCGAGGCGCGCGAACGGCGCGATCAGATCGGCGTCGTGCCAGCCTGCTTTCGGTGTGCGCAGCAGGCGACCGTAGCGCGGTGCGTTGGGATCGAGTTCGAGTGGGCCGAAGCTGGCGATGCCCAACGCGTGCGGTCGGCCGTGGCGCCCCGCAGCGGCTTCGAAGAAAGCGAGCGCTTCGGCCAGTGTGCTCTCGGGGTCGCGGGTCGCGAAGCGCGCGCGTTCGCGCAGCGTGCCGTCGGCGGTGCCGATGGCACACACGAATTTGGTGCCGCCGGCTTCGATTGCGGCGTAGACGGGTTCGCTCATCGCTGCTGGCCTGCAGGGTTATCCACGACGCAGCCAGCGTAGCGCATAGGGCGCCAGGGCGAGGGCAG
Source organism: Lysobacteraceae bacterium (assembly GCA_049296025.1). Lineage (GTDB taxonomy): Bacteria > Pseudomonadota > Gammaproteobacteria > Xanthomonadales > Xanthomonadaceae > Lysobacter_I. The sequence goes on along the minus strand of JBAQRU010000335.1, from coordinate 591 downwards.
CCGCGACAAGTCGCGCCACCGTATTCCGGAGAGTACTCGCCGCGATCAGCGGGTTGCCTTCACGTGCGTAAAACCGTGGATTCGAAGACGCCTGCGAGCTTGGCGATAACCGCCACCTGCCGGTGGTCCGGCGGTTGCGAGGTCCGGCGACAGAGTCTTGTCACAGGCCCCCAGGGACGGACGAAACGCGCGCGGGATCAAACCCCGTCGTTGTTGTCCGGGTATCGGTAGACAATACCGCAGGCCGTCCGGGGCGCTACACGCGGGCGGGTCGGTTGCAATTCATGCGCGCTTGGGGAAGGCTGCAGTCGTGTCCGCCCGAAGCATGAAACCGGTGGCGGACGATGGGGGAGATGCCGCATGAGGGCGGTTGCTGATGGATGATCTTGCTGGAATTCTGATCCTGCTGGGCCTTGCGGTGCTCACGGTGCCCCTGCTGCTGGTGATGGCGCTGGTCAAGATCGGCAACGCGAAACTCAGGATCGACGCGCTGGAACGCGACGTGCAGCGTCTGCAGGCCCGGGTCCTTCATGTCGAATCCTCGCGTCCCGCGCCAACGGTATCGAAACCTGCCGAGACGCAGGACAGCGC
>JBAQRU010000334.1:0-12127 GCA_049296025.1 Lysobacteraceae bacterium | reverse complement strand
CTGCCGGCGCGGTGCCGGTGCTGCAGGAAACGCGGCTGGAGCGTGAGCTCGCGGCGGTGCTGGGGTCGGCGTCCGCCCGCCTGCTGCTGGATGCCGCGCGTCGCGAGGCCGGCCGCGATTTCGATACCGTCGCCGCGATCGTCGGCGAGGCCTCGCAGGATCTGCGCTTCAACCAGCGTCTGCTCGAAGCCGCATTGGAGAACATGAGCCAGGGCATCAGCGTCGTCGACCGCGATCTGCGTCTGGTAGCGTGGAATCATCGCTACGCCGAACTGTTCGGTTATCCGGACTCGCTGCTGCGCGTGGGCGTGCCGGTCGCGGATCTGGTGCGCTACAACCTGCGCAACGGCTGGAACGCGAATTCGATCGAAGAGGAAGTCGACAAGCGCGTGCGTCACATGCACGCCGGCACACCGTACGTCAGCGAGCGCGTGTTTCCAGACGGCGGAGCGGTGGAAGACGGTGTGATCGAGATACGCGGCAACCCGATGCCCGGCGGCGGCTTCGTCGCCACGTTCACCGATGTCACCGCGTTCCGTCATGCGGAGGCCGAGTTGATCCGCAGCAACGAAACGCTCGAACAGCGCGTGGCCGACCGCACCGCGCGGCTCGACCAGGCGCGCGCCGACGCCGAGCGCGCCAACGACGCCAAGAGCCGCTTCCTCGCCGCGATCGGCCACGATCTGCTGCAGCCGTTGCATGCGGCGCAATTGTTCACCGATGCGCTGGTCGAACAATTGCCGGCCGATGCGCAGCGCGCCACCGCGCAGCAGATTCGCGGTGCGCTGGATTCCACCGGCGATCTGCTCTCCGGGCTGCTCGACATGTCGCGACTGGAAGCCGGCGGTCTGGTGCCGCAGTTGCGGGTGTTTCCGCTGGCCGATGTGCTGGAACCGCTGGCATCGGAATTCCGTGCGCTTGCGGCGGAGCGCGGGCTGCGCTTCCGATATCGCGCTACCCGCGCGTGGGTGCACACCGATCCGCAGTTGCTGCGGCGCGTGTTGCAGAACTTTCTCGCCAATGCCGTGCGTTACACCGAACGCGGCGGCGTGCTGCTGGGCGTACGTCATGATGGCGGCCAACTGCGGATCGAAGTGCACGACACCGGCCCCGGTATTCCCGAATCGCAGCAGTTGGTGATCTTCGAGGAATTCAGGCGTGGGGACGGCGCTGCGGGGCAGGGACTCGGCCTCGGTCTGGCCATCGCTGACCGCATCGCGCGTCTGCTCGATGCGCCGCTGCGATTGCGCAGCCGCAGTGCGCGCGGAACGGTGTTTTCGCTGACGCTGGCGTCGATCGCCGCGCCACAGCAGGAAGCGACGCCTGCGGCAGCGGGCCTCGAAGGGCTGCGCATTTTGATCGTGGACAACGATCGACATGCGCTGACGGCGCTGCGCACGATTCTCGAAAGCTGGCATTGCCGCGTCGACGCCGCAGCCAATGGTGCGGATGCCGAAGCGCTGCTGGCTGCGGGCGCGGATCATGCGCTCTGGCTGTTCGACTACCACCTCGACGATGGCGATACCGGCGTGGCGGTGCAGGCGCGGCTCGCACAACGCTTCGGCCCGCGTCCGACCTTGATTCTCAGCGCCGACGACAGCGGCGATGTGCGCCGCATCGCGCTGGAGCATGGTCTCGGCCTGCTGCCCAAGCCGGTCAAGGCGCTGGCGCTGAAATCGATGTTGCGACGGATGCTGACCGCGCGCGCGGCGTGATCGCCTGCGCGATGCCGTTTCATGGGGTGCGGGTGTCGTGCACCGGGTTCAGGATGATCGCGAAAAGCCGGTGCGCGATACGCGCACCCTATAATTGCTGTTCACACAGGAAGCTTCGCATGCCCTACACCCCGATCGTCGCCACCCTCGGCTATGTGCTCTCGCCGGATCGCAAGCAGGTGCTGTTGATCCATCGCAATGCGCGGCCCGACGACCAGCATCTCGGCAAGTACAACGGACTCGGCGGCAAGCTCGAAGCAGATGAGGACGTAGTCGCGGGCATGCGTCGCGAGATCCACGAAGAGGCCGGCATCCACTGCGACGAACTCGTCCTGCGCGGGACGATCAGCTGGCCCGGCTTCGGCAAACAGGGCGAGGACTGGCTCGGGTTCGTGTTCCTGATCACCGCTTACAGCGGCACGCCGCATGAAACGAATGCCGAAGGCGCCTTGGAGTGGGTGCCGGTCGAGCGCATCCTCGACCTGCCGCTGTGGGATGGCGACCGCCGCTTCCTGCCGCTGGTGTTCGACGACGACCCGCGTGGCTTCCACGGCGTGATGCCGTATCGCGATGGCAAGATGGTGTCCTGGGCGTATTCGCGGGTCTGAGCGATGTGCGATGTCCACTCCCGGTCACGTCCGGGCTAAAGTTGGCCGCCGATTCGATAAAGGGTTCCGCATGAAACAATTCATCCTCACCCTGATCGCCGTGCTCATCGGTGGTTTCCTGGCGCTGCTGGGCTACGATCGTTTCATCGTCCAGCCGCGCGAGGCTGCCGCCAAAGCGCCGACCTCAGCGGCGAATCCTCAGGTCGATCTGGGCGGTGCCCGCGCCGAAGCGCAACAGGTGGCCGCTGAAGTCGAAGCCTCTGTGCAGCGCAGCGTCGAAGGCGCCCGCGAAACGATGGATGCCCAAGCCAAGCTCATGGATCGCCGCGCGCTGATTGCGGAGGCCGCCAGTCGGGCGACGATGTTCCGGGTGTCGCTGACCGAGTATTACCAGAGCAATGGCCGCTGGCCACGCGATGCCGATGAAGCAGGACTGCCGGCGCCGACCGAAATGCGCGGCGGCGCCGTGCGCGAAATCAGATTGGGCGAACAGGGCGTGGTCACGGTGAAGATGGACGAGCGCTTTCCCGAGGGCAGCGCGATCGTGCTGCGGCCGGCCGCGAACGCGGCGTCGGGCATGGTCGACTGGACCTGCGAGGTGAAAGGCGCCGAATTGAAGCAGTCCCTGCCGAGATGCAAAGGCTGACGATGGTCTGCCGCCGCGCGATCAGTTGCGGCGGACCAGCACCACGGTGATGTTGTCCGAGCCGCCGCCATCGAGTGCGGCGGCGACGAGGCCATCGACGCATTCCTGCGCGCTGCATTCGATATGCGAGAGCACCTGGGACAGGTTGCCGTCGTCGACTTCCTCGGTCAGCCCGTCGCTGCACAGCAGCAGTTGCATGCCCGGGCGCAGTTCGCCGGACAGGGTTTCGACGTTGAGGTTCTGCGGATCGGTCACGCCCAATGCCTGGGTCACCACATTGCGATGCGGATGGGTGCGCGCCTGATCGACGGTGATCGCGCCCTGCGAGATCAGTTCCTGGACATAGCTGTGATCGTGCGAGAGTTGGGCCAACTGGCCGTCGCGCCACAGATAGGCACGACTGTCGCCGACCCAGGCCACTTCGAAGCGGTTGCCCAGGATGCGCAGGGCGACCACGGTCGTCCCCATCGGCAGGGCGTCGCTGCGCTGGCGCGAGATGCGGATGATTTCCTCGTCGGCGGTGCGGATCGCCTGGGCGAGGGATGTGCCCTGGCGAATCTCGCGGACGATGGTCTCGCGGGCGAGCGCGCTGGCGACTTCGCCGTACTCGTGGCCACCCATACCGTCGGCGACCAGCCACAGCCCAAGGTCGCTGTCACCGTAATAGGTGTCCTCGTTGAGCTCGCGGCGCAGCCCGGCGTGGGTCAAGTGACCGAATTCGATCATGCAACGGCCATGGGGGAGAGAGTCAGCCATATCCTCGGGGATATACGTAATCACGGGACGAAACCGGACGCGGGCGAAAAAACGATCGCCGATCCGAACGCTGGCATTCCGGCCTGTGTCGCTCCTGATCCCCGCCGATACTCCCACCAGATACGCAAAGCGCCCCGCGAGGGGGCGCTTTGCGTATCTGGCGGAGAGGGGGGGATTCGAACCCCCGGTGCGCTATAAACGCACGCCTGATTTCGAGTCAGGTACATTCAACCGCTCTGCCACCTCTCCGAAGGTGCTCGCGACGATGGATTCCGGTCCATCGCTGCGGGGCGCCATCATAAGGGGCAGGGCGCCCGGGGACAAGGCGCGTACACTTGCGGCCTTCCTTAGCTCATCGCCAGATACGCTGCCATGTCCGAAATCCTCGCTCCCGTCTCGTTCGGCGAACTGCTCGACAAGATCGCCATTCTCCAGATCAAATCCGAGCGGATGAGCGATCCGGCCAAGCTGGCGAACGTCCGCAATGAGTTGTCGGCACTGGAGAACAGCTGGATGGCGCATCCGGCGGCAGGCCACGACATCGCCCGCCTGCGCGCGCAGCTGAAGGCTGTCAACGAACGGCTTTGGGTGATCGAAGACGACATCCGCATCAAGGAAAAAGCGCAGGCTTTCGACGAGGAATTCATCCGCCTCGCCCGCAGCGTCTATTTCGAGAACGACGAGCGCGCACGCATCAAGAAGGACATCAACCTCGCGCTGGGTTCGGCGTATGTCGAAGAGAAGTCGTACCAGGACTACCGCGCTGGCGTGACGCCATGAGCGTCGCGTAGTCGATTCACCCCTCAGCAGAGGGTTTCCATTCGCCCGACGTCGTCCGGACCATCGAGCCCGCGATCGCGGTTGTCGGTCGGACTCGATCATCGTTGGTCTTCGGACTCTGCGCTTGCGCATGGACGATGATCGCAGCCACGAGGCGCCCGGAGCGCTGCCGGGCGCACAGCATTGGGACTTCAGCCATGCGGCACGGGCTGTCTCGGACGCTCGACACTTCGTCGTGTGAACAGTGGCCCTGAAACTGCGACATCCTCCACATTTCACGAGGTCGAGTGAAATTGCTACCGATATTATCCATGCCAGCAATATTCACATAGTACGGTTCACTATTGGTAGCTGGTTTCTCAATACTGTCAGAAAATCCCGGTGTTTTCGGTCTGTGGCTACCAGAATTGTCTGAAATCCGGGTGCTCGCCATCTTCCCTTCCTCATCGCTTGCGCTTACGTTTCACCTGCACGTGATGGAACGCAGTCGACGCTCAGGCAGCGACTTCGATCCCGGAGTTCCCCGGTCAGCTGAGCACCCCGAAGGCACACGGATGTGCCACGTGCATTCGCCCCGCAGGGGGCGACGCGAGACTCAAGGATGAGTGTCGTGTGCGTTCGGTGCAGGATGCACGCCATTGCCTGGAAGGACCCGGCATCGTAAGGAAACGATGGGCAGAACCAAGGTCGATGCGCGGGCCCCAGGGAGGGGGCTTGCGCCGACTGACCCGGACACAGGCCGTATCACGGACGAGACGGATCGAGATTCGGATATCTCGACATTGAAGGCATACGGACGAACCCTCGCGATCCACCATCGCGGGGGTTTTTTGTTGTCCGTCGATTGGCGTCTGCTGACGTTCAGTCGTTCTCGCCGCGCGCCGTGTGGATCAACGCTCGAACGCTGCTTCCGCGCCCTGGAAGGGAGTTTGGTTGGCGAAAAAATACGCCGATTCCGATGGTTTTTTTTCGATCGTTTTTGACGATTCAATAGGTGATTTCAATGCGCGCTTGTCGATGCCTGGCAAATGGCGTTTTTTGCTAATGTGGATGCTGAGCGCGCATGAATGCGCGTGGAATGCGGGGAGAAGAACGCTTCGTTCGAATCCTTGCCTGAATTGATTAGGGATAAAAGGATTTTCAATCATGAAAAAGAATAATCTCGCAGTTGTAGTGTTTGCAACGATCGTGATGTTTTCTCCCATGGTTCTAGCGGATGGCACGGAGATAGACACCCCGCCCGAAGAGCAGGATGCCAAGGCCAAGGAGATCGCGGCTTCGAAAGCTGGTGACGAGTTTGTCGCTTATCTTGAGGATGTCGATCGTAGATACCCGGATAGCGGGAAGGTCGATGTCGACCGCTTCATGGCCGAGGAGGGTGAGAAGGTCGCGTCCCTTTATTGCGCGACGCTTGGCTTCAACGGCCCTTGTGCGCCGGTTGCGACGGGAGGGAAGACGACTTTCGCGCCAATCGCTTTGAAAGCGGCTGGCCCGGATGTTGGACGTTCTGATTGGTGGAATTGGTTGTGGAATCACCTGTTCAATGTCGGCGTGATCCCCGAGCAGAATGCCTGCCCCTCGCCGTATGCCTGGACGCAGTTCTACATGGATGACGAGGATCGCCGCAACGCCAATTCGCGGTGGGGATGGCTGGGGGCGACCAGTTCCACCAACAATACGGCGTGGCGATTCTGCAAGCTGGATACGACGACGTCGCTTTTGTTCCGCCCGTTGCCATCTGGAGGAAACGAGTACGACTATGCCGTGCAGAACATGGGGATTTTCTGCCCATCCGGCGCGCGTCGCGTATTCCGTCGCGAAGACAATGAGGACTGGGCCAATGCCAACAGCTCAAGCGGCGACGTGTTTCCTAGCTTCAATCTGTGGCCAGGCAATTGGCATATGTTCACATGCCATTTCGATGGTGCCGCGTCATCGTTCCTTGGCCATATGGCAGCCTTTCCGAATCTCGGATTCAAGTATGGTGTCTATGCGCCGACCAACATGCCGAGCAGATACGCACTCCAGCACGGGTACGTGTACCAGGACGACGAGGATTTCTTCAATCTGAACTTCTGGATCGGCTCTCCGGACACGGTAATGGGCGGCGGTTCCAACACTTGGCGTGCGTTGGCCAAGGTGCAGTAATCACCTCTGTGGTTCTACTGTTCCGAATGTGACGGCGCCCTCCGGTTCAAGCCGGAGGGCGTTTATTCGTGGAGGGGCAATTGCAGATGAGCGGACGGTATCCCGTGGGTGGCAAAAAAGCGGGGATATCTATCTGGGGGATGATCCAAAGGCATCGACACAGCGCTCGAATGCCGCGATGCCATCCTCCACGGTCACCAGATCCATCACCCCGTCGTGTTCGATCTTGCTGCCCCATTTGAGTGCGCTGGCGGGTTTGCCGAGGTATTTCCGTGCGGCATCATCGTAGCGATCCACGCAGAAACGGATGTCGGAATACGGCCCGCTGCGACGCGGGTTGCTGGCCGCGTGCAGGCCGAGCACTCGAGTACCCATCGCATTGGCGATATGCATCGGCCCGGAATCCGGCGTCATCAGCAGGTCCGCGCGTTCCAGCAGCGCCGGCAATTGTTTCAGGGTGTCCTTGCCGACCAGATCCAGTGCCGGCGCCTGCATCGCGGCGAGGATCGCGTCGCAGGTGTCGCGTTCCAGTGCACTGCGGCCTCCGAGCAGCACGATCCGCCAGCCGTGCCCCGCCGCGTGGTCGGCGACGGCGGCGTAGCGCTCCGGTCGCCAGTTGCGCAGGGCGTGGCTGGAGCAGGGCGAGATCGCCAAAGTCGGCATGCCGTCGTCCGGCCACTGCGCATGCGCCCATTCGCGCGCGGCATCAGGCACCGGCAGGTCCCAGATCACTTCGGTCTGCTTCAGGCCCAGCGGTTCGCAGAAGCTGCCGATGGCGTCGAGCACATGGATGCCGGGCCGGTCGGGGATGCGTTCGTTGATGAAGAGGCCATGGAGGTCTTTCGAACGCGAGCGGTCGTAGCCGATCCTGCGAGTCGCCGGCAGGAACGCCGACAGCAGATTAGCCCGCGCCGCCACCTGCATCTGCAGCAGCGCGTCGAAGCGCCGGCCCTGCAGTTCCCGGCGCAGCGCGCGCATTCCGGCGAGTCCGGTCTTCTTGTCGTAGACGAGGAATTCGACCCCCGGCAGTCCCTCCAGCAGCTTCTGTTCGCCCTTGCCGATCACCCAGGTCAGCGCGACTTGTGGCCAGGCCGTGCGCAGGGTGCGGATCAGCGGCAGGATATGGGTCACGTCGCCCAGCGCGGACAGGCGCAGCAGGCAGATCGACTTGGGGACGTTCAAAATATTTTCTTCACTTGCAGTTGATAGACTCGATCAATGGCCGCCTTCGATGCCACCGAAAGCCTGACGCCGTTCCGCGATGCGCGTGGAGCGGGGGGAGGGGCGATTCTGTTCGACGCGACCTGCTTGCGGCAAGCGGGCATGCGCGGCGTCGACCCGCGCTGGTTCGATCCGGCCTGGTGGGGCGAACGCGCGGAGGCCGTCGGCAGCGGTGGCCGAGGCGCTGCCTGGTTCGTCGAAGGCATGCCGTCGGAAGGCGGTTTCGGCCCGGCGGTGCTGCGTCACTATCTGCGCGGCGGCTTCGCCGCCCGATTCAGCCGCGACCGCTTCATCTGGCGCGGCGTCGGCCGGATCCGCAGCTTCGACGAATTCCGCCTGCTCCGCGAGTTGCTGCGCCGGAAGTTGCCGGTGCCGCGCCCCATCGCCGCGATCTACTGGCGCGACGGGATGTCCTATCGCGCCGGCATCCTGCTCGAACGCCTGCAGGGCGTGGCATCGCTGGCGGATCGCGCAGCCGCCGTCGGCAGCGCAGCGCCCTGGCAAGAGGCGGGCCAGATGATCGCGCGAATCCACCGTGCCGGACTGGATCACGCCGATCTCAACGCCCACAACCTGCTGTTCGAAGACAGCGGACGCGGCTGGGTCATCGATCTGGACCGCAGTCAGCTGCGGATTCCCGCCACGCCGTGGCGCGAGGCCAATCTCGCCCGCCTGCAGCGCTCGCTGCTGAAGCTGCGCGGCGCGCGCGGCGAGGCCGAGGTGGAGAAGGATTACGCCACGCTGCGCAGCGCGTACGATGCGCTCTGGCAGCGCGGGACATAAGCGATGAGTTGGGCTTTGCGGTTTCATGGCGTCGGCAATGCGGCGGCGGTCGAATTGGGTTCGGCGATGGCGACCATCGAGCGCGATGCGCGGCCGTGGCTGACCATCGACTGCGGCGCCGAAGGGCTCAGCGCCTGTCTCGCGCACTACGGCGAAGCGCCGCGCGCGCTGTTCGTCACCCACACCCATCTCGATCACATCGGCGGCTTCGAGCGGCTGTTCATCGATGCGTTCTTCGACCCGGCGAGGCGCGGGCGCACCCGCATCTACGTGCCAGCGAGCGTGGTGCCGCTGCTGCACCAGCGCGTCGGCGACTATCCGAACGTCCTCGCCGAAGGCGGCGCGAATTTCTGGGATGCGTTCCAGGTCATCCCGGTCGGCGACGCCTTCTGGCACGACGGCCTGCGCTTGGAAGTGTTCGAAACCCGCCACCACTGGCCGCGGACCAGCTACGGCCTGCGCCTGCGCGGCAGCGTCGTCTGGACCAGCGACACCCGGCCGATCCCCGAAGCGCTGGCGCGATACGCCGATGCCGATGAGTTGATCGCGCACGACTGCGCGCTGCACGGCAATCCTTCGCATTCCGGTATCGACGACCTCGAACGCGAATATCCGCCTGCGTTGCTGGACCGCTGCATCCTCTACCACTACGCCAGCGCCGCCGACGGCGAAGCCCTGCGCGCGCGCGGACGGCGTATCGCCCATCCCGGCGAGTGCATCGCACTCGCCGGGCCGACCGCGCCCCGGGCAGAGGCTTCCGGCACAACCGATGCCGCGCATGCTGCCTCTGTTCCGGCATAAGCCACGTACCTGGACGCGATGAACACCGTTCCGCAACCCATCGACCTGCCGCGCGATGTCCTCGGGCGCCCGCTGCACGACCTGCGCCTGTCGGTGATCGAAGCCTGCAATTTTCGCTGTCCCTACTGCATGCCGGCGGAGCGCGTGGCCGATGATTACGGCCTCGACGCCGCATCGCGGCTGTCTTTCGATGAGATCGAAAGCCTGGTGCGCGGTTTCGCGCGCGTGGGCGTGCGCAAGCTGCGCATCACCGGCGGCGAACCGCTGCTGCGCAAGCGCTTGCCGGAATTGATCGCACGGCTCGCGGCCATCGAAGGTCTCGACGATATCGCCTTGACCACCAACGGCAGTCTGCTCGCCGCGCAGGCGCGCGCGCTGCGCGACGCCGGATTGCATCGGATTACCGTGAGCCTCGATACGCTCGGCCCCGCGCAGTTTTCGACGTTGTCCGGCGGGCGCGGCGATCTCGCCGAAGTGCTGCGTGGCATCGACGCGGCGAAGGCCGCAGGCTTCGCCAAGATCAAACTCAACTGCGTGGTGCAGCGCGGCGTGAACGACGACCAGGTCTTGCCGCTGGTCGAATTCGCGCGCGAACACGGCCACACCCTGCGTTTCATCGAATACATGGATGTCGGCACCTGCAACGACTGGAATATCCAGCGCGTCGTGCCTTCGGCCGAACTGCGCGACCGGATCGACGCGCGCTGGCCGCTGCATGCGCTCGGCCCGCAGTATCGCGGCGAAGTCGCCGCTCGCCACGCCTTCGACGATGGTCGCGGCGAGGTCGGTTTCGTCAGTTCGATCAGCGCACCGTTCTGCGGCGACTGTCATCGCGCACGGGTCTCCGCCGATGGGCGCCTCTACACCTGCCTGTTCGCGAGCGAAGGCACCGACATGAGGCCGTGGCTCTGCGGCAGCGACGCCGATGTCGTCGAACGGTTGACCGGCCTGTGGCAGGCGCGCGGCGATCGCTACAGCGAACTGCGCAGCGGCCTGCGCAGCCCGCGCAAGCGCGTCGAAATGTTTCTCGTCGGAGGATGAGCATGCCGCATGCCACGCTCGCGGAAGCCGGATGGCTGCGCGTGCCTTCGCGCTTGCCGCGCGCGACGCTTGATGCGTTGCCGGCGGATGCAGCGCTCGCTGCCGGCGATGCCGGTTCACGCAATCTGCTGACCGAAGCCTGGTGTTCCGGGCTCGTCGCGCCGCTGCGCAATGGCCTGCAGGTGCTGGGGCTGCTGTCGAGCGACGCGGTCGCCGTGCAGTGCACGCTGTTCCGCAAGACGCCGGACTGCAACTGGAAGGTTCCGTATCACCAGGACCTGTCGATTCCGGTGACCGGGCGCGTGGCGCATGCCGCCTTGTCGGGTTGGTCGATCAAGCAGGATGGCTGGTACGTGCAGCCGCCGGTCGAATTGTTGGATAGCTTGTTGGCGGCGAGACTGCATCTCGATCCCTGCGGCGATGACGACGGCGCGCTGCGCGTGGTGCCGGAGACGCATCGTCTCGGTCGCCTGAGTCCTGACCGGATCGCAGCGATGGACAAGCGGCGCGACGAAGTCGTGTGCAGCGTGGATTCCGGCGACCTTTTGCTGATGCGCCCGCTGTTGTTGCATGCCTCATCGAAAGCCGAACGGCCGAGCGGCCGTCGCGTATTGCATTTCCTGTTCGCGCCTCCGGATCCCGGCTGCGGGCTGCGGTGGAGGATCGCGGTTTGAAAAAGAATTCAAGGCTGACCCATCTCGACGCGCAGGGCCGTCCGGCGATGGTCGACGTGTCGGCGAAAGCGGTCACCGCCCGAGCCGCAACGGCCGAATGCCGGGTGAAATTTCCGGCTGCGGTCGCCACGCAGTTGCATAAGAGCGGGCTGAAAAGCGCGAAGGGCGGGGTGGTGGAAACCGCGATCGTCGCCGGCACGCTGGCGGTGAAACGCACGCACGAGCTGATCCCGTTCTGCCATCCGCTGCCGATCGACGGCATCCGTTTCGCCATCGATTGGCGCGGCGAGCGCGAGTTGGAGATCGTCTGCACCGTCAACACCACGCACCGCACCGGCGTCGAGATGGAAGCGCTCACCGGCGCCACGGTCGCCGCGCTCACCGTCTACGACATGTGCAAAGCGCTGTCGCACGCCATCGTGCTCGGTCCGGCGAAGCTGCGCGGCAAACGCGGCGGCAAGCGCGACTTCGGCGCAGTCGCGGGGACAGCCTGATGTCGATGCTCTCAGTGCTCTATTTCGCCAGCCTGCGCGATGCCGCGGGCCGCGACAGCGAGCGTGTCGATCATGACGGCGATCTGCGCTCGCTCTATCTCGTGCTGCAGGCGAAGCACGGTTTCGCGTTGCCGCTCGAACGCTTGCGGGTCGCGATGAACGGCGCGTTCGCGCGTTGGGACGATGTCCCGGGCGAGGGCGCCGAGATCGCATTCATTCCGCCGGTCAGCGGTGGTTGAGATGATCCCGCGCTTTGCCATCGCCGACGCACCCTTCGAGATCGCTCCGCTGCGCGCGCACCTGCTGCGCGCGGAAGCCGGCGCCTATGCGAGCTTCGAGGGCTGGGTGCGCAATCACAACGAGGGCCGCGCCGCGCTCGGGCTGCGCTACGAGGCCTATGCCGCGCTCGCCGAGGCCGAAGGCCTGAAGATCGTCGAGGAAGCGTTGGCGCGGTTCGAGA
>JBAQRU010000333.1:0-6433 GCA_049296025.1 Lysobacteraceae bacterium | reverse complement strand
CCTACGCCCGGCAGATGCATCGCTGGATGCTGTTCGCGCGATTGCTGCTGCGCAGCCAACCGTGGCCCACGCGGCTGCGGATCGCTGTCGGCCAAGGGCTGTCGGCGCTGCTGCCAGCGATCGCGCTGACCGCATTCGCAATGGCGCCCTCCTGGCCGGCTGCCGTCGTCATCGCGATCGGCGCGACCGCGCATCTGTACGGACGCCGCGCGCTGCAGCGCGCCTGCGCCGGCAGTGCTGCGCGGATCGAACCTGCGACCTCGCTGCTGGTCGCACTGCTGCTGCCGCTGCATCTGCTGCACGCGCTGTTCGATACGCGGATCCGCTGGCGGGAACACCACTACCGGGTCTTCGCGAACGATCGCTTCGAGGAAATACCGTGAGTCCCGCTGCGCCCGAGCGTTCGCGCATCGCGCTGCTCACCGGGCGCAGCGATCCGCAGCGCTGCGCGCTGTCGCCGACCCAGCGTGCGATGCTGGATCAACTCGCAGGGCATGCCGAAGGCATCGCGTTCGATCCGCACAATTTTCCGTGGCCTGCCGACTCCGCGCCGTGGCGTCCCGTGCCGGTGCTGCGCGCGAGTCTCGCCAATGGCCGCCAGTATCTGGCCGCACGTCGCGGCGCGCTGCATGGATTGACGTCGGCACAGGCCGACCACGCACGCGGGCGATTGCTGGCCGCACCGCGCACGCTGCTCCTGGTGGGCAGTTGTGGGCTTGCATTGCTGGATGCATTGATCGTGCCCTTCGATCACGCGCAACGCGCGCGCCTGCGCGTGATCGCCTACGGTGCGGTCGCGCCGCGTTGGCCGCAACGCGATGGCATGCCACTGGATGGCGTGCAACTGCGCGGCGATCGCGACCGCATCGCCGCGCGGCTGGGCCCTGGGAACGGACCGCGTCCACGGATGATCGCAGCGGGCCACATGGATTATCTCGATCATCCCGCGGCGCGCGACGCGTTGCTCGCCGCAGCATGCGAACAGCTCGACTGGCTGCGACACGGCGCATGACTCGCCCGCGAATCGAACTGCTGGCCCCACCGTTCGCGGGCCATCTGCATCCGGTCCTCGCGATCGGCCGAGCGCTTCGCGACATCGCCGACATCAATGTCGTCAGCACCGAGCGAGCGCAGGACCGGATCCGCGCCGCAGGGTTGAACGGTATCGCAGTGGTGCCCGGAGCGGATGCGGCACTGCGCGAGATCGTCGATCCGCCGCATGCGATCGGCGCGCATCCGCTGCGCCTGCACGCCCAGTTCCGGCGCAGCCTCGATCTGCTTGATGCATTCGCATCCGTGCTCGACGCACGCTATGCGCACTCGCAGCCGGATCTGCTTATCGCCGACTTCACCCTGCCCGTCGCCGGCCCGGTCGCGAAACGTCACCGCATTCCGTGGTGGACCAGTCATCCCTCGCCGTGCGTCATCGAAGCGGCGGGCGGACCGCCCGCCTATCTCGGCGGCTGGATGCCAGGCGCAGGCGTGCCCGGGAAGCTCCGCGACGACATCGCCGCACGCGTCGTACGCGGCTTCAAAACCAGCGTGCACCATCTGCATCGGCGCAGACTCGCAGCGCTCGGTTTTCCGTCGCTGTATCGCGGCGACGGCAGCGAAGCGGCGTATTCGGACGAATGCATTCTCGGCCTTGGTCTGCGCGAACTCGAATTCGAACGCGCATGGCCGAGCGCTTTGCGCTTCATCGGCCCGCTGCTGTGGAGCCCGCCGGGTGTCGGCGCAGCCTTGCCCAGCACGGATGGCGGCACGCATATTCTCGCGACGCTCGGCACCCATCTGGGCTTCGCGAAAAACGATCTGGCCGCGCAGCTCGACAGCGTGGCGCATGCATATCCAGACATCCGCCTGCATTTCAGCGACGGCCGCCTCGATGGCGGCGCGGACGAGACGCATCACGCGCTGCAGCGTCACGCCTGGGTCGACTATCCGTCGTGGGTGCCGCAAATGCGCGCCGTGCTGCATCACGGCGGCGCCGGCGTGATGTGGGAATGCCTGCGCGCCGGTGTTCCCGCGCTGGTGCTGCCCAACGATTACGACCAGTTCGATCACGCCGCGCGGCTGCAGGCCGCCGGTGTCGCCGTGCGCCTGCACCATCCGCGCGAGATCGGGCCTGCGCTGCGACGACTGCTCGACGGCGAACACGATCTGCACGCGGATCGCTTCATCGACGCGCTGCGCCCCGGCATCGCCGAGGCGCAGCTGGTGCGACTCGTGAAGACACGACTGGGCGTCTGAACTTCAGCTGCGGGTGGCGACCGCCACGTCGACACGCTCTTTCGGCACGTACTTCCGATTCAACCGGAAACCCGCAACCGTTGCGACCGCCAGTGGCGCCATCCACGCGACCAGACCGAACCCGTCCGGCGCATGCAGACCAAGCATGTCGATCACGCGATTGATGCCGATGGACAGAAATGCGATATGCGTGGCGACGCCGCAACCGACCATGGCGGCGATGTGCTCTTTCATCCACCAACGCGTCATCGCGAGCGGACGCATGCGTCGAACCAGCATCTGGCCACCCGTGAGAAAGCCGACGACGCTGAAGCCCATCAACAGCACTTCGGACGTCTTCCAGCCGATCGCGAACACCACGACCGATGCCACCAGATTCAGCGCCGCCACTGCGGGATACACGCCATCGCGCATCGCTGTCTGGTCGCGTTTGCGGCGGATCGCGCGGCGACCCAGCCACATCGAGCTGGCGGTGATCACCACCAGATACGCGAGAAAGCTCGCCACGCCGGAATTTCCGCGCATGCCGATGATGACCGCCATCGGCACCGCCGTGGCGATGATGCCGAGCATCGCGATCATGTAGGTTTTACCGACCCGCACATGCAGCGGCGAGCCTTTTTTCGCCGATGCGGCGATCCAGAACGTGATCAGCGCGACCAGCCCGCTGAGACCGTGGACGAAAAGCAGAAACTGGTATGCGGAATCCATGGTGTCGCTCCGTTGATGCGTGTGCGTTGACGATGGATGCAGTCTCCGCCTCGTCGGCAATGTCCGGCACCTGCCCGTGGTCACCCGCAAGGGGTGAGAAAAGTCACCTCCTGCTGGCTTCGTCTTCCGTTGCCGTCGCATCGCTGCCATGCTGACGGCATGCATCACGACGACTCCAGCCCGCCGCTTCGCCCCCTGCAATCGCACGATGGCACGCTGCAGCAGCGCATGTTCACGCCATTGAATCTGGCTGCGTACATCACCTGGTTCGCGATCTGCATCGCCGTCCTGGACCCTGCGAAACTGCGCGCTGGCGATCCACGCGAATTCGCGGGTGTGGCCGCGCTGATCGCGATGATCGTCCTGTTCGTGATATCGGCTTCGCATCGATCGCCGGATGGCGCGCACTCGTCGCTCTGGAACATCATGGCGCAAGGCCTGCTGGTGGTCGTGGCCGAATGGCTGCTGCTCGGCGGCCAGACAGCGGTGCTGCTGATCATCGTCGCCGGGCAGATCGTATTACTGCTGTCGCCGCGCATGTCCGCCCTGTTCATGCTCGCGCTCAACGCGGGGATCGCGGCGCTTTGGGTATCGCACGGCAACCCGGTCGGCACCGTATTGCTGTCGATGCTGCCGGTACTGGGCTTCCAGGCGTTCGCGGCGCTCACCGGCCACTACGCCAGCACCCGGGAAAGTGCCCGCGAACATCTCGCGCAGGTCAATGCGGAACTGCTGGCCACCCGACGTCTACTGGAAGAGTCCGCACGCGCGGGCGAGCGTCTGAAGCTCTCGCGCGAGCTGCACGATGTCGCGGGTCACACGCTGACCGCGCTCAAACTCAATCTCGCCAGACTCACCCGTGATCCCTTGCTCGCGGGGCGCGAGGAACTGCGGATTTCCTCGGCGCTGGCCGACGAACTGCTGGGCCAGATCCGCCAGGTCGTTTCGACCCTGCGCGCGCACGATGGCCTCGATCTGCGCGCGGCGCTGGAAGCGCTGGCCCACCCGATGCCCGGCGTGCGCATCGCCATCGATATCCAGGATCAATTGCGCGTGGACGACATCGAACAGGCCGAAGTCCTGCTGCGCTGCGCGCAGGAAGCCATCACCAATGCCCTGCGCCACGGTCGCGCCAGCGAGATCCGGCTCGGGTTGCGCCGGACCGATGACGCGTTCGCGCTCACGGTGGAGAACGACGGCACCGCGCCCGCGCGGATCGAATACGGCAACGGCCTGACCGGGATGCGCGAACGCCTCGACGCGGTCGGCGGCACGCTCGAAATCACCTCGACCCCACCGCGCGGCCTGCGGCTGCTCGCAAGGATTCCTCACGAATCCCTGCCGGAACACACCTCATGACGGCACCCACCCCATGACGGCAGCGCATACGGTCCGCATCGCGCTATGCGACGACCAGTCGCTGGTCCTGCGCGGTCTGTCGAGTCTGTTGGCGGATCTCGGCGTGGAGATTGCGCTCGAGGCCACCGACGCCGAACAGCTGCTGGCGGCCCTGCCGCAGCGGCCGGTGGATCTGATCGTCAGCGATATCCGTATGCCGGGACTGGGCGGGCTGGGCCTGCTTCGCCAACTGCGCGCTCGCGGCGACGCCACTCCCGTCATCCTGCTGACCACCTTCGACGACCCGACATTGATGATGCAGGCGGTGGAGGCCGGCGCGCAGGGCTTCCTGCTCAAGGACGCATCGCCCGAAGAACTCAAGACCGCCATCCTGCGGGTCGCCGCAGGCGAAACTCTGTTGCAGCCGGTGAGCCTGGGACCGGTTCGCGCGGCATGGGCCGACCCCGCGTCCGCAGCCCCCAACCTGAGGCTGACCGAACGCGAGCGTTCGATCCTCCGTCTGGTTGCCGGTGGCTACTCCAACAAGGAGATCGGCCGCAGCCTGCACCTCTCCGAAGGCACCGTGAAAAACTACATGTCCGAACTGCTGGTGAAGCTGGACTGCCGCGACCGCACCCATGCAGTGCTCAAGGCGATCACCCAGCGCCTGCTGTGATCGGCCATACCGGCCCCCATTTGGCCGGAAGTCGCATTTGCGGCAGTGCAACATGAGTCGCATAATCAGCAGGTTCCGGTAGACGGCCCCGCCGCCGCCGGCCCTGCCAACGACTGCGCACGGGGTGCGCGACCGCCATGGAGTCCAGCATGTCCGACATCGTCATCGTCGGTGCCAAGCGCACCGCTATCGGTTCCTTCCTCGGCCAATTCACCGGCGTGCCCACCCCCACCCTCGGTGCGGCCGCCATCGCCGGCGCGCTGGAACAGGCCGGCATCGCCCCGGATCAGGTCGACGAAGTCATCATGGGCTGCGTACTGCCGGCCGGTCTCGGCCAGGCACCTGCGCGCCAGGCCTCGCTCGCGGCCAGTATCCCGACCTCCGCCGGCTGCACCACCATCAACAAGGTCTGCGGGTCGGGCATGAAAGCGATCATGTTCGCGCACGACCTGATCAAGGCCGGCTCGGCGAACGTCGTTGTCGCTGGCGGCATGGAATCGATGACCAACGCCCCGCACCTGCTGACCGGTTCGCGTACCGGTATCCGCTACGGCAGCGGCGAGTTGCTCGACCACATGGCCTGGGACGGCCTGACCAACCCCTACGACAAACAAGCCATGGGCGTCTTCGGCGACGCCACCTGCGCCACCTACGGCTTCGACCGGGCCGCCGTCGACGCGTTTTCCGCCGAAAGCGTCACCCGGGCACAGAAGGCCATCGCCGAGGGTGCGTTCAAGGGCGAGATCGTCCCGGTGACAGTGGTTACACGCAAGGGCGAAGTGGTCGTCGACGGCGACGAAGAGCCCGGCAAAATCGACCCGTCGAAGATCCCGACCCTGCGCGCCGCGTTCGGCAAGGACGGCGTATTGACCGCCGCGTCATCGTCGAAAATTTCCGATGGCGCCGCCGCCACGGTGTTGATGTCGTCCGATGAAGCCGCGCGTCGCGGACTGCAGCCGCTGGCGAAAATCGTCGCCCACGCGACGCACGCGCAGGCACCGGAACTGTTCACGACCGCACCGGTCGCGGCGATCGAAAACGTGCTGAAAAAAGCGGGCTGGAGCGTTGCGGACGTCGACCTGTTCGAAGTCAACGAAGCCTTCGCGTGCGTTGCGATGGCGCCGATGAAAGACCTCGGTATCCCACACGGGAAATTGAACATCCGCGGCGGCGCGTGCGCGCTCGGTCATCCGATCGGCGCCAGCGGTGCGCGCCTTGTCGTCACCCTGATCGCGGCACTGCAAGCAACCGGCGGAAAGCGCGGCGTGGCCTCGCTTTGCATCGGCGGCGGCGAGGCGACCGCCGTGGCGGTAGAGCTCCCATAAGACGGTTAAACGCAGAAAAGGAAAAAAACCGGACACACCCGCTTGACAGCCGCTACCGGCTTGTCATGATGTGGCCGTACGCACTGAACACCGCGTTCACACCCGCCACCCGCTACATAGACGAGGACTTCGC
>JBAQRU010000332.1:0-6576 GCA_049296025.1 Lysobacteraceae bacterium | reverse complement strand
CCTGTACGACGTCGATGTGCGCCTGCGCCCGGATGGCGCCAAAGGGCTGCTGGTGTCCACCATCGCCAGTTTCGAGGACTACCAGCGCCATCGCGCCTGGACCTGGGAGCACCAGGCGCTGGTGCGCGCGCGCGCGGTCGCCGGTGATGCCGCGCTGTGCGTCGAATTCGAGCGCGTGCGCGCACAGAGACTGGCGCAGTCGCGCGATGTGGAAAAACTGCGCGAGGATGTGGTCTCGATGCGGGCGCGGATGCGCACCGAACTCGACCGTTCCACTGCGGCGCGCTTCGACCTGAAGCAGGGAGAGGGCGGTCTGGTCGATCTCGAATTCCTGCTGCAGTATCTCGTGCTGCGCGAATCCGCAGCGAAGCCTGCGCTGCTCGCGCTGCGCGATACGCCGGGGTTGATCGGGGCGTTGGAAGCCGAAGCGGTATTGGATGCGGAGACCGCAGCCCGGCTGCGTACCGCCCATGCGGTCCTGGTCGGCGCGGGGCTGCGCTGCACCCTCGACCGCAGGGCGCGGATCGTCGCGCCGGAGACGGACATCGACGAGGCGCGCGCGGTTGTCGCCGCGGCGGTTCGCGCGGTCGGCATTTCGCCCGATCGCGCTGCGGCGGTCATGCGATCTGCAGCCGACCCCCTTGTTTTTTCCGGATTCGACCGGAAATCCTGACTGATGATCAACGGTTGCGGGCGATCCGGACGCGAGCAGTGGTTTCCGCCGTTTCGCGCGTTATGCTCGCAGTCGGATTACCCGCAACCCATGCGCATCGCAACGCATCCCGAACGCCCCCAAAGGAGTGAGTCATGTCGAAGATCAATGTCCTGAATACCGATGAGCTGGTGAGCGACGCCAAAGTCGTGCTGGAAGACGTCGAAGCGCTGCTCGACGAGGCCGCCACCGCCACCGGCGACCGCGCCCACGCCCTGCGCGTCCGCGCCAGCGAAGCGCTCGATCGCGCCAAACAGCGGTTGAGCGATGCGCAGTCCGCAGTGGCCGCCAATACCCGTGCCGCCGCGCGTGCCACCGACGATTTCGTCCACGAGAACCCCTGGGGCGCGATCGGCGTTGCCGCCGGTGTCGGCTTCCTGGTCGGCCTGCTCGTTTCCCGGCGCTGACCGGCATCGCTGTCGTGGCTTCGCCGCTTGATGCCGTGCGCCGCCTGTCGGCGGCCACGGTCAATCTGCTGCTCTCCCGTGCCGAGTTCGCGTCGCTGGAACTCGCGCAGACCCGCGCCCAGCTGATCCGATGGGTCGCGCTGGCGCTGTTCGCGATGGTGCTGGTGCTGCTGGCGTTGATCGCCGGCTCGGCGCTGCTCACGGTCGCGCTGTGGCCGCACTACGGTTGGATCACGCTCGCGGTGCTGTTCGCGCTTTACGTGATCGGCGCCGCGCTGGTGTTCCGCAAATTGACGGGCGAAATCTCCGCGGCGCCGCCGGTGCTGTCGGCAACGCTGCGGGAGCTGTCCAACGATCGCGATGCGTTCCTCGCCGACACGGGACGTCAGCCGGGCGACGGAGGTGAGGTATGAGCGAGGCGTCGCGGAATCGCGAATTGCGGATGGAGATGCTGCGCATGCGCGCGGCGGTCGAACGCGGGGAAGTCGTGGCCTCGCTGCGCGAGCTGCGCGGGAGCACGGGGCGACTGCGCAATCTTGCATCCGTCGCCGGCAGTCTCACCGCAGCGGTCTCCAGTCGCAGCGGTTGGATGGGGCTGCTCGCCAGCTCGGTCACGGGTCGGCCCTGGCTGGCCGCGCTCGCGTTGGGCGCCGTGCGTGCGCTGAAGCGCAGGCCGCTGTTGGCGGCCGTGGCGATCGGTGCCGTGGCGATCGGTATGCGGGCGACGAAAAAGAACGCAGGGTCGCGAATGACCGCGTCGCAATCGCCGGACGTCTGACCCAGAGGTCCGGTCGAGGTTCGCTCCGAACAGAAACAGCGTCGATGCGGCCTGTTCGGCCTTGACGATCCGTTCCATTGCCCGATGCCGCGCGCGTCCATCGCGCGTCCCTGCGCGCGGCGTACACGTTTTTCGGTAGGCGCGCCGTGTGCCACGCGCCCAACACGGCACGCCCAATGCGGCAATAGCACGCGCATTGGGCTGCAGAGCGGGCCTGCTGTGCCGAAATCTCCACGAGATGCAGGTTGGATGGTCCTTTCAGCGCATCGCCTTTAGTCGAACGATCGGCGCCTGCGGCAAGCATGCGACCACGCATGCGATTGAAAATCCGGACACCGCGCCGCGGCTGTACGCCGAACTGTCATATCCGACAGGTTGTCTGTGCCGGGATCGAAGTGAAACTGACCATGACGCTGCAGTGCCGGGATTCATGTCGAAGCGGTACGCCTTGCGATGAATCCTCGTCTGTGTGCGGCAAAGATCGGCTTTGGTCATGATCTGCGAGGGGCGCGGATGCAACTCACTATCGCTTTGTGCGGCCTGTCCGCCAGAAACGCGCGCGTACTTTCCTACGTCATCAACTCCACGCGGATCGATGGCGACGCGCTTCGGGTCGTCCCGCAGGACACGGACGAGCGCGTACAGATTGCCGTCGTGGATGCGACATCGCTGGAAGGGATCGCCGCCTATCGCCTGCTGAGCGAGGTCAACCCGGAGCTGGTCTCGATCACCATTTCCGACCAGGGGTCGATCGGAGACTCGCCCTACAGGATTGAAAGCAGGTCGCTGTTCCTGAAAATCATCGGGACCCTGACCGATCTGATCAAACACGAGCACGGCGAGAAAAAGCGCTGGCTTCCCGCGGAAGTCGTCATCAAGGACAGGCGAACCACGCAGATCGAGGTGATGACCGGTTCGTACGGCGTCGCCGCCAGCGACGATGCGCCGTCCGGCGGCGAGCTGTATGCCCTCGTGGTTGACGATAGCCTTGCGGTGCGCGAACAACTGTGTGGCGCCTTGCGGCGTCTTGGGATCAACAGCGAGTCCGCCGAAAATGCCGACATGGCGCTCTCGCTGACCGAGCAATGCAGATTCGATATCGCGTTTCTGGACGTCGTCATGCCCGGCTCCGACGGTTACGAGCTGTGCCGCAACATTCGTCGCAATCCGCATACCCGTTCGATGCCGGTGTTGATGCTGACCTCGCGCACTTCGCCGTTCGACCGCGCCCGCGGCATGCTGGCGGGCTGCGATCACTACCTGGCCAAACCGATCACCTGGGAGACGTTCAGTCGGGCGGTCGACAAGGCATTGATGAAATATTTCCGCAACGATCGCGCGCAACTGACGGCCCGCGGCTACCGCAGCTGATCGGCGTGTTGGTTCGGATGCGCGTGCATCGCGCCGACACGATTCAGATCCTGCCCAGACGTTCTCGAAGGACCGAGGCGACGCGTGCGGTTTCGCGCAGCGGTTCGACATCGAAGGCATCGAGTCGCGCGTCCATCGCGCGAACGCGGCCCTGGTCGAGCAGCGTGTCGAGGAAGGCGCGCGGACGCCCGCGCACGCGGCCGGGATCGAAGACGAATACCGGCACGCGCGTGGCGCAGGCTTCGGTGATCATGTTCACCGAGTCTGGCGAACAGACGATGCGGTCGGCCCAGGCCAGCAGACCGGCATACGGGTTCGGGCCGTCGCTGCTGTTGCGCCAGACCATGCCGGGGGTGCCGTCGTAGCGATGTTCCAGCACGTCGCGCAATTCCTTCGGCGTGCGCCGCGAGGTGGTCAGCAGCACGCTGCCGCCTTCGCGCGCGAGCACCGCTTCCAGTTTCGAGGCCAGCACTTCGAAGGCCATGCGGTCGAAGCGCGCATGCCGCGACTTCCCACCCAGCAGGACCACGTTGACCGGTCGGGGCAATTCGGCGAAGGCCGCGAATTCGCTGCGCGCGCGCGCCAGCCAGGCGTCGTCGATCGGATGCAGGCTGCCGAGCGTGGTGATCACATTCGGCCCGCGCAGTGGATCGTGTTCCGGAACGATGACGAAGTCCCAGTGTTTCGGGTCGAGCCGAGGGTCGAGGATCTGCACGGCTTTCGTGCCGCGCTCGCGCAGCAGCCGGGTGGCCAATGCCGCCTGTCGGCCGCAGCCGATGGCGACTGCGGGCGGAGCATCGAGCAGCGCGGCGAATGTGTCGCCGTAGGCGCGCTCGGCTCCGGGCCATCGTCGTGGCGCGGTCCAGCGCCACGGCGGATGCGGCTCCAGCGTGAATGTGGTGACGTCATCGGCGAGCGCGCCGCCCATGGCCTCGGCCTGACGGGCGTTGCCGGCACGGCCATCGCTTAGCGCGTAGATTTGAGTTGAATTGGCTCGATTCTCTTGCATTGTTCCGAATTTGACTCGAATCGTTTCCGTGACACGGCTGCCGCAGGGCCGTGCGGACTCTACACTGCCGCTTCGCCATCATCTTCACACGCTTGGGATCACCAGACCGATGTCTTCACCGCTGACCGATACCGCGCTCGACCAACTGTTCCGTACTGCCCGGACCTACAACGCTTTCTCCGGACAGATCGACGACGTCACCCTGCATCGCCTTTACGACCTGCTGAAGTGGGGCCCGACCGCTGCGAACGCCTGTCCGGCGCGCTTCATCTTCGTGCGATCGCCGGAAGCCAAGGCCCGGCTCGCGCCAGCGCTGGATGCCGGCAACCGCGAGAAGACCCTGGCGGCGCCGGTCACGGTGATCGTCGGCTACGACATGGCGTTCTACGACAAGCTGCCTGTGCTCTTTCCGCATGTCGATGCGCGCGCGTGGTTCGCCGGCAAGCCGGAAGCCGCGCTGGAAACCGTGGCCCTGCGCAACGGAAGCCTGCAGGGCGCGTACCTGATTCTCGCCGCCCGCTCGCTGGGCCTCGATACCGGCCCGATGTCGGGTTTCGACAACGCCAAGCTCGACGAGGCATTTTTCGCCGGCACCGCGATCCGCTCGAACTTCCTTGTGAATCTCGGCCAGGGCGATCGCGCCTCGATTTTCCCGCGCTCGCCGCGCCTGGGCTTCGAGGAAGCCTGCCGCATCGAGTGATTGTCTCGCGCTGCCGCGCACCGTTGTCCGCTGTCGCCGCCTCATAGGCGTGTTTCCCATCCCATCGCGACCAGATTCCATCGCGACCAGATCCAATCCAAACCAGGAGTATTCCGATGAAACGTCCGCTGCTCGCCGCCGCCCTCGCGCTGGCTTCCACCGTCGCCTTCGCCGCGCCGCTGACCTACAAGATCGACGCCAATCACACCGATGTGGTCGCGAGCTGGAGCCATTTCGGCTTCTCCAACCCGATCGCGCATTTCGGCAAGGTCGACGGCAACATCACCTACGATCCGGCGAACGTCGGCGCCTCGAAGGTTGAAGTCACGATCCCGCTGTCGGGCCTGAATTCGCATGTGGGCGATTTGGACGACCATCTGCGCAGCGCCGATTTCTTCGATGCCGAGAAATTCCCCAACATCACCTTCAAGAGCACCTCGGTGAAGGCTGCCGGCAAAGGCAAGCTGAAAGTCACCGGCGATCTGACCATCAAGGGCGTCACCAAGCCGGTGGTGCTGGATGTGACCATCAACAAGACCGGCGTGCAGCCGATGGCCAAGCGCGAGGCCGCTGGCTTCAGCGCCACGACCACGGTCAAGCGCACCGACTTCGGTCTTGGCCTGTACGCGCCGAACGTCAGCGACCAGGTGAAGCTGTCGATCACCACCGAGGCCATCGTGCCCAAAGCGGCCGAATGAGATCGCTCCCCGCGCCCTCTCCGACCGGAGAGGGCGCGTTTTCTGGCGGGTTCGCGCTGGTAAACTGTTCGCTTCGCGCAGGACGACCCGCCATGACCGCTTCCCAGCCCAGCCAAGCCAACGCCCAGCAACGCTATGAGGTGCATCGCGCCGATCTGCCGGTGAGCTGTCCGAGCCCGTCGATGGCGCTGTGGAATTCGCATCCGCGCGTGTACCTGCCGATCGAAGCCGAAGGTGGCACCTCCACCTGCCCGTACTGCGGTGCGCAGTACGTCCTGATCGATTGATTGCGGACGCCGGCGCCGTGCCGCGCCGCCTCACTGTCGTGCAATTGCTGCCGGCGCTGCATTCGGGCGGCGTCGAGCGGTCCACGCTGGAAATCGCCGATGCGCTGGTGCGCGCCGGGCATCGCGCCATCGTCGTCTCCGCAGGCGGCCGTCTGGTTGCGCAGCTCGAAGCCAGCGGCGCCGAGCACATCGCGCTCGACATCGGCCGCAAATCACTTCTGACCTTCCGCCATGTGCGACGCCTGCGCGCGCTGTTCGCCGAGTCTGGCGTCGATATCGTGCATGCGCGTTCACGGCTGCCGGCGTGGGTCGGCTGGTTCGCATTGCGCGGCATGCCGATGATCCTGCGTCCGCGCTTCGTCACGACCGTGCACGGCCTGAATTCGCCTTCGCGCTACAGCGCGATCATGGCGCGCGGCGAGCGGGTGATCTGCGTGTCGGACACGGTTCGCGACTACGTGCTGAAACACTACCCGGACACCGACGCTGCGCGACTGCAGGTGATCCCGCGCGGGATCGATCCGGCCGCGTTTCCGCGCGTTTCCGCACCTGGCCGCGACGCGCGTTCGCGCATTGCGGCGTTGCATCCGGCGCTAGGCGGCGAAGGCCCGCTG
>JBAQRU010000331.1:0-5312 GCA_049296025.1 Lysobacteraceae bacterium | reverse complement strand
GTCCAGGCCATCGGCGAGGCGCACGCTCTCGCGCAGGCGATCGATGATGCGCAATTGGCCCAGTACGGTGCGCGCCACGACCATGTGGAAGCTGTTCGAGCCCAGATCGATGGCGGCCAGCACCTCGCCGTCCTGCAATGGTGCGGCGGTCGCAGGGTCGGCGGCAGTCGCACGGTCGGTGGAAGCGGATCGGTTCAAGCGGCTGGCCTGTAGCGGAACGGGGCTGTGCGAACGCCCGCGCAGCCTACCAACATGCACCCGCGAACGGAACCGCTTGCGTACGGGCTTCCGATGCGGTTGCGCTAAGACTTCAGCCGCACAGCTTGGCCAGCAGCGTCGCCTGCGCCGAATGCGGCATCGCATCGGCTTCGGGCATCATCTGCCGGTAGTTGCCGTCGGCCTGCAGTTCCCAGGCGTTGAGGTTGTCGAGCAGATAGTTGTCGAGCGATTCCTCCTTGACCCGCGCGGCCAGCTCCGGATCGAGGATCGGAAATCCGATCTCGACCCGGCGCAGCAGGTTGCGCTCCAGCCAGTCGGCGCTGGAGCAGAACAGTTGCGGCTGACCGTCGTTGCCGAACCACCAGACGCGGCTGTGTTCGAGGAAGCGACCGACGATCGAGCGCACGCGGATGTTCTCGGACACGCCGGGCATGCCCGGACACAGCGTGCAGGCGCCGCGCACGATCAGGTCGATCTGCACGCCGGCCCGCGAAGCGCGATACAGCGCGCGGATGACCTGCGGCTCGTTGAGCGCATTCATCTTGGCGACGATCCGCCCCGGTTTTCCGGACGCCGCCAGCTTCGCCTCGTGCTCGATCCGCGCCAATACGCCGGCATGCAGCGTGAATGGCGATTGCAGCAGGCGCTTGAGCTTGATCGCCGGTGCGAGGCCGGAAATCTGCTGGAAGATCTGATGCACGTCGCTGCCGATCTCGGCATTGGCGGTGATCAGTCCGAAGTCGGTGTAGGCGCGCGACGTGCCTGCGTGGTAATTGCCGGTGCCCAGATGGGTGTAGCGGACGAGTTTGCGGCCTTCGCGGCGCACGATCAGCAGCATTTTCGCGTGGGTCTTGTAGCCGACCACGCCATAGACCACCTGCACGCCCGCATCCTGCAGCCGGTCGGCGAGGCGCAGATTGGCTTCCTCGTCGAAGCGCGCGCGCAGCTCGATCACCACGGTCACGTCCTTGCCGTTGCGCGCGGCCTGGATCAAGTGCTCGACGATCGGCGAGTCCTTGCCGGCGCGGTACAGCGTCTGCTTGATCGCCAGCACGTTCGGATCTTCGGCCGCCTGCCGGATCAGTTCCAGCACCGGCGTGAACGCGTCGAACGGATGATGCATCAGCAGATCGCCCGCAGCGGCGCGTTCGAAGATGGTCTCCATGTCCTTGAGCTGCCGCGATTGGTACGGCGGAAATTTCAGATCCGGGCGCTGCACCAGATCGTAGATTTCGATCGCGCGGTTGAGATTCACCGGCCCCTGGATGCGGTAGACCGCATTCTCGGGCAGTTCGAAATTCTGCAGCAGCGTGCGCACGATGGGTTTCGGGCAGTCCGAAGCAATCTCCAGTCGCATCGCGCGCAGGTAGCCGCGGCCGATCAGTTCGTCGCGCAGCGCGAGCGCGAGATTCTCGACTTCCTCCTCGTCGACGATCAGTTCGGAATTGCGGGTGACGCGGAACTGGTACGCACCCTTCACGTCCATGCCGGGGAACAATTCATCGACGAATGCCGACAGCACGGCGGACAGGAATACGAAATCGTGCTCGCCGCCGGAAGCGCGCTCCGGCAGCTGGATGATGCGCGGCAACGAGCGTGGCGCGCGAACGATGGCGAGATGGCCGGCGCGACCGAATGCGTCCTTGCCCTTCAGCACCACCACGATGTTCAGCGATTTGTTGAGGATCTTCGGAAACGGGTGCGCGGGATCGAGACCCAGCGGCGACAGCACCGGCATGATCTCGTCGCGGAAATACGCGCGCAGCCAGCGGGTCTGGCGCGCGTTCCAGTGCTGGCGATGCAGCACGCGCACGCCGGATTCGCTCAGCGCGGGACGCAGAACTTCGTTCCAGCAGCTGTACTGCGCATCCACCAGCGCCGCGGCGCGGTCGTGGATGCGCTTGAGCAGGGTCGCGTGCGGAATGCCGTCGGCGGCCAGCGGTATCCCGAAATCCTGCGCCTGACGCACGGTCGCGGCGCGGATCTCGAAGAATTCATCGAGATTGGTGCAGGAAATGCAGAGATAACGCAGCCGTTCGAGCAGCGGCACCGAACTGTCCTGCGCCTGCGCCATCACCCGGAAATTGAAATCGAGCTGCGACAGTTCGCGATTGAGATACAGGGCGTGGTCGCGCAGCGGATCGGCGATCTCCTGATGCGGTTCCGGCGCCGACGGGCTTTGTGCGCTGTTGCGCGCGGATGTTCGTGCTGACGTGCGTGGACTCATGCGTGATCTTCGGAGTAATGGATGGCGTCGCGGGCGCGGACGCGCTCGCGGCCGAAGCAACAGGCGAAATGGCTGCCGCGGCCGACTTCGCTTTCGATCTCCAGTCGTGCCTGATGCAGATTCAGCACGTGTTTGACGATCGACAGGCCAAGCCCGGTGCCGCCGCTTTCGCGGGAACGGCTGGTGGAGACGCGGTAGAACCGTTCGGTGATGCGGGGAAGATGCGCGGCGGGGATGCCGTAGCCGGTATCTTCGACCGAAAGACGGGTGCCGCCGTCGCGTTCGCTGGAAAACCGGATCTTGATCTGGCCGCCTGCTGGGGTGTAGCGGATCGCATTGCTGACCAGATTCGAGAACGCGCTGTGCAGTTCCTTGGTCGAGCCCCAGAGGTCGACGCCAGCGGTATCTTCGATGGTGATGGTATGCCGGCGCTGGCTCAAGGCTTCCGCCTCGCGCTTCAGCGTGGTCAGCATCGGCACCATCGAGACCACTTCCTCGGGCAGCGCTTCCTGCGCTTCCAGTCGCGACAGCATCAGCAGGTCCTCGACCAGTTGGGTCATGCGCTGCGATTGGCGCTGCATCTCGGTGAGCATCGGCGCCCAGTCCGGTTTTTCGGCGGGATCGAGCATGTCCAGATAGCCGTGCACCACGGTCAGCGGCGTGCGCAGTTCGTGCGAGACGTTGGCGACGAAATCGCGCCGCATCTGCTCGAGATGCATCAGTTTGCTGACGTCGCGCGCGACCAGCAGCCAGAGTTCGTCGGAATAGGGAATCAAGCGCAGGCTCAGGCGCAGATCGGGCCGGGTAGGCGAGGGCGTGTCGAGCAGCGGTTCGGCGTGACGCCCGCTCGCCAGCCAGTGCGCGACCGGCAGTGGCTGCAGGCGATCGCTGAGCGCGGCGCCGAGGTCGTGCGGGTAACGCAGGCCCAACAAACGTGTCGCGGCTTCATTGAACCACTGGATGCGCTGGCTGTTGCGTTCAACCACGACGATGGCGTCGGGCAGCGCGGCGGCGGCGGCGCGATAGGCGCGAAGCATGTCGATCAGCCGGCGCTTGCGCCCGCGCATTTCGCTTTGCCCCCGAAACATCAGGCGATCGAGTTCATTCCAGACGCTGTCGCCGGCCGATGGCGTGAACCGCTGTCGCGCGGTGAGGCGCAGCAGCACCTGCCGCAGTTTCCAGTAGTGCCAGCCCACCACGCCGAGGGCGGCGGCAGTGATGACCGGCCAGGGCTTGCCGATGGCAAAGCCGATCGCAAGCGCCACCAGCAGGAACAGCGCGAGCTGGCCAAGGGTCTTGAGCCATGCGGAGCGGGTGTCGTTCGGCATCGGCTGAGTCTATGGGAATATTTCGTACAAAGCTCGTTCGTACAAGGCGCGCGCTGCGTGCGCGGCGCTCACAGCGTCGCCGAGAAGCGATAACCCGAGCCGCGCACGGTCTGCACCATGTTGTCGAGTTGAACCGGTTCCAATGCGCGGCGCAGCCGGCGGATATGCACATCGACCGTGCGTTCTTCGACGTAGGTGTTGCCGCCCCAGACGTGATCGAGCAACTGGTTGCGGGTGTAGACGCGCTCGGCGTGGGTCATGAAGAAGTGCAGCAGCCGGTATTCGGTCGGGCCGATCTGGATCTGCGCGTCTCCGGCATACACACGATGCGAGGCGCCGTCGATGCGCAGGCTGCCGACCTGGACGCTGCCGTCCTCGTCGTCCTCGCGCGAGCGGCGCAGGACCGCGCGGATGCGCGCCAGCAGTTCGCGCGCGGAGAAAGGTTTGACGACGTAATCGTCGACACCGGCTTCGAGTCCGCCAACGCGATCGTTTTCCTCGCCGCGTGCGGTGAGCATGATGATCGGGATCTCGCGGGTCAGCGCATCTCGGCGCCAGCGCCGGGCCAGTTCCAGACCGCTGGTGCCCGGCAGCATCCAGTCGAGGAGGATCAGATCGGGAACGCGCTCGGCGATGGAGGCCTGGGCCTCGCGGGCGTCGCCGGCGTGGACCGGGTCGTACTCGCCCTTGCGCAAGGCGAAGGCGACCATGTCGCGGATCGCGGGTTCGTCGTCGACGATCAGGATGCGCTTTTGCATGACATGCTCGATTGGGCTGGCTGTAATGCACCGCAGGGCAGCGGGGCTGCACCTGGGTACGGCCACAGTAGACGACATTTTTATGACTGAATCGTGACGGCGGACATGTGCGATGGCGGCCGCGATATCTGCCGCGGATTCAGACGCCGATCGCGTCGGCGATATCGGTATGCAGCGCGGCCAGGCCGCGATCGAACGTCGCCAGACGCCCACCATGATGCCGGGCAAGACCCGCCAGATAACTGTCGGTGACTTGCCGATGACCCAGCACGCCAGCCCACGAAATGTCGGCGTAGCCGATGTAGTCGCCCCAGAACGTATGCCGGGGATGCGCGGTCAGTTGCGCCAGGACCGAGACCGCACCGGCGGCATCCGCGACCGCGCCGAACCGCAGCAGCAGCCGGATCAGCGTGCCCTGGGTGATCGGACAGGTGGCGAAGCCGCCGGTGTGCGCGGCGAACCATTCGACCGCAGCGGGGTGATGCACGTGCGAACGATCGACCAGGGCGACCAGCACGTTGCCATCGAGCAGATGGGTCATGGGTCGTCGTCCAGGGCTTTGACATCGTCTTCGGTCACCGGTTGGCGGGAAGCGACGACGGGCAGACCGGTGAGCGGGTGCAACTGGTAGACCACCGCCGCTTCGCCGATGCGGTTCGACTGTTCGGATGCGGCCAAACCGCGGCGCATCAGTTCGGCCACGGTTTGACCCAGGCTGCGCCCGGTGTGCCGGGCGAGACTGGTCGCTATCTGGTGGAGATCTTCGGGGAGGTCGATGGT
>JBAQRU010000330.1:0-6544 GCA_049296025.1 Lysobacteraceae bacterium | reverse complement strand
ACTGCGGGCTTATCACCCGCCTCCCAGCGCATGGACGATCTCGACGCTATCGCCCTCGGACAACAGATGCCCGGCATGGCGCCCACGCGGAATGATCTCGCCGTTCACTTCCACCGCCACCCGGCGCTCGGCCAGGCCTTGTGCAATCAACAGCGCGCCGAGGGTGCAGGGGGCGGAAAGGGCGAGCGGTTCGCCGTTGAGTCGGATATCCATCCCCGATTGTCGCCCGGGACGGACGGCCTGCCCAGCGGCAGCGTCCGAACCGTTGATCTGCGGGGGACTTGTCACACTTGAGTCACAAAGGGCTTCGTGAAAGGATGCCGCGACCATCCGGCGCCGTATCGCAGGAGCGCCGGGGCATTTCGCGGAATTTTCCGCCATTTTTTCAACCGTTCGGGAGTGGGGATATGTCTTTCAATCGTGGGGCCAAACGGCCTGTTCGCAGTGTGCTGACGGTCGCCTTGATCATGGCCGCTGCCGCAGTGGCTGCGCCAGCGTTCGCAGCCGGTCCGTATTCGCAGACCGTGTTCTTCGGCGACAGCCTGACCGACGGCGGTTTCTTCCGCCCGCTGCTGCCTGCCAGCGTCCGTCCGGTGACGGGCCAGTTCACCACCAATCCGGGTCTGGTCTGGTCGCAGTACCTGGCCGATTTCTACGGCACCGGCGCCGCGCCGAACGGTAACGGCCAGACCGGCACCAACTACGCCGCTGGCGGCGCCCGCGTCGGCATCAACAGCACCGGCGCGCTGGGTCCGATCCCCTCGCTCGCCACCCAGGTCACCAACTATCTCGCCGCCAACGGCGGCCGTGCCGACAGCCGCGCGCTGTTCACCGTGTGGGGCGGCGCCAACGATCTGTTCGCGATCACCAATGCCGGCGCCCCGGCGGCCACCACCATCGCCAGTGCGGTGACTTCGGAAATCGGTATCGTCAGCCAGCTGCAGAATGCCGGCGCCAAGTACATTCTCGTCGCGACCGTGCCGGACCTCGGCCTGACCCCGGCTTTCCGCGCCCAGGGGGCGGCGGTCCAGGCACAGGGCACCGCGCTCACCACGACCTACAACAGCTCGCTGTTCAGCGGTCTGGCCAGCAACGGTCTGCGCGTGATCCCGCTCGACACCTTCAATCTGATCCGCGAAATCACCGCGTCGCCGGCCGCGTACGGCTTCAGCAACATCGCCGGCACCGCCTGCCAGCCGCAGATCACCGCGAACTCGCTGACCTGCAACCCGACCAGCTACGTCACGCCGGACGCGCCCAACACCTATCTGTTCGCCGATGGCGTGCACCCGACCAGCCGCGCCCACCAGATCCTCTCGCAGTACGCCGTTTCCGTGCTGGAAGCGCCGCGTCAGATCGCGCTGCTGCCGCACGCGACCGCCGTGGTCGGCCGCGCCCGCGCCGATCGCGTCTCCAGCCACCTTGCCGGCAAGCCTGATGGCGACGGCATGCGCTGGTGGGTCGACACCCGCGCCGATGTCCAGCGTTACGACGACGCCAACAGCTACGACGGCGTGGCCCCGGCCCTCACCGGCGGCGTCGACTGGACCAGCGGCAACTTCGTCTACGGCGGTTTCGCCGGCCTCGGCCGCAACTTCTCGGACTTCGGTCTGCGCGGCGGCGATTTCGACCAGACCGACGGCACCCTCGGCGGCTTCGCCGGCTGGTACGGCGACAACGCCTGGGTCAATGGCCAGCTCAGCTACAGCATGATCCGCTATGAAGTGAACCGCGAAGTCTGGCTGGGCCCGGTCAAGCGCGGCCACAGCGGCTCGCCCGACGGCAGCAACCTGACCTTCGGCGTGAACGCGGGCTACAACTTCACGGACGAAGCGCTGACCCACGGCCCGGTCGTCAGCGTGCTCGCGCAGCAGATCGACATCGACGGCTACGCCGAAGACCAGCCGACCCTCGCGACCTCGCTGGCCTACCCGGACCAGAGCTTCGATTCGCTGATCACCAGCCTCGGCTGGCAGGCCAGCTACAAGATCAACGACCACCTGGTGCCCTACGCCCGCATGACCTGGGACGTGGAACACGAAGACCAGGCCAAGGAAGCGTTCGCGCGTTCGCAGTCCATCACCGGCAGCCTGCAATATGCGGTCCCGGGCCAGACCTTCGACGACAGCTACCTGACCCTGCAGATGGGCGCCCGTACCGAACTGTTCGGCATGGACGCCAACATCGGCGCCAGCGTGACCACGATGCAGGGCGGCGGCAACGACGCCACCCTGTTCGCCACCTTCGGCAAGCAGTTCTGATCCCGGGCGGCATCGCGGCCCCCGGCGATGTTTCCCGGGGCCGCGACAGCCGCTAAGATGAAGCCCTACGCGGGTGTAGTTCAATGGTAGAACTGCAGCTTCCCAAGCTGCTAGCGTGGGTTCGATTCCCATCACCCGCTCCAGATCGACCCTGAGGTGCGCAACGCACTGAGTTTTAAAGGGTTTTTCTCGAAATGGTTCCCGAGCGGTTCCTTGCCCAAGGAACCATTCGAGGAACCATTTTTTATGCCGAAGCCTTACTTGCTGGCTCGCCCGAGCGGGTTGTATGTGCGCTTTCGGGTGCCCCGCGATCTCGCACCACGATTGGGCTATGGCTCGATCGTTCGTTCCCTGCATGGGCTGCGGGGCGACGCTGCGCGGCTATCCGCGGCCTTGCAGGCTGTGGCACTCTCCGGGGCATTCGATCGCCTAAGGAAGGGGGGCGACATGGTCGACATCAAGAAACTTCTAGAAAGCGCACAACGTGCCGCGGAAGCCGGCGTGGATCGTCCTTGGACTGCGTCCAATGTCCGAGTGGGCGGCGTGGATTTCGGCACCGTCCAGACGACGGGGCGTGAAGACACCCTCGACTTCATTGAAGCCATGAAAGCGGCCGATCAGATGGTGGCCAAGGCGTGGGCGCCGACAAGCGCCCCAACTTCGCCCGCGGATGCAACGCCGCTTCTTTCGGTCGAGATCG
Source organism: Lysobacteraceae bacterium (assembly GCA_049296025.1). GTDB lineage: Bacteria > Pseudomonadota > Gammaproteobacteria > Xanthomonadales > Xanthomonadaceae > Lysobacter_I. The sequence continues at coordinate 3,583 of JBAQRU010000330.1, read as the reverse complement.
AGCGTCATATCAGTGCGCTCAAAGAGCGTCGACTTGCGAAGGACACGATCACCGAGAGTAAGCACGCCCTTCGCCTGCTGCTTGGAGTCGTGGGGGATGTGCCGGTCGGGCAGATCAAGCGAGACCAAATCCGCGCGTTTTGGGAGGCCGTCCGATGGTGGCCTGCCAATGCCAGCGTCAAGCCGCAATATCGGGACCTGACGGTGATGGAGATCGTGGCCCAGGGACAGGCCGAGGACGTTGCCCCTCCTTCTGACTACACCATCTCCAAGCACAGGCAGCGCCTTGGGGTGTTCTTCAGTTCGCTGGTCAAAGAAGACGTTCTGGTCAAGGCGCCATATCTGGGCCAGCAGGATGACCCCGACCGCTCGACCGATGCCAACACTGGCCGACCGTTCACCGACGCCGAACTAGCACAAATCTTCGATCCCACGCATTTCGTGCCGTGGGCGTCGAAGTATCCGCATCGTTGGTGGGGCCCGATCCTCGGGCTTTACACGGGCGCACGCGTCAATGAAGTCGCTCAGCTCTATATCGACGACGTCAAGCAAGTGGATGGCGTTTGGGGTCTGTTTTTCTGGAAACATCACCGCAGACAGAAGATCAAAACCAAATCCTCGATCCGATTTGTGCCGCTCGCGAAACCGGTGCTCGACGCAAGCTTCCTTCAATTCGTTGAGGATATGAAGGCCAACGGACACCCGAGACTTTTCCCACATCTGCCCGCTGGTACGGGGAAGGATGGCGAACCCAATGGCCTCGGATATGGGCGACAGCTCAGCCGGCAGTTTGCGGCCTATCTGAAATAGTTTGAGATCGAGAAGGGCACGGCGTTCCACGCGTTCCGTCATACCCTCTCAACCAGGCTCGCCGAGGCCAAGGTGCCGGTAGGAACGATTGCGATGATTACGGGGCACGCGCGCAAGCAGGAAGTCCCGGTGCTGGAAGCGCACTACATCCATATCGCGGATGTTAGGACGCTGCCTGAGCGAGTAGAAGCACTGGCAAAACTCGAAGTGCGGATGAAGCTGCCAGTTTGTTGGGGCGAGCACTTCTGGTCCGCGCTAGTGAACAAGGATGGCCTGCATCCGTAGGTGGCTCTGCCGCTCCACAAGGGCGGGAAAATGAACGGCTTCATCTTGACGCGATGGCTTTTAGTGTCAAGGTGAATAGAGGATAAGAAAACTTAAGTGGACAGCTAGGAGGATTTATGCAGAGCACTGCTCATGGTGAGAAGAACGACGACAAGAACGAGTTGGGCCGGATCACTGCGAGCAACGGAAAGAATGGTTTTGCGAGGCTAGTGTCTTGGCTTGGCGACTCTACTGCACCTTTGGTGGCCCTGGCCGCAATCTTTGGGTTGATATGGGGTGCGATTGTCTTCGTGGAGCAGCGCGCTGAAAGCGCTGCCGAAGCGCAATCAAAGTTGATCATTAGCCGGCTTGAACTTTCCGAAAGAAATATCCAAGCGTCATTAAATCTGTTGGCCAGTAAAGAGGATGTTGCTGCAGTTAAGGCAGATGTTGCAAAACTCCGTGAGGATATCGGCTACATCCGTGGGCAAATGGATGAGCGATCGAAATGATCTATCAATTGGCTTCCTGTTTCAGGTTGTTGAGATGAACATCAAAGACCAGCTAGCCTTTCCGAACTCGTCGCTGACGAGAGTGTATTTTGTTGGCGCTTGAAAATGGGACCTGCTAAACCGCCGCAACCTAGGTTTGCAACCAGTCGAGGACTTCTGCGGGCCCGACTACCGTCAGATGCACAAGTGCCCGTGAAAGCGCTATGTAGGCGAGCTCAGGGATGTACGAGAGATCTCGCGTGGCGAGGACGAAAACGGAGCGACGTTTAAGGCCCTTGAACTCTGAAATATTTGAAAGCGTAAGCTCGGCATAGACCTCGTCGTTCTATCCTAAAAGGGGACAACCCGGTGACGACCACGCCAATGTGGCCAACGAAGGACCTCAACCGCCGGGCCAAGACGCACGGCTGGCAGGCCATCTCGTCCCCGCAGTTGGCCCGGACTTTGATCCTTTGACCTACAAGAGCATGCGCAGCGACGACGCGCGCTGGCTACCCCTCATGGCCCTCTATACGGGGGCTAGGTCCAACGAGCTTGGGCACCTGGAACTCGAAGACTGCTTCGACTTTTTGGGCCAGCCCGTTTTCGACTTCAACTTCTTGGGGCCGCATAAGAGCCTCAAAACCGATGCTAGCGAGCGCAAAACCCCGGTGCATCCGGATCTGCTCGCCCTGGGTCTGTAGGAGCATGTGGAGAGCCTACGCAAGGCGGGTGAGACCAAGCTGTTCCCGGGTCTGTCGTTCACGGCAGAGAACGGCCCGTCCCACGCAGGGCAGAGCGCGTTCACCCACCATCTGGAACGGTTAAGGATCACTGCGCGCGGCACGGGCATCGTAGGGCTGCACAGGTTTCGCTATACGGTGATCAACACGCTCACCTTGGCCGGTGCATGAGGAACTGCGCAAGCAGTATGTGGGCCACGAGTCCGGCAGCACCGATGATCACCATATGTCCTACGGCATCGACCTGCGCTGGCCAAGCATTGCCATCCACACCTTTCATTCGGGATTGATTTGAATGAACTGCGCTTTCTACTGCGTTGAAATTCAATGTCCGCAGCAATTGAAATTTTGCGTATCCCGTTTCTCGAACTTTTTTGCCCGTTAGAAAGAAGTGCGCTATCTTCGTAGAGCTCGCGTGAACATTGATGGGTAAGGACTAGCCGACAGCATTACAGGGGTGTAATCGAATGGAAATTCCAGTTATTACGGGGCGACAGTTCGCGACCAAGTTTGCGCTGAGGCCGCAACAGTTCTCGTGGTTTCTCGGCGCAGGCGCTTCCGCCAGCGCTGGCATTCCCACTGGCTATGACATGATCGTTGACTTCAAAGCCACTTTGTTTTGCCAGCAAACGAGAATACCGCGGCGTGAGTTGGACTCGACTGATCCCATCTGGGTCGCCAGGATCGATCAATATTTCGCCCAGCAAGGCACGCTACCGCCCGCAGGCGACCCTAGTGAGTATGCAAGGGCGTTCGAATCGGTTTACCCAAGCATTGAAGATCGGCGGACCTATATTGCCCAGCAGGTTCAACGAGGCAGTCCGTCCTTTGCTCACCGAGTGCTGGCTGCTTTGTTGACTGCCGGTAAGACACCGTGTGTCTTCACTACGAATTTCGACAATCTAGTTGAGACCGCCACCACAATAGCTCAGGACAAGCTGGCAGTTAATCAGCGTCGGACCTTAGTGGTGGCCGCCATCGACTCGGTTGAGCGCGCGGCAAGAAGTGTGCGGGAAAATGACTGGCCGCTGTTGGCGAAAATCCACGGAGATTTTCAGTCGGTTTCATTGAAGAACACCGAGCACGAGTTGGCTGTTCAAGACGAGAAGATGCGAGGTGTGCTCGTTGAAGTCGGGCGTAGGTTTGCCCTGGTCGTGGCGGGATATAGCGGGCGGGATGCCTCTGTCATGGCGGCGCTGAATGAGACACTGAATGCGCCGAACGCCTATCCGGGTGGCATCTATTGGATGACACGCTCAGCACAGGCTGTATTTCC
>JBAQRU010000329.1:0-4005 GCA_049296025.1 Lysobacteraceae bacterium | reverse complement strand
AGCCTACATCGTGCGCAGCACCCCGACCGCTTCGCCAGCGATCGGGCGATGGCGGTTTTCGGCGCATCCGTTCCGACGAATGCATGGACCGAAGACGGGCGACCAACACCCACCTTCAAATCAACCTCCTATTTGCGAGAACAACGATGAACAACGAGAACAACCGCGTACTTGGCCGTGTACTGGCCGTGGAAGAAACCACAGCCGTGTCTGGCGCACGCCCGCTGACGACCTATCCGCCGAAAGACACCGGCTATGTCTACGACATCATTCCGGTCGATGCGCAGGACGCCACGATGCCGTCGTACCACGCCAGGGCGCTCTGAAAACGCCGCTCATGCGGCGCTCCCGAAGACCCTTCCGGTCTTCATCACCACCCACTGAGGATCCCACATGAAACAGAACGACAAGCGCGTACTCGGCCGCATCCTGGCCGTCGAAGAAACCAACGACGTCTCCGGCGGCTGGACGCTCGGCAGCGCCGGCGACACCGCGAAGTCCACGGACACCGGCGCGTATCAGGTCGACACCACCAACACCATCATCGACATCATCATCAGCCCCGACAGCACCAGGCGCTGATCGAAGACACGGATCGGATAGCGATATCCGGTTGCATCGATCCGACATGCGCGTTCGCCAGATCGAAATGCGATGCCGCTCGTTGTCATGGCATCGCGAGCTCGAAGGTCGTCCGCGCTTCGCGGCTCGGTTGTTTTGAAATCATTTCGGCCGGTGCCCCTGCGTGCAGGGGCGCCGGCTGAAATCGAACCCCCGCTGCATCCTCCGTTCTTACGCCCACCGGAAAAGGAACACGCCCATGGACAACGACCACAAACGTATTCTCGGCCGCACGCTCGCCGTCGAAGAAGCCCTGGCCATCTCGGGCGCGAAGCCCACGTCGACACGGGCCGATACGCGTATCGATGTCAACGGCAATCCGGACACGTCGCCGACCCAGGATTCGGGAACGACTGCGGATACGACCAACACGCTGCTTGATCCGTCCCCTGCGGGAGCCTGATGCGGCTGCCGGCAGAATTGCGCACGACGAATCCTACTTTCGTGCGCAATTCTTCTTTACATCCCGAACCTGCAACACCTCGTGCGCGATTTCGGCCAGTCTTTTACAAACAAACTGCCTGCCCGAAGCCCAGCCGATACAGCAGGGCTTCCTGATGCCATCAACCACAACATGGAGACGCGTATGAACAACGGAGAAAATCGCATTCTTGGCCGCATTCTGGCGGTGGAAGAGACAAAGTCTGTCGGCGGCGCGACAGGCAGGGATCTCGGCACCGGCCCCGACGGCGGGTCCGACATCTCGCTTCCTGTGGAGGACAGCATCCCTTGCAACGAGAGCAGTTCTCAAACCGACACGGCCTGTCAGCCGAACTCGGATATCACGCCCACCGATCCGCTGCTCGATTGCAACAACTCATCGACCAAGCGCGATATCTGTCTCGACCCGGCATGAAGATCGTCCTTCGCATCAGTGATTCAAGATGAACCCGACTCCCCGCGCATCACGGCGGGGAGTCCTACTCTCCAGGAACGCACCCCACCATGCCCATCCTCAAAAGCCTGCTGCAGACCGAAGCCGCGCAATGCGGGCACACCTGTCTGGCGATGGTGCTGGACTATCACGGCCGGCAGATGGACGGCCTCACGCTGCAGCGCGAATACCCCACTTCGATGCGCGGCGTGACCCTGGCCAATCTGATCGACGATGCCAGCGTCTCCGGCCTGCAGTGCCGCGCGCTGCGGATCGAACTGGAAGAACTGCCGCAGCTGGAGACGCCCTGCATCCTGCACTGGAACATGGATCACTTCGTGGTGCTGGCCAAAGCCACCGCAAACGGAATCGTGATCCACGATCCCGCCAGCGGCGTGCGCAAATTGCGCATGAGCGAAGCGTCGGCGCAGTTCACCGGGGTTGCGCTGGAACTCTCGCCCACGGCGACGTTCCAGAAGCGCAAACTCGACGACAGCATCTCGCTGCGCCATCTGGTCGGCCAAGTGACCGGCCTGAAGCGTTCGGCCGCGCAGATCCTGTCGCTGTCGCTGATCCTGCAGCTGTTCGGCTTGTTGACGCCGTTCTACATGCAGTGGGTCCTCGACGATGTGCTGGTCACCCAGGACAAGGATTTCCTGTGGCTGATCAGCGTCGGCTTCCTGTTCTCGATGCTGATCACCTCGGCGATCGGCTGGCTGCGCAGCTGGTGCCTGGCCTATCTCTCCACCCGCATCGGCCTGCAGTGGTTCGGCAGCATCCTGGCGCACCTGCTGCGGCTGCCGATGGACTATTTCCAGAAGCGCCATCTGGGCGACGTGGTGTCGCGGATGGAATCGGTGCATGCGATCCAGAACACGCTCAGCTCCAGCTTCATCGAAGCCCTGCTCGACGGCCTGATGGTGGTGATCGCGGTGGTGGTGATGGCGTCGTACAGCTGGAAACTGCTGCTGATCAGCGTGATCGCGGTCAGCCTGTATCTGGCGATCCGCTGGGCGACGTTCCCGACCATCAAGCGTCTGTCCGAACAGCAGCTCTCCGCCGCAGCGAAACAGGACACCCATCTGCTCGAATCCATTCGCGGCATCCAGGCATTGAAACTCAATGCCGCCGAGTCGATGCGCCGCGCGACCTTCGGCACGCTGATGGCCGACACCGCGAATCTCGGCCTGGACATCCAGCGCTTCATGCTGCGCTTCGGCTTCGCCAACCAGATGCTGTTCGGCGTCGAACGGCTGCTGGTGGTCGGACTGGCCGCACTGCTGGTGATGCAGGGCCAGATGAGCGCCGGCATGCTGGTGGCGTATCTGGCCTACAAGGAAATGTTCACCGGCGGCGTCAGTCGCCTGATCGATACCTGGATGTCGTTCCGCACCTTGCGCGTGCAGGCGGAGCGTCTGGCCGATATCGTGCTGACCGAACCGGAAGAAATGACCGCACCCAGCGGTCCGGCGCTGCCGCAGGATCGCCCGCTTGGGCTTGAGGTGCGCGGGCTGCGCTATCGCTTCAGCGACACCGATCCACTGGTGATCGACGACTGCGCGCTGACCGTTGCGCCGGGCGAAACCATCGCCCTGGTCGGCCCGTCGGGCTGCGGCAAGACCACGCTGATGAAGTTGATGCTGGGACTACTGAAACCGCAGGCGGGCTGCATTCTGGTCGAAGACCGCGACATCACCGACATCGGCCTGCGCCGCTATCGCCATGTGGTCGCGGCGGTGATGCAGGACGACCAGCTGTTCGCCGGTTCGATCGCCGACAACATCGCCTTCGGCAGCGAAGATCTGGATTTCGAGCGAATCGAGGCAGCGGCGCAATCCGCGTCGGTGCACGACGATGTGATGCGCATGCCGATGGGTTATCAGACCCTGATCGGCGACATGGGCGCGGCGCTGTCGGGTGGTCAGAAGCAGCGCGTGATCCTGGCGCGCGCGCTGTACAAGCGTCCGAGCATTCTGTTCCTGGACGAGGCGACGAGTCATCTGGATGTGGATTCGGAGCGCGCGGTCAATGAGGCGGTGCGCAAGCTGAAGTTGACCAAGATCCTGATCGCGCATCGTCCGGAGACCATCGTCAGTGCGGAGCGCGTGCTGGTGATGGCGAATGGGCGGGTGGAGCGGGAGTATCGTCCTGTGGAGCGGGCGTTGCGGTTGGTGGCGGATGCGGAAGCCGAAGCATCCGTTCAGCGGGGAGAATTGTTGGCTTGAGCGTCGTTGGCGTTGTTTCTGTTGTGCTGGTGGCGGCGGCTTTCGGCTGCTGTCATTGGCTTCAAGCACGATGTGCGCGTGATATTGGCTGCCAGCTTTGTGGCGCTGTCTGTGTCGGCGCTTCATGCTGAGTGGGTAAAGCCTGTCACCTTTTTCGCGCTGGTGCGCGAGTTACTTTCTTTGGCGCAAAGAAAGTAACCAAAGAACACATTTCAAGTCCAATTCTAAACTGCCACCTGGGAGGAAGCCGGGATTTTTCGATGAGACATTCATGTCTCATCGAAA
>JBAQRU010000328.1:0-15420 GCA_049296025.1 Lysobacteraceae bacterium | reverse complement strand
CCGAAGTGGTCACGGTAAACCCGTTCGGGAACATCGGCGGCAGTTGGTTGACGATGTGGTTCATCAGGAAGGCGGCGGAATTGCCGTTGTCGACCAGATTGACCGGGTCGTTCAACGAATAGGCGTAGCGGTTGGTGCCGACGCCGCGCTTGGTCGTTTCCAGCCAATCGGGCGAGGTGTAGCGCGCCAGCACGGGATCGTAATAGCGCACGCGCTGGTAGATCAATCCGCTTTCGGCATCACGCAATTCGCCGAGGAAACCCGTCTGTTCGACGTGAGCACTCTGGGCGCTGGCGCGTTCGCCGAAAGCGTGGTTGCGCATCCGCTGGATCACATTGCGGTTGCTGTCGGTGATCAGATCCACGCTGCCGAGGTGGTCGGTGTTCAACCAGGACATCGTGCTGCCGACGCGCTTGGCGACTTTCTTCCCGGCGATGCTGGCATAACGCGTGACCACGCCGGCCGCAACCTCGTAATCCGGGGAAGGGTAATGCGTGATCAAGCCACCACTGACTTTCTTCACGCGCTGACCCTCGCCGTCGTAGGCGTAAGCGGCGGCGCCGTGGGCGACCAGACGATTGGCGCCATCCCAGATCATGGCATTGCCGGCGCGCGCGGTCATGTTGCCTGCAGCGTCGTAGCCATAGCTGCCGGCGCCCGCGACGAGCACGGCATGCGGCCGCACGCTGCCCGGGCCAGCGGCCGGATAGCTGTAGGTGCCGATGCGCGAGTTGTAGGTCATGTTGTGCGCGTCGTCGTAGCTGAAGCTCTGGGTGCCACCGTACGCGGCCGAGGTGGCGGCCGTGCGCAGACGGCCGATGTCGTCGTAGGCGAACGTGCGGTTGTCGTTCGCGTCCAGCGCGTTGGTAATCGTCTGGATGCGATCGGTGACGGTGTAGCCGTAGCTGTAATCCTGGAGAACGCCCTGGTCGCTGTAGACCAGTTCGCACGTGGGATCCCATTCGAATTCGGGGACTGTCCACCATCCGAGCTGCCGGTCGACTCTGGTGCGGGTCAGACGGTTGAGATTGTCGTATTCGAACGACTGCCGGACTCTGGGGAGATCGGGCGATCCGCAACCACCGTAATAATCGCCTTGATAAGCGGAGATGCCGACCACCAGCCCGGCGGCGTTGTACGCAGCACCGACGCGGAACTCCGGCAGCCATTCCAGACGTCCGTAGTCGTCATATCCCAGCGGTGCGGCGTTGCTGCCCAGCGTGCTGTTGTCCGGATAGGTGGTCGTCTTCAGGCGGCGACCGGGGTAATAACTGTGCCGGAACGTGTAGGCGACGCCGTCGATCGTCTTGATCCGGCGCACGAGACTGCCGGCCAGATCGTAATCGTAAGTGGTTCCTCCGGTCGGTTCGGTCTGCGACGTGAGGCGTCCACGGTTGCGATAAACAGTAGCGCCTTCGCTGCGTGCCTGATCGTAAGTCCAGGTATAGGCCTGCGCCTGCGCCGTGCCCGCGCGCAGTGTTTCGGTGCGCTTGCGACCCAGACCGTCGTACGACCACTCGGTGCGCTGCCCACGCGCATCCACGCGTGCGCGCAGTGAGCTGTCGGCGAAATACTCGTAGGTCAGGGTGCCGCGGTCGGGATCGCGTTCGGCGATCTTGCGATCGAGGCTGTCGTAGGTGTAACTCCATAGATTCGATGCCGGATCCGTTACCTGGATCAGGCGACCAAGCGCATCGTAGCTGTAGTTGCTGTAGCGCCACAGACCGTCGAGGTAATACGCTTCGGCAATCACGCGACCGTATGCGTCCTGCAATTGCGCCCGCCACTTGCTGTCTTCATCCACGATGTATTTCCAGCGGTGGTGGGAGTACATGGTGGTGACCACGGTGCTGTTGGGTTTGACCACCCTGACCGGTCGATCCAGCGCATCGAAGAAGGTCTCGGTACCGTCTGTCCAATTGTCGGCGCAGGCGTAGCTCGGTGCGCGTTGCTGGCGGACTTGTCCGCGTGCGTTGTAGCGGGCGAAATCGCACACGTAACCGTTCACACGGGTGCGATTGGTGCGGCCCAAACCATCAAAACGACGGTCTGTCGTAATGACGGCGGTGCCACGATCGGAAGGCTCGGTTTCGACGATGCGCTGCATGCTGGGCGAACCGAAATCGAGATAGGCCCAGGTCTTGTACGCGCCCAGAGGCTGATCGGCGCGGATCTTCCTGCACAACGGGTCGTACTGCACGATGGTCGTGTCGTCCGCGCCGTTCGGGCCTACCGTCCGTTCCTGCGCCGCGCACGGGAACATCCAGCCGATTTCGGACACTTCCGCCTCCGCCTGTCCGAGCGCGCGCGTGCTGCGCACCGGATAGAGATTGAACGTCGTGTCGTACTCCGTCGAAGTGACGAAGTTGCGCTCATCGGTGGTCGTACGCAGATTGCCGTAGCTGTCGTAGCTGAAGTATCGCGGCACCCACGAATTGCTTTCCTTGTGCAGGTTGAGCTCCTGGGTTGGATTGCCGGTGATCGGGGCACTCGACCAGCTGCCCATGCCGTCGTAGTAGGTCAGGCTCGCCTGCAGCAGGTCGGCGTTCGTGGACCAGGGATAGCGATAGAGATTGTGTGCGGCGGGCAGGACGATGAATTTCTCCGGATTGATGCTAGCGTAGAAATATTCAAGATGATCGTCGCCAGTCGGGTTGCCGACGCCATCGGTGCTGCCGATATCGCCGTAGTGCACGACCGTTGACGCCCTGCCGAAACGCCAGCGGCTGCGTTCCGCTTCCTGCGCCGGATCCGAGGTGGTGGTCCACCACCGGTCATAGGCATAGTCGATGCTCGTGCGCCGGCAGCTTGCGGCAGGGCAGGGCAGCCAGACGCCGTCGGCCGGATAGGTGGGCAGCGTCGCGGCAGGGTCGTACGAGTATTCGACGGTTCTGATCAATTGCGAGATGTAGGGGCCTTCGTACGCGACGGGGCCATGCGTGCCGGTGCTGTACATCTGCTGGGTCGCGGCCATCAGTCTGCCGTCGCCGCGCAGTCGGTTGACCAGGACCGGCTTGCTGACCGAGCCGTAGTTCTGCGAGTAGACGGTGACGTCTTTCGGGCATGCGGTTTCGCCCTGCACGCAGGGAAGCGTGCGCTCGACCGTCCTGAATCCGAGGAAACGACGCGACAGCGCATCGTAGAGGCCGCCGTTGTAGGTGTATTTCGTCTCGGCATAGCGATCTGCTGCATCACCGAAGCCTGCGTCGGTGCGGATGCTTGAAACGGTATCGGTCACCAGCGGCATGGTCTGGTTGGACCAGTTGCTGGATGGCGTGTAGGTGATGTCGGTCGTCGCACCCATGCCGTTACCGCTGCGGGTCATCAGCAGGCGCGTCGTCGCGGCGCTGGTGGCCCTGACGCGGACGCCGAGATTGACCCAGTCACGGTGCTGGAACGTGCCGATGTCGGAATCGGCCTGACCCAGCAGCAGCCACACGGGTTCCTGGATGCCGTTGCCGTCCACGTCGGCCATGTGGATTGACCACGGTGTGCCGTAGTAGCCGGTAGGGGAGATCTCGATCCGCTGGCCGGGTCCGAAACGACCGTCGCCCAGATTCAGCGACACTTCCATCTTGCGCCCGAGGTTCAGATTCGCGGAATTGCAGAGATAGCCGGGCGGCGCGTAGCACTCGTAGTAGTACGAGTAGAACCAGATCGCATCCGGGAGGTTGTCGCCATTGACGTCGGCGATGCCTCTGGAGCTCCAGTTCTGGTTGCCGTAGACGCCTGTGGTCCGCGGGGTGCTGACGATCAGCGGACCGAAGCTGCCGTCGCCGTTGGACAACCGGACGTGGACCCGGGTGCCGTTGTTGTTGGCACTGGCTGCGCCATAGGTCCAGACGGCGTCGAGTTTCCCGTCTCCGTTCACATCGGACATGACCGCACGACCATCCCAGCCATCGTTGTTGTAATTGCTGGTGCCTTCAGCGGTGCTGGTCTGCAGAGGCGCGAAGCTTCCGTCTCCGTTGGACAGCGACACCGCCACTTTCGCCCCGGTGCCGTGATACAGCCAGACCATGTCCATCCGGCCGTCGCCATTGACGTCGGCCATCGAACGTTTCCAGTTGGTGACGAAGTTGCCGGTGGTCTGCGGCGTGCTCAGCGTCAGGGGGGCGAAGCTCACGACGTTGGGATTGCCCGCTTGCGACGAGGCCAGGGAAACCAGGATCTTGACGCCGGTGTTGGATGAGGCGGAGGTATAGACGAAGACCGCATCGTCGCGGCCATCGCCATTGACGTCGGCCATGAATTTGTTGCGCCAGCCGTTGCCGCTGTAACGCCCGGTGGTCGTCAACGTGTGCGAGACGAGACTGTCGGGGACATAAGTGGCGCCGCCGATCGTCGTGGTGGGACGTGCGAGTACGACATGCACCTTCGCGCCGGCATCGGCACTGGATCCCCACATGAACACGGCATCGGTCAGGCCATCGCCATTGACGTCCGCGCTGTGCGGCTTGAAGTTGTCGCCGCGGAACGTACCCGTCGCCGCTACTTTCGCGATCTGCAGCGCGCCGTAGTTGCCGCCGCCCGACGCATGTGCCCAGCGCAGGGTGGCGCCATCATTGGCAGAGCTGCCGCCGATCAGCAGCAGATCCGAGCGGTTGTCGCCGTTGAGGTCCGCGAACACGCGCGTGTGGACCGATTTGCCATAGGCGCCGGCGGTTTGCGGATTGGTGCTGACCGTTGTGGCCGGCGTCGGCCCCAGCACTTCGCCCGCCCAGCTGAAAGTACGCGCAGGCAGCGCGGTGCCGCCGACGACCTGGCCCCAACCGTCGATCGCGGCATCACGCCCGTATTGACGTACCGAGACGAGTTGCGAGCGCTTCGAATGCAGTGACGTCGAATACGCGAGGTGATAGGCGCGCAGGCGCTGCCAGACGCCGGAAGGCGCCTGCACATCGATCACGATCGAGCCCAGGCGGCGCACCATCGTGGCGATGCCTTTTCCGGTGGCGCGTTGCATCCGGTGATCCGGCGTGGTCGCCGGGTCCTGGTTGTAGAGGCGGATCATCGTCCTGTTGTAGTTGATCGAAGACGGATACAGCCAGTTGTTGGTGCCGTCGAGCGTGTAGCCGAAGGTCACGGTGTTGCCGCGGGTGTCCACGATCCGTTCCAGCCAGTACTGGAACACTTCTCCACCAACGATGTGTCTGGCGGAATAGATGTACTGCGTGCCGCGCTGATCGGTGATCACCCAGCGCGCGCCGTAAGGCGACGAAGGCTCGAAACGGATGCGCTGGTAGTTTTCGATGCGTGTGGAATGCGTGCCTCTCGACGCTACGCTGCCTACCACGCAACTCGGGCTCAGACTGCCGACCGCGCAGGGAATCAGCTCCTGACCGTCGAGCAGCCAGATGTCGTTCGCAGTGCCGTAGCGCTGTGCGCCGCGACCGGGGCTTGCGCGCTCGATCACGCTGAAGCCGCTCAACGACCAGCCCATGCCGAGGTAGCCGTTGCGCCCGGACGAGTTGTAGTTCAGACCGAGTTTGGGTTCGAGTCCTCGGAACGCCGGGACCTCGATCGGCACGTTCTCGGTGTAGGCGCCATAGAAGGCATCGACTTTGCCTGGGTCCAGGGGCTCGATCGCGACGCTGTCGGCCAGGTCGACATCGTTGCCTTCCTGTGCGGATGCGGTGGTGGTGACCAGACCAAGACAGGCGATCAAGGCGAGCCATACGGCGAGTCCCCTTGCCCGTGCCGTTCTGCCGTAACCGTCTGCTTGCGAAGCGTTCGCGCGCTGCGTATCCATGCTCTTGCCTTCTGTTGTTCGTCCAGTAACCGGGATTCCGTACTGCGGATCCACCGTGTCTCCGCTCGCCCGTTTCGACCTGCGATGCGGGCGATTGCCGCTGCGCAGGTCGACGAAGCGGCGCTTTCTGATCCGGAACCGGCCCGACTGGCGATTTCGCCGCTGCGACCGGTATTTCCCCCGCAGACACGGTATTCAAAGCGGACAGGTGCGCGCCTCATCCTAAAGAATGAATTTGCGCCCCCGCCGCGGGAAATCCGTGTGCGAAGCGATCGAAAACGTGAAGGGCGTCAACTTGTGACTGTTTCGCGGCCTTCGTCATCTTTGATCAGGTTGCGACCTTCGATACGTTGCGCATGCACGGATCGACCTGCTGAGGCATCAACAGAAAGCACCATCAACAAAAAGGGCCACCCGTCGGGGTGGCCCTTTGCATGTCCGGAATGCGCTCGCGTCGCGGTCAACCCAGCGAAGCCCTCGGCGTGAACGGTGTCGGCAGCGCGAGCGGATCCTTGCTGGGGTCTGTGTTCGCCGGTTTGCGCAGGACCACCCAGAGGCACACCGATACGGCGATGATCTGGCTGATGCCGGAGACCACGAAGCGGTCCAGGCCGTTGTCCAGCGGCGTGCCGGTGAAGGGCACGACCGCCGCCAATGCGACCCACATCAGGACGAACAGCAGCGTGCGTCCCTTGCCGGCGACGCTGCCGGCGGCGAGCAGACTCCAGATCCACAGCGGCGCGAACAGGCCGGTATGGTCGGGCAGGAACGGGCTGCGGAACGAAGCCAGTGCGAGCAGCGCGAGCCAGTTCGCCGCCAGCTCGGTGCGCGACAGCTTCGGCGCGCGCAGCGCCGACAATACGGTCAGCACCACCACGAGCAGCGTCCATGCCCAGGACACCTGCTGTACCAGTGCGCGCGTTGCGACCGGGACATCCAGTGCGTTGAGTTTGTAGATCAGACCGGGAACCGAGTCGTTGATCGCTGCGATGAAGCCGAGATCCTTCAATTCGAGGAACGCCCAGGCTTCGCCGCTCGCCATGCGCGGCAGTTGATAGTCCAGCAGCGCACGGAACGGCGCCTCGCCGATCCATGCGAAGGCGATGAGGGTGTAGAGCAGCGAGAAGCCGAGGGTCCAGCCCAGGGCTTTCCAGCGTCGCGTCGCGATGAGATAGATGCCCAGAATGCCCGGAAACAACTTGAATACCGCGAAGCCGAACAGCGCGCCGCCGAGTACCGGTCGGTCGCGCCAGAACAGCGCCATCGCCGCCGCCGACAGCGATATCGCGGTCAGCTGGAAGTTGCCCAGTTGCAGCGTCAGCAGTACCGGCGACGCGATCCACACCGCTGGAATCAGCAGCGCAGCGCGGCGGCCGGGCTGGCCACCGATCCACGTCGTCAGCGCGATCATGCATGCCAGCAGCGCGCCGCCTTCGAGCGTGAACCACAGCCCGCGCAGCTCGTGGAAATCGCCGCCGAACGCCACGCCCAGCATCGGCAGCAGCAGGAACTGCGGCAGGTACATGAATTCGTCGAAGAAGAAGATGCCGATGTGCTTGCCATGATATTGCTCCACGTCGTAGAGATTCGGCACACCCTCCAGCGCGAGGTTGGCCGCCTGCCAATAACCGGAATAGCAGCTGTGGCCGGTGTAGAACGCGTCGAAACCGTAGGTCGACGTTGCCACCTGCGCGGGATCGGCCATGAACAGCGCAACCCCGGCAGTGCGTACCAGCGTGAGGACCGCCAGCAGCAGCCACAGCGTCGACAGCACCGGCCGGCGGCTGCGGATGCCGTCCCATTCCTGCGGCAGGCGCTTCGCCGCCCATGGCGCGATCAGCGCGAACACGAGCACGGCAACGATGGCGGTGACCGCGAGCGGGGCATGCAGTGCGGCGGCACTGGCGGTGGCCAGCGTTGCCGCGAGCAGCGACAGCAGGCTGGCGACGATCCAGCGGTCGACGGAAGGAGGCGTGGCGGCGGTCATGATGGCGGAACTCCTGTAGCGCAGCCCCGAAGGGCGGTGGTGATGCGGTTCGAGATGCTTGGCGCGGCGTGATGCGATGCGTGTCGTCGCGGCCTCAAGCGGCGTTGAGTCCTTCGACCTGTCCGGAAAAGAAGAAGCGATCCAGCGCCTGGAAGTCGTCGAAGACCACGTCGGCATCGGCCGCCGCGCGTTCCTCGGCGGTCGCGCGATCCACCCGGAGCAGCGTGGTCATGCCGAATTCGCGCGCACCGTCGACATCGCAGCGGCGACTGTCGCCGACCATCCAGATGCTTTCCGGCGGCACGTCGAGTTTGGCGATCGCCAGCCGGAACGGCGCCGGGTCCGGTTTGTCGGCGCCGGCTTCTTCCGAGGTGACCACGTAATCGAAGCAGTCGTCCAGGCCGAAATAGATGATCTTGCGGAATTGGATCTGCGAGGTGAGGTCGGTGATGATCGCGGTGGCGATATCGCGATTGCGCAGATTCACCAGCAGGTCGCGCACGCCCGCGAACAGTTCGCAGTGCGAGAGGAACGTGCGCCAGTAGGTCTGTTCCAGATCCAGCGTGATCAGCAGTTGGGTCTTGCGCCCGAGGATCTCGATGCCACGCTGGAAATACAGCAGGCGGCTGTGCGAACTTGCGGTCGCGCCGAGCTGCTGCTTGACCTCTTCGCGCGCCTGCGCGAATGCGCGGCGCACGCTTTCGGGATCGGCGCCGAGCAGGCGCACGGCCTTGGCCTCGGTGGCGGCGGTCGCTTTCGCATGCGGGGCGTCGTAAGCGTAGAGCGTATTGTCGGTGTCGAAGATGATCGCGGCGGGCGCGCGGAACACCTTCTTCGGGTGCGTGACCACCATGTCAGCGGATCCTGTTCTTGAGGGATTCTTCGATCTGCAGCAACACCATCAGCTGCATGATGCCGGTCATGCCATCCTCCCACTGCGGGTGGATGTCGAGCATTTCCTGCAGGTTCGGCGCCAGCGTGCCGGCCGCGAGCGCGATGTCCTCGGCCGAGACTTCGCCTTCGATGGTCATCTCGACCTCGTCCGAATCCTCGGCGAGCTCGATGTCCAGATGCAGGCCGCAGATGCCGATCAGCATCCGCGCCAGGCGCTCGTGGTAGGTGCCGTTGCGGATCAGCGCGGTGAGCTTCAGCGCCAGATCCTTCGGCGAACTGACGTTCTCCATCTGGCGCATGTTGACCGGGCGCAGTTTCAGCACCAGATCGGCCTTGGGCTTCTGCGGATGGATGTAGCGCTGCGCGTCGATCGCGCGGCGTTCGATCGAACGCAGCACGTTCTCCATCGGATGGCCGCGTTCGCCGACATCGCGGTGGATCTTCCACGCCCGCCGCAGCTCTTCGTCGATATCGAGAAAGACCGAAACATCGAAACGCTGGCTGAGCCGCGACATGCGCAAAGCGTGCAGGCCGGAAACGATGATCACGTCGTTGCGATGCAGTTTCGCTGGTGCGAGGAATCGACCGGCGGAATGATCGTAGTGACGGTTGTCGACCGGTTTGCCGTCCATCAGCGCCAGCGCATCGTTGTTGAAACGTTGCAGATCGTTGGCGCGCGGATCAAGATGGGTGAGACCTTTCCACATCGGCGCGTAGCGATCCCACACGTGATAGTCGTCGCCCGACAGGTGCACGACGGTGTGCTGGCCGAAGATGTCGGTCATCGCCCGTGCGAGCGTGTCCTTGCCCGCGCCGGAGTCGCCGGCGATGCCCAGGGTCACCGGCTTCTGCGCGATGCGGAAGTAATCGTTGCGGCTCACGCGTTCGCGCAGCATCTGCGCGATCAGGACCAGCCCGGTCGACACCACCATCGTCATCCACAGCGACATGACCTTCGGGTCGATGGTCGCGGCGAGATTCGCGATGGCGGGCTGTGGATGCCAGCCGAATGCCGGGATGCCGGCGCCGGGCGAAATCAGCAGATGCATCGCGATCAACAGCAGCGACAACAGCCCGGTCAGCAGCATCGCGCTGCGGTCGCCCTGCAGTTGATGCGCGACGAGGAACGGCACCAGCCACAGGTACCAGCCGGGCGGCGCAGGCGTGGTCAGCACCACGAGGAAGAACGACAATCCGGTGACCGCGACCAGCAGATCGAAACTGATCCGGCGCAGTCGCCAGACGCCGTAGGCGGCGAGCAGATACAGCGTCGGGGTGAGATACAGCATGAGCGATTCGCCCAGCGGCAGCGCGAAATCGAAGATGCGCGCGGATTCGTGGGTGCCGAGCACCATCGTGCGGAAACCGGGAGACGCCAGGCACAGCAACTGCGGCGCGAAGCCAAGGCCCAGGCCGATCGCGAACGGCTGCAGCAGCGTGCGCAGGCGCTTGTTGCGCCACAGATAGATCGCCACGAACGGTACTGCCAGCAGCATGCTGAATTTCGCCGCCAGCGCCAAGCCCAGCGCCACGCCGCTGGGCAGCGCGCGATAGCCCTGCAGCAGCGCCAGCGATAGCAGCAGCAGCGCGACCGGCACGATGTCGGTCTGGCCGGCCCAGTAGGTCACGAACAGCAGGATCGGCGACCACCAGTACAGCCACAGCAATTTGCGCGGCTGCTGCGGATAGATGCGGAACAGCAGCACCAGGCCGGCAAGATCGGCGATCAGCAGGCTCAGGCGGAAACCGATCGCAGTGAACGCAGCGTGGCCGCTGACGGTCGCGGCCAGCCAACCCGGCAGCACGCCGACCAGATGCACCAGCAGCATCACCGGGCCGTAGGGATACGCGAGCGGATTGCCGCCGTCGTCGAGGAAGTGCGACCACGGATCGAGCGACGGCCGCGAGACCGCATGATCGAGGAACGGCACGAACCAGTCCGATTGGATCTGCGGCGCCAGCAGCGCGATCAACGCCAGACGCAGCAGCAGCCCGAGTTTGAATACCGGATCGCGCCACAGCGGACGGGGAACGATGCTCGACAGCGGATTGGCGAGGCTCAGCGCCACAGCGCGGGCTCCTTGCTGCAGACCGCGTCGGCGACGATGCCTTCGCGTTCGAGCAGCGCGCGCAGCGCGGGGATTTCGGTCGCGGCATCGCGTCCCTGCAGTTCGGGCGAGACCAGGCAGAGCCTGAAACCCGCGTCCTGCAGATGCGCGGCCTGCGCGCCGTCGAGCGGGAAGCGGGTGAAGCAGTCGACCCAGATCCACTGCACCTTGCCGGCGAGCGACATCGCGGTGTCGATCGATTCGAATTCCGACACCCGTACCGCGCAGCGCGATTCGCCGCGACGCGCGGTGCGCACCAGGAAGGGAAACGACTGGTCGAGGAAGAACCAGTCCTCGATGCCGTGCGCGCGCATCAGCGCGATCAGCCGGTCTTCGAGGCCTTCTTCCTTCACGTTGAGGATCAGCAGGCGGTGGCGATAACCGCCCAGCCAGGTCTCGAAGTCCTCGCCGTCCGCGAACGCATCGTGATGGATGATCAGCCGCTCGCCGTGACTGCGGATATCGACTTCCACCCCGAATTCAGGGGCGGTGTCGCGCAGTTGCGCGAGGGTGTTGCGTCGGTGC
This sequence comes from Lysobacteraceae bacterium, assembly GCA_049296025.1. Taxonomy (GTDB): domain Bacteria; phylum Pseudomonadota; class Gammaproteobacteria; order Xanthomonadales; family Xanthomonadaceae; genus Lysobacter_I. Next base: position 4,154 of record JBAQRU010000328.1, on the reverse strand, counting down.
GAGACGATGATCATGGGCTGCGTGCGAGGTCCTTGCGCAGACGCAGACTGAAGTCGACGGTCCTGCGGATGAAGCGGGCTTTCGCCTGCCAGTTGACGTTCCAGTGCGAGGCACCGTGGGCGCGTTCGCCGAAGCGTACCGGGAACCGGCGCACGCGCAGGCCGCGATGCAGGGCCTGGTAGTACGCGTACAGATCGAGCGAGAAATCGTGCGGCGCATCGCGCCACGCCGCGAAGAACGCGCGCGGGAACAGCGTCGGCTGCGCGTTGATGTCCCACATCCGTCGGCGCATCAGCAGGGTCTCGAACACCGACATGCCGATCGTGAACATGATATCGGCCACAGGCCGGCCGTAGCGGCGCCCTTTCACGAACAGCGTTTGCGGCGACGCATCGCTTTCGAACAGCGCCAGCCCGCGCAGCGCGTCGGCGGGGTCGGTCTGCATGTCGGCATGGGTCCAGCCGATGATCTCGCCATCGGCCGCAGCGAGCCCGGAGAGAATGCCGAAGCCGTAGCCCTGGTTCTTCTCCACCCGCACCGTGCGGATGCGCGGACGTTCGCGCAGCAGTTCTTCGCGCAGAAGCTCGACGAGGACTGTGGGCGAATCGTCGGTGGAGCCGTTGTCGACCAGGATCGCCTCAATGTCGTCGCGCACGAAGGTTTCGCGCAGACGCGCGACCAGCAGCGGCAGATTGCGCGCTTCGTTGTAGCAGGGAATGACGAGGCTCAAGCGCATGGCGTGGTCAATCGCCCCCGATCTTGCGCAGCACCACCGAGCGCCCCATCGCGAACACCGATGGCATCAGCTTGACCAGCGCGCTGTCCACGACGTCCAGCGCGCGCAGCGCGAAGCGCGGCAGTTCCAGCGTTTTCGCGCGCACCACCACGCCGCCCGAAGCGAGGAACACGAAGCATTCGTTGAGCGCGTTCCTTTCGATGCGGAAGCCGGGGATGCGGCGTTCGAATGCGCTTTCGTCGGTGAACAGCAGTTCCGGAATCGCGCAGTTCGCCGACCATGGGTCGCGCGGATCGTTGGCGACGATCTCCGGGTCGAACACATCGATGTCGTACGACCAGCCCTCGTGGCGCATCGCGCGCAGCGCGGCCTTCAGCGCGAAGCAGGTGTTGAGTTCCTGGATCAGCACCAGACCGTTCGGCGCAAGCATGCGGTGCACGCTGGCGAAGAATGCCGCAGGGTTGGGCAGGTGATGGATCATGTGGCTGAAGATCGCCACGTCGATCGAGCCGGGAGGAAAGGGCGGATCCATCGCATCGGCGACGGCATCGGTCCAAGGGCGCGGTTCGACATCGGTGATCTGGAACCCGTCGTGGTGGATGAATTCCTTGCTCAGCCCCGAACCGGCGCCGAATTCGACCACCCGCTGTCCCGGGCTCAGATGCGCGTTCATCCAGTCGTAGCGCTTGAACAGCAGATATTCCAGGTTGCGCGGGCGATGGGTCAGGAAGAATTCGCGCGCACGCGCGACATCGCCTTCGTGCGTGAAGCGGTTTTCTTCGTGGGTCGGAAAATAGGTGCTGGGCAGGAACAGCGTGTTGGGGCGTATCTGCGGCGCAGCCGTGGCGTGATCATGCTCTTCTGCGATGCGGCGCGTGCGCGGACGCCTGCGTGCGGTATCGCGCACGAACGATGGTGCGCGGTCGCCGCCGCGCGTGGGCCGCCCCGCGTTGCTAATGCTTTCGGTATCCGGAGCGACGGCGAATACGGGCGCAACGACCGCTGCACAGGCGAGACCGAATGACAGCAGGAGTGCGGTGGAGAACGAAGCCATGCTTGTGGTCTTCATGTCGTTTCCCTTTCGGACATGCGGGTGGCGGGAGCGTCGGTATGCATCGCGACGCGGTTGTCGAGTTCCAGGCGGTACGGGTGCGAGGGCCAGCGGTGGAAACAGCGTTGCCAGTATTCGAAGGTGCGCAGGTCGGTGGGCGTGCCCCAGCACAGATAATGTTCGATTTCGAACACGCGGCAGCGCAAGCCGAGCGCGATCGCATCCTGGATGCAGCTGTCGACGTAGAACTCGCCGTTGACGCGACCGTCGCGGGCGATCATCGCTTCGGCGGCCATCGAGAAATCACGCGCGCGTTTGAAAGTGAAGGTGCCGACGACGATCGGATCGCGCGCCGGGTCGTCCAGCGGCACTTTGACCGAGACGCTGCGGATGGCGCCGCCGTCCTCATCGACCCAGCCGTAGTGCGTGGGCCGGCGCAGCGCGCCCGGGTAGCCGCGTGCGACCCAGACCAGCACATCGGTCCGCGCGTCGTCGAGCGCGGCGCGCAATGCGTCGGCGTCGTAGATCGCACCGTTGTCGCAGGCGCCGATGGTGAGCGGTGCATCGGGCTCCACCGCATCGAGGCCGAGCAGACAGGTGCGGGCCTGACCGTCGGTGACCTGTTCCAGTTCAATCGTGGCGCTGCCCGGAAACCGCGCCTGCAGCGTCGATTCGATCGCATCCAGCCCGGGCAGATCCTTGCGCAGCACGAAGACATGGCGGTCGGCGGCGGGAAGATCGAGCGTGGCCTGCACCACCATCGGTTCGCCGGAGACGGGAATCAGCGGTTTCGGCAGGGTATGGCCTTCCTGCGCGAAGCGCGAGCCGAGACCGGCCATCGGCACCATCGTCGCGCCGCGCTGCGGCACCGGCCGGCGGGCGCGCGCAGGATCGACCAGCGCACGGAACGCTGACGACCATGCGCGGTATTCGGCCAGATCGTCCGGTGTGCCCCATTGCATGAAGTGATCGAGTTCGAACACCGCCACGCGACGGCCGTCTTCCAGCATCGGTCGGTAGGCGAGGCTGACGTAATACTCATCGTTCAGAGCAAGATCCGGCCGTGCCATGCAGCGTTCGAAGCTCTCGCGCATCAGCGCGCCCGATGCGAAGTAATACGTGCCGCTGGAGGCGTATTCGCGCATCGGCTGGTCGGTGTAGGGCTTTTTTTCCTGGATATCCAGCACGCGCCCGCCTTCGGTGCGTACATAGGCGTAGTTGGTCGAGCCCATCATGTGCGGGTGGAAGCCGGTGTAGCAGGGAATCGCGCCGTCCCATCCGCCTTCGGCGACCATCCGCTTGAACCGCGGGTAATCCCATACGCAGGTGAAGTCGCAGTAATTGACCACGGTCGGTTTTGCGGGGTCGATCAGGTCGATCGCCTGCAGCACCGCGTTCACCGGGCCGAGTTTGTGCGGCGCGATCCCCACGATCCGTCCGCTGGGGCAGTAGCGCTGCAATTGTTCGGCCATCGCGAAAGCGGGATCGTCGAGATGGTCCTGGTTGCAGACGAACAGGAAATCGGTTTCGCCGGGGAACATGTCGATCACATGGGCGATGATCGGTTTGCCATCGACCTCGATCAGTGGCTTTGGCACGCGGTAGCCGGCGCGGCGGAAGCGCTCCCCGAATCCCGACATTGGCACGACGATCTGCATCTATGGGTCTTCCTTGGAACAAGAGGTCTCGAAGCAATAGGCAACGAAGCAACAGAGCACGAAGCCAAAGGGCCTTGGGGGTCTTGGGAGCTCAGGGGGCGGAATGTCCGGTGACGGTGTCGCGGGCGCGGCGATAGGCTTCGGCTTCCCACCCCAGCAATTCAGCGGCGTCGCTGCCGTCCAGATAACGCAGCGATGTGCCCGGGGCGGTCCGCAGCCCGACATCGGCCAGACAGCCGAGCATCGCCCGTCCGCCCGCCGGGAGATCAGGAGAGAGCAGAACCCCAGCGCCCGCCACCACCGCATACGGTGGCGGCGCGATGCCGGCGCTGCGGGCGTCGGCCAGCGCCTGGCTGAGAGGGTAATGTCCGTCGACGCTCACGGCCCTTTCGCCGAGGAAAACGACGTGATCCGGGTATAACGCGCCGGTGCTGGCGATTTCCCGGCAGACCGGATCGGTGCCGATGGCATCGAGCAGCGGCAGGCCGGCCGGCAGCCAGCCGAGGTCATTGGCCTCCTGCAGGGTGCCGGGGATGCCCGGTGGAGGTGTGCGTGCCGGCAGCGCCAGCCGGGCTTCCACCGTTTGCAGCAGGGCCTCGGCTGCGCTGCAGTCCGCGCCGCCAACGACCAGTCCGTGGTTGCCCAGCACCAGGATGTCAGGTGGCGTGGGGGCGGTTGCGAGCGCTTCGCGGATCGCGATGGTCAGCGG
>JBAQRU010000327.1:0-5631 GCA_049296025.1 Lysobacteraceae bacterium | reverse complement strand
CGACGCTGAGCGAGCCGCAGCATCTGGTGCTGGGCCGGCAGTTCATGGCGATCGCCGCGCCGGGCGGCAATTTCTTCAAGCCTGCGGGCGGCATCAATTTCTGCGTGGGACTGGTGGACCCGATCTCCAGCTGCCTCTATCTCGATCTTGGCAATGCCTTGACCACCGGAACCGATGGCGCGATCAACAGTCAGGGCGATCTCACCCTCAGCGTTTACGATCCGCTGCTGTCGCCACCGAATCCGGCGGGCAGCATGATTCCGGTCGGCACGATTTCGGCGACCGGCGCGGGTGGCTACGCGGCGGATCCGACGTGGTACGGCCGCACCGCCGGCATCGTGGTCCTGCCGATCAGCCCCGCGCTGATGCCGCTGGTGCAGCGATCGCCGTTGGCATTGTCCGGCGCGACGGCCGGCGTTGCGATTACCGAAGCCAACAGCGGTGCGTTCGTGCGTGCCGACCGCTTCGTCTATCGCATGAGCCCCGGGGACAGCGTCGAAATTCCGGTGTATGCGACGCTGTGGGGTCAACCGCTTCCGAACGTCGAGATCGGGTTCCCGCTCGATCCCTCGCAGTTGCAGCCGGGCAGCGGTTTTCCGTATGTCGCGCCGAGCCCGCCGGTGGCGACACCCACCAGCGCGCTTGCTTTCGGCGCCACCGCAACGACCCACAGCAACGGCATCGCGCTGCTGAAGCTCACCGCCAACGATCCGGGCACGCCGCGCTGGTTCAACCCGACGCCGACCAATCCGCAGGGCGAATACGGCATTGATGGGCAGGTGTATGGCATCCGGCCGGGCTTCGTCGATACCGCGCAATACGGCGGCAGTCCGCAGAACCAGTGGAACTTCATCAGCTTCCTGGTGTGGAGCGGATTCACGACATCCAATCCGGTCACGTGGGCCGATCTGCAGCCGATCTTCAAGCAGTACGCCAATCTCTATCCGGTGATGAACCGGTTCCTGGACCTCGGCAACTACGACTCGGTCGTCGCCAATGCCGGCCTGCTGTCGCTCGCGTTCGGGCTGAATCCCGACGACCCCAACGCGATGCCGGTGACCCGCGATCTGTCGCCGGCCAAGCGCAACGCGATCCTGAGCTGGCTGAGCGGCGACATGCCGATCGGCGCGCCGCTGCCGCCGCCGCCCGCCGCGTCTGTCGTGGTGGCCGCGATGCCATCGGACGATGCCGCTCCAGCCAAACCGGCACCCCAGGGCGGCAAAGCCGCTGCCGTGGCGCGCCGGCTCATTCTGCAGACCCCATAAGGAGAGACGACCATGATTCGCCTTCAACGTTCGATGCTCGAAGGACTCACCGGCCCGGCCATCACCCCGCAATCGGTCTGCGCGTCGCTGCAGAGCGCGGTCGAGCTGGAGCACGCCACCATTCCGGTCTATCTGTATGGGCTTTACTCGCTGGACGCCGCCAAGAATGCGTCGATCGCCAACATCATCCAGTCGGTGGTGGTCGAGGAGATGCTGCACATGACGCTGGCGTCCAATGTGCTCAATGCGCTGGGCGGTGCACCGGTGATCGACAGCCCCGGTTTCATTCCGACCTTTCCCGGACCCTTGCCGGGCGGCGTGGAAAGCGACCTGACCGTCAATCTGGCGCCGTTTTCGATGGATCAACTGCAGACCTACCTGCAGATCGAAAAGCCGGAGGATCCGCTCGACATCAAGTTGCTCGCGTCGCCGGGCGGCACCATCACCATCGGCCAGTTCTACACCGCGATTTCCGATGCCATCGCCGTGCTCGGCGACAGCGCCTTCGTCGATCCGCCGCGCAACCAGGTCGGTCCGGATCTGATGAGCGAGTCGGTCGTCGTGGTCGATGTGGCCACGGCGCAGCAGGCGCTCGGGATCATCATCGAACAGGGCGAGGGCTCGACCACCTCGCCGGAGGACGGCTACGGCGAGCCGGCGCACTACTACCGCTTCATGCAGATCCAGAAAGGCGCGCTGCTGGTGCCCGCGCCGGGCAACACGCCGCCATGGGCGTACGGCGGCGCTGCGGTGACGTTCGACCCCACGGGCGTGTATGCGGTCGCCACCAATCCGGCGCTGCCGCCCGGCTATGCCGCAGGGTCGGTGCAGGCCTTCGCCAACGACAACTTCAATTACACCTACACCAACCTGCTACAGTCGCTGCACGCGCTGTTCAATGGTGATGTCGGACAGGATCAGATGAACCGCGCCATCGGCCTGATGATGTCGCTCAAAGGGCAGGCGAAAGCGATGATGGCCGGCATTCCCGATCCGTCCGTGCTGACAGGTCCCAGCTTCGAATATCAGCCGGTGAATCCTGCCGGCTGATGTTTCCGGCAACGCGGAAAAAGCGCTCGCGTGGGGCGGTCCGCTGACCGCCCCGCCGAGGTCTTCCGACCTCACGCCGCGCACGCCTCTCAGCGGTATGTGCAGTACGTGCGGTCGTCGCCAGCGCATGTGGTCGACCCGGCCGGAGCCTCGCTGGAGCTGGCGATCGGCGTGACCCGATCGCAGCCGACCCAGTCGTAATCAACCCAGTCGCAGGTGTCGTTCACGGCAGGGCTGATCGCAGCGACCAGGCAAGTGCTGGCACGCACGACCGGATGGTTTTCCGGTCGGCCCGGGCGCACCCCGTCCTTGACCGCAGCGCGGCAGCGCCCAATGATCCGTGGCTGCGGGGGCAGGACATGCTCCCATCATGGATCCATACGAGATGACCGAAGAGATTTCGTTCGAGCGCGATATCGCGCCGTTGTTCAAGCTTTACCGCGCCGGGATGCTCTGGCGATTCGACATGACCAAGTACGAAGACGTGAAGGAGCACGCGCGGCCGATCCTCGCGCGGATCCGCAACGGCAACATGCCGCCGCCGCCGTATCCGTCGCTGACCGAAGAGGAGGTCGCGCGGTTCACCGGCTGGATCCAGCAGGGCTTTCCGCCGTAACGGGCGCCAGCCCCGCACGGCGCACTAGAATCCGCCGATGGATTCCATCACCCACCTGTTCTACGGCGGCGTCATCGCCGCCGCGATCGCGCCGCGCGAACACCGGCGCGCGGCGCTGCTGGCCGGCATGGCGATCAACACGCTGCCGGATCTCGACGTGATCCCGCTGGCGCTGTTCGGCGATCCGGTGGCGCAGATGACCTGCCATCGCGGCGCGACCCACTCGCTGCTGCTGTTGCCGTTCGTGGCCTGGGCGCTGTGGGCGTGGTTCCGTCGACGCGGCGGACGCGTGGCGCAGGCGCCGCGTCGCTGGTTCTGGGTGTTCATGCTGACCCTGCTGGCGCATCCGCTGATCGATGCCTTCACCGTATACGGCACACAGTTGCTGTGGCCGCTGCCTGTGGCGCCGACGATGTGGTCGAGCCTGTTCATCATCGATCCGCTGTTCCTGCTGGCGTGGCTGTCGGCATTCGCGGTGGCGATGTGGGTGCCCGCGCGTCGCGCCGCCGATCGCGCGCTGCTCGCGGGGCTGGTGCTGGGGTTCGGTTATCTCGGCTGGTCGCTGATCGCGAAAACCATGGTCGAACGCGACGCGACGCGCGCATTGACCGCCATGGGGCTGCAGGATGCACCGCGCTTCAGCGTGCCGATGCCGTTCAACACGCTGCTGTGGCGGGTGGTGGCGATGACGCCGGATGGATATCTCGAAGGCGAGCGTTCGCTCGTTGCCGATCGCGGCCCGATGCGCTTCCGCGCCTATCCCGACGATCGCGTCGCGCGCGCAGCGATGGCCGATATTCCCGCCGCCGCACGGTTGCTGTGGTTCAACCATCATTTCGCCAAGGCCGAAGTGCGCGACGGACGCCTGGTGCTCACGGATCTGCGCATGGGCGCGGAACCGGATTACACGTTCCGGTTCGTCGTTGCCGAGCGTGTCGCCGCATCCGCGAACACGGCGCAGGCGCCGAAGCCCGCGACCGATTGGCGTGCGATTCCCCCGGTGCAATTGAAGTGGCCGTGGGATGCCGCAGGTCGTCTGCGCGCAATGTGGGAGCGGATCTGGACCGATGCTGCGGCTCAGGCCGCTGCCGGCAGCTCCGGCGAAACGCCAGCGATCAATGCATCGAAATAATCGCGGGCCAGTCGCGACTGCGCCTCGGCGGTCTCGGCGCGATTGACGACCGCACGGAACGCGGCGCGCTGTGCGTCGGAATGTTCCGGGCGGTCTTTCGCATACCAGCCCAGATGCTTGCGCGCGATGCGCACGCCCTGCTGCTCGCCGTAGAACGCATGCAGATGATCGAGATGACTGATAAGAACGTCGCGGATCTCGCGCAGCGAAGGTGGCGGCAGCGTCTCGCCGGTAGTGAGGTAGTGCGCGACTTCGCGGAAAATCCACGGTCGGCCCTGCGCGGCGCGACCGATCATCACCGCGTCGCAGCCGGTGGCGTCGAGCACCGCGCGCGCTTTTTCCGGCGAATCGATATCGCCGTTGGCGATCACCGGAATCTTCAGCAGCGATTTGATGTGGGCGACGGTGTCGTACTCGGCGGTGCCGGTGTACTGCTGGTCGCGGGTGCGACCGTGGACCGTGAGCGCGGCGATGCCGCTGGCCTCGGCGATGCGCGCGATGACCGGTGCGTTGCGCTGGCCTTCGGCCCAGCCGGTACGGATCTTCAGCGTCACCGGCACGCCGACCGCAGCGACCACCGCTTCGAGAATGCGCGCGACCAGCGCCTCGTCGCGCATCAGCGCCGAGCCCGCCCAGGCGTTGCAGACTTTCTTGGCCGGGCAGCCCATGTTGATATCGATGATCTGCGCGCCGTGATCGACGTTGTAGCGCGCGGCGTCGGCCAGCGCCTGCGGTTCGGTGCCGGCGAGCTGCACGCTGACCGGTGCGGGCTCGCCGTCATGGTCCATCCGGTGTTGCGATTTGCGGGTGTTCCACAGTCGCGGATCGGAAATCGTCATTTCGGACACCGCCATGCCCGCGCCCAGCCGTTTGCATAATTGGCGGAACGGTTTGTCGGTGACCCCGGCCATCGGGGCCAGGATCACGCGTGGAGCGATGGTGTACGGGCCGATCTGCATCGGCGCATTGTAAGCGGGGCGCGTCGGCCCGGCCGGAGCCGGGCTTCACGGCCTGCGTGCGGCGCGTTATTTGGCCGCGAGATTCTGCACTTTGACGCCGGGTGCGTTGGTCATCACCGAGCGGATGCCGTTGTCGCGCGAAGACGCGCTTTTGTACATCTCGCTCTTGCCGATGGATTCGCCGTTCCCGGCCATCAGCGAAAAGTACGGACTGCCGTCCTTCGCGACCTTCCTGTCGAAGTTCGCCTCGGATTGCGCGTGCTTGCGCACAGATTCGATGCCGTTCTCGCAACCCTGCAGCGTGCTGTAGCCCTCGCTGGTCAGGATCACCTGGCCGTTGGCGGCCTTCAGGTTGAACTGGAACTCGCCGTCCTTGCGCTTGCTGATCTCGAACTTGCCGGCCATCGGAACCTCCTGAGCGTCGTGGTGCTGCTGCTGGGTGGTGCGCCGAGATTAGCAGCGGTCGGCGGCGAAAACAGCCGTCATTCCGGGAATCTTGCGTCCAGATCCGCACGGTTGGGCATCGACAGCGCTGCGCCGGGGCGTTCGGTGGACAGCGCGGCGTAACGGTTGGCTTCGCGCAGATGCACCGCGAACGCAGCGCCCGGG
>JBAQRU010000326.1:0-3750 GCA_049296025.1 Lysobacteraceae bacterium | reverse complement strand
GCGCGCCGCCAGATAGAGATAGGTGTCGGCCTTCCGTTGGCTCTTGTAGACGTAGGCGTGCATGGCCGGAACGGAGGGTGCCTCGGATGACAGGATGAAAAGACCCGGCGCAGCCGCCGTGAGGCGGATGCGGGGAACTTGGCGCCACGGGCTTCTTTCGAAACCCGCCCCTGTCAAATCAATCACTTGCGTGCGTGACTTGCGGCGGATGTATCCAAGTATCGCCCAACTGCCGGATATCGTGGGGATTCCCGACGAATTGTGCGGCAAAGCACGGTTTGGGGCTAGAGCTTCTGCGGCGCTCATAGTCACCTCCCCTTGCGCATCGCGCAGGGGGAGGCCGGGAGGGGGTTGGGGTGCGCGCGAGGCCAGACCCCTCCCCAGCCCTCCCCTTCGCTACGCGAAAGGGAGGGTGAACCGCTTCCGGCGAAAGAACGCGGACGGGAGGGCGAAGAGCGAGCGAGGGTGAGGCACCCCCTCAGTGATACCCCGCGTCCGCAGCCACCTTCCCCTTGAACACCGAATACGACCACCACGTGTAGCCGAGGATCGCCGGCAGCAGCACCACCAATCCCGCCAGCGCGAAGCCCTGCGTGGCCGGCGGCGCGGCGGCGTCCCAGATCGTCAATGCCGGCGGCACGATGTACGGCCACATGCCCAGCAGCAGTCCTGCGAAGCCGAGCAGGAACAGCGACAGACTCAGCATGAACGGGCGGGCGTCGTGATCGTGTCGCGGGATCGCACGCCACAGCGCGAAGGTCGCCAGCAGCACCAGCAGCGGCACCGGAGACAGCCACAGGAAGCGGTCGCCCTCGAACCAGCGCGCCATCACGTGGCTGTCGAGGAACGGTAGCCACGCGCTGACCAGACCGATGAAGGCGAACACATTCAACGTGAGCGGTCGCGCAAGCGTGCGCGCCATCGCCTGCAGCTTGCCGTCGGTCTTCAGGATCAACCACGTCGCGCCGAGCAGTGCGTACCCGGTCAACACCGCAACGCCGGTCAGCATCGAGAACGGACTGAACCAGCCGAACGCACCGCCGACGTATTTGCCCGCCTGCAATGGCATGCCTTCGACGATCGCGCCCAGAATCACGCCCTGCGCGAACGCGGCGAACACCGAGCCCAGCCAGAAGGCGGTGCCCCACGCGCGCCGCAGCGTATGCGCCTTGAACCGGAACTCGAACGCCACGCCGCGGAACACCAGCGCGATCAGCATCAGCAGCACCGGCAGATACAGCGCCGACAGCACCAGCGCGTACACCTTCGGAAACGCCGCCAGCAAACCAGCGCCGCCGAGCACCAGCCAGGTTTCGTTGCCGTCCCAGATCGGCGCGGCGGTGTTCATCATGTGATCGAGCTGATCGTCGTCTTCCGCGAACGGCGCGAGGATGCCGAGCCCCAGCACGAAGCCGTCGAGCAGCACATACATCATCACGCCGAACGCGATCACCGCGAACCACGCGACGGGAAGCCAGGTTTCCATTGAATCAACCTCCGTCGCCCCCGCGAACGCGGGGGCCCAGTGCCTTCATGCATGATCCAGAATGGACGTCCACAGGTCGTTCCAGTAAGGGTCTTCTTTTTCGATCAGTTCGAGTTTCCATTTCCGATTCCATTTTTTAAGTTGTTTTTCACGTGTGATCGCCGAGTCCATGGTGGGATGCAACTCGTACCACACCAATTGATCGACGCTGTATTTTTTGGTGAAGCCCTCGACGAGGTGCTCGCGGTGCTGCCATGCCCGCGCGACAAGATCGCTGGTGACACCGATGTACAAGGTGCCATTGCGCTTGCTGGCCATGATGTAGACGGCTGGCTGCTTCATCGGATCTTTTGTGTTGCGGACTGCGCTGAAGACACTGGGTCCCCGCGTTCGCGGGGACGACGATGCGTGCTCATACCGCACCTCCCGCAGTCGGCGTTTCAAGCACCTCATCCGGCAGCGACAGCGGCCGCGCGGGCGTTTTCTCGCCATCGTCGGTGTCGGGCGCGGGTGCGTGCGGCTGCGGGCCTTTGCGGACAAGCTTGAACAGGTACCAGATGCCCGCGCCGAACACGCACACGTACACCAGCGCGAACACCGCGAGCGAGAACGCGACTTCCGCGCCGGAGACCGCGCTGTTCGATTCCGCCGTGCGCAGCAGGCCGTAGACCGTGTACGGCTGGCGACCGATCTCGGTGACGTACCAGCCGGCGAGGATCGCGACGAAGCCCGACAGCGTCATCGCCTGCCAACCGCGCAGCAGCCAACGCCCGACCCGGTGCCGGACATCGAACAGCCAGCCGCGTCGCCACGCGAACGCCGACAGCAGCACCAGCGCCAGCATCGCGCTGCCGATGCCCAGCATCGCCCGGAACGCGAAGAACACCGGCGCCACCGGCGGACGCTGGTCGGCGGACACCGAGGTCAGCGGCGCGATGGTGCCGTCGGTGCTGTGGGTCAGGATCAGGCTGCCCAGACGCGGAATCTCGATCGCGTAATCATTGCGTTCCGCCTTCTGGTTCGGCATCGCGAACACCACCAGCGGTACACCTTCCCCGGGTTCGCCTTCGCGCCAGTGGCCTTCCATCGCCGCGACTTTCATCGGCTGGTATTGCAGGGTGTTCAAGCCGTGCATGTCGCCCGCGAGAATCTGCAGCGGAACCACGATCGCCGCGAACGCGACCGAGAGTTTCAGCATCCGCGTCGCGGCGTCGCGATGCTGGCCGCGCAGCAGATACGCCGCACTGACGCCGCCGATCACGAAACAGGTGGTGAGGAACGCGGCCAGCACCATGTGCACGAGCCGGTACGGGAACGAGGGATTGAAGATCACCGCCCACCAGTCCTTCGCATGAAAGACGCCATCGACGATCTCGTAGCCGGCCGGCGTCTGCATCCAACTGTTGGCCGAGGTGATCCAGAACGTCGAGATCAGCGTGCCCAGCGCGACCATGCAGGTGGCGAAGAAATGCAGTTTCTCCGACACGCGCTGCATGCCGAACAGCATCACCCCGAGGAAGGTCGCTTCCATGAAGAACGCGGTCAGCACTTCGTAGCTGAGCAGCGGGCCGATGACATTGCCGGCCTTCTCGCTGAGCACCGACCAGTTGGTGCCGAACTGGAAGCTCATGACGATGCCCGAGACCACGCCCATGCCGAAGGAGACCGCGAAGATCTTCAGCCAGAACACGTAGAGATCGCGCCAGACCGCATCGCGGGTGCGCAGCCAGCGCCATTCGAGAAACGCCAGCCAACTGGCGACGCCGATGGTGAAGGCGGGGAACAGGATGTGGAACGAAATGACGAATCCGAACTGGATCCGCGACAACAGCAGGGGGTCGAGCGACATCATCGATGTCTCCGCGAATGGTGACGCCCTCCCGACCGCGAATTGTACGCCTGTCGCCACCTCCGCGCGGGTGCCGAAGTGGACGCTGCCATCCGCACGACGGGCCGGTAAGCTGCGCGTATCTCCGTCCGCCTGCGACCGCACCATGACCGATGCCACCCGCCGCCTTCCGCTCGTTCTGCACGCCGCCATCGCGGCAGCGCTGCCCGCGCTGTTCGCTTCGCCGTTCGTTTCGGCGCAAGCGCTGACGCTGGACCGGATCATGGCCGACCCCGACTGGATCGGCGGCGGCGTGGAGCAGGCGTGGTGGTCGTGGGACGGTAGCCAGGCGCTCTACCGGCGCAAGCGCGAGGGCGCGACGATCCGCGATGTCTGGCAGGTTCCCGTCGCCGGTGGCGCACCTGCGCGCGTCGGC
>JBAQRU010000325.1:0-4911 GCA_049296025.1 Lysobacteraceae bacterium | reverse complement strand
CCTGTAGAGCGGAGCCATGCTCCGCTCAAGCCGAGCATGGCTCGGCTCTACGGGACGGCTGGCCGCCAGCCCCCAAAACCCGGATAATGCCTAAAAGCCGGACGGGGATTCTCCCGCCGGCTTTTTGTGTGTCCGGATCGCGGCTTGCGCCGCTCCTACAGGAGTCTTGCCATGGGTCAGTCAGTCGTCGTTCTCGGTGCCCAGTGGGGCGATGAAGGCAAGGGCAAGATCGTCGACCTGCTGACGCAGGACATCGGCGCGGTCGTGCGCTTCCAGGGCGGCCACAACGCCGGCCACACCCTGGTGATCAAGGGCAAGAAGACCGTGCTGCACCTGATCCCGTCCGGCATCCTGCGCGACGACGCGCTGTGCCTGATCGGCAATGGCGTGGTCCTGCATCCCGGCGCGCTGCGCAAGGAAATCGAGGAACTCGAAGCAACCGGCGTGGACGTGCGCTCGCGGCTGAAGATCAGCCCGGCGACGCCGATCATCATGCCGTACCACATCGCCCTCGATCAGGCCCGCGAAAAAGCCGCAGGCAAGAGCGCCATCGGCACCACCGGTCGCGGCATCGGGCCGGCCTACGAGGACAAGGTCGCGCGTCGCGGCATCCGCGTCGCCGACCTCAGCTACCCGAAGGAGCTCGCGGAAAAACTCCGCGGCACGCTCGATTATCACAACTTCGTGCTCACGCAGTATCTGAAGGTCGATGCCATCGACTTCCAGCGGACGCTCGACGAAGCGCTCGCGTTCGGCGAATACATCGAACCGATGAAGTCCGATGTCGCCGGCATCCTCCACGACCTGCGCAAACAGGGCAAACGCGTGCTGTTTGAAGGCGCGCAAGGCTCGCTGCTGGACATCGACCACGGCACCTATCCGTACGTCACCTCAAGCAACACCACCGTCGGCGGCGCGCTCGCCGGCACCGGTGTGGGCGCGGACGCGATCGACTATGTGCTGGGCATCGCCAAGGCGTATGCCACGCGCGTCGGCGGTGGCCCGTTCCCGACCGAACTCGACGACGCCATCGGCCAGGGCATCCGCGACCGTGGCCAGGAATACGGCGCCACCACCGGCCGTCCGCGCCGCTGCGGCTGGATGGATATCGTCGCGCTCAAGCGCGCCGTCGCCATCAACGGCATCAGCGGCCTGTGCATCACCAAGCTCGACATTCTCGACGGCATGGACAAGCTGAAGATGTGCGTCGCCTACGAATATCGCGGCAAGCGCACCGAATACGCACCGCTGGACGCCGACGGCTGGGACGAGTGCACGCCCGTGTATCTCGAATTTCCAGGCTGGAGCGAATCCACCGCGGGCATCACCGAATGGGACAAGCTCCCCGCCGCAGCGCGCGCGTATCTGCGCTCGCTGGAGGAACTCGCAGGTTGCCCGCTGGCGATCGTGTCGACGGGGCCGGATCGCGACGCGAACATCATTCTGCGGGATCCGTTCGCCTGAGGTTTCTCCCGCACCAGCACTTGATCCCCGCTCTTCCTTCTTCCCGCATGGCGGGGAGAAGGTGGCCGAAGAGTCTGCCCTGTGGGATACGGGGCAGGGTGGCGAGGGGCGCTCATCGCCCCGCTATTCCGCTGGCTTCAACACCCGCGTGATCATTCCTTTGATCGTCAGCCCCTGGCCCAGAATCGAGAACACCACCACCGCATAGGTGAGCGCCAGCAGCAACTCGCGCTGCGGACCGTGCGGCAGCGACAGCACCAGCGCCACCGAAATGCCGCCGCGCAAGCCACCCCACGTGAGTACTTTCCACGCGCCCTTGGGCAGCTTGAACAGATTGCGCAACAGCGCCACCGGCAATCCGACTGCCAGCAGCCGAGCCAACAGCGCGATCACGATCACTCCCAGCGATGCCAGCAGAATCTGCGCATCGAACACGATCACCACGATCTCCAGCCCCAACAGCACGAACAGAACCGCGTTGAATATCTCGTCCAGCAGTTCCCAGAAGAGATCGACATGGTGCCGTGTCGTATCCGACATCGCATGCGCACGACCCTGATTGCCCACGATCAAGCCGGCCACCACCATCGCCAATGGTCCGGAAACATGGAGTGTGCTCGCCAGCTCGTAGCCGCCCAGCACGCCGGCCAGCGTCAGCAGCACTTCCCCCTGATAGCTGTCGATGCTGCGCAGCATGAAGAACAATATCGCGCCGATCGCCGCGCCCAGCAACAAACCGCCGCCGGCTTCGTGCATCAACAGCATCGCGCCTTCGCCGAGCGACGGCACCTGACCTTTCGTCGCGACGGCAAGGAGCAGCGAGAACAGCACCACGCCCACGCCGTCGTTGAACAGCGACTCACCCGACACCACCAGCTTCACGTTCTCCGGCGCGCCTGCGGATTTCAGGATGCCGATGACCGCGATCGGGTCCGTCGGCGAAATCAACGCGCCGAAGACCAGGCAATACGCCAGCGGCAGCGACAGTCCCAGCAGCGGCAACAGCCACCACACCAGCACGCCGACGATCGCCGTCGACAGCGCCGTCCCCAGCACCGCCAACCCACCGACCTGCCAGCGGTAATCGCGCAGATGGGTCAGGTCAATGTGCAGCGCACCCGCGAACAGCAGCACCGAAAGCATCCCCTGCATCAGCAGATCGGAGAAATCGATCGATTGCAGCAGGGTTTCCTCGTACTCGCGCATCGCCCCGAACCCCATCCGGTCCAGCACGATCAGACCCAGCGACAGCAACAAAGCCACCGCCATCACGCCGATCGTGGTCGGCAATCCGACGAATCGATGGTTCACGTAAGCCAACAATGCCGTCATCACCAGGCAGACTGCTGCAATCTCGAACATCGCTACTTTGTTCTCCCCACACAGCGCGGGCGCGCTGCGCAACTATCGAGTTACGGCGTCAGCCGCTCCAATCCCACTGCGTCCATCACCCGGCTCCAAGGGAACAGCGGTCCCGGATCGCGCTTGCGCGGCACCTGCGCGGCAGGGTCGTCCAGCGCCTGCTCCATCTCGCGATCCAGATCTTCGTGGCCGGCGATGAACTTCACGCCCGGGAATTGCTGCTGCAATTGAATCAGCAGCGTCAGCAGCGCGACGATCTGCGCCTCGGGATACGGTTCATCCATCGCCTGATGCTTCGAATCGCGCCAATGTGGAAACCGGCCGGTGTTGACCAGTTCGATGCCGATCGAGCGCGGGTTGTAGCCCCGCACATGGTGGGCGATGCGGTCCGGACGCACGTAGAGCGTGGTGTGGCCGTCGCGGTCGATGTAGTAATGGCCGCTGTTGCCGGTGCCGCTGCCTTCGTAGAGGATCTTTTCGCCGAACTCGCGCGCGGATCGCAGCGTCGGCGTTTCGGTGCAGTGGATCACGATCAGATCGATCTGCGACAGTGGGCGTGCGTCGAGCTTCAGTTCGTAGGGAAGCGGGTCAATGACCACGGGCGGCATCGGCGGAAAGTCGGGAAGCATGGTCCGGATGCTAGCATTTGCGGATGTCGCTGCCGCCCCCCGAATCCGAACTTCATCGCCTGATGACGCAGTTTCCACGCGTCGGGCAGGTGCGCTGGATCGGGCTGCGCCCGGCACGCAACGTGCCGATGCGTGCGGTCGACAGCGCCGAGGCGGTGACCGGCAGAGGTCTGCTCGGCGACCGCTACGCCAGCGCCAGCGGCAAACGCGGGATCACCCTGATCCAGGCCGAGCATCTGCCCGCCATCGCCGCGCTGGTCGGGCTCGACGCTGTCGAGACGGGGGCGCTGCGGCGCAACCTGGTGGTGTCCGGCATACCGCTGATCGCCTTGAAAGGCAGGCGATTCCGCATCGGCGATGTGCTGTGCGAAGGCACCGCACCCTGCGAGCCCTGTTCGCGGATGGAAGCCGTGCTCGGCCCGGGCGGATACAACGCGATGCGCGGCCATGGCGGCCTGTGCGCGCGGGTCCTGCAAGGCGGTACCCTCCGCGTCGGTGATGCGGTCACCTGGATCGAGGATTGATTTTGAAACTGCGCGGACACTGCATTCTTTCCCACGGCTTCGAAAGCGGCCCCGATGCGACCAAGGTCACGGCCTTGGCCGACGTCGCCGAGCGCTTCGGCTGGACTCACGAACGTCCGGATTACAGCGACCTCGACGCCCGGCGCGAGATCGGCCCGCTCGGCGATGTGCCGCAGCGTCTGGTGCGTCTGCGCGTGCTTGCGCGGACAGCGGCCGAACGCGGTCCGCTGGTGATGGCCGGTTCCAGCCTCGGCGCCTATATTTCCGCGCGTATTTCGCTCGAGTTGTCCAATGAAGGCGCGTCGGTGAAGGCGCTGTTCCTGATGGCGCCGCCGTTGACGATGGGGCCGTTGCCGGCACTGGATGCGCCGCAGGTGCCGATTTCCATCATCCACGGTTGGGACGATGAACTGATACCCGCGATGGCGGTCGCGCAGTGGGCACAGGGACGCCGCGCGCGTCTGCTCATGGTCGATGACAGCCATCGTCTGTCCGCGAACGTGCAGACGTCCGCTGATGCCTTCGCCGCTTTGCTATCGAGTCTGTCCGCATGAAATTCTTCGTCAGTTGCGGCAAAGGCCTCGAATATCTTCTGGTCGACGAATTGCTCGCGCTCGGCTGCGCGCACGCCACCGCCGCGCGTGCAGGCGCGAACGCGGAAGGCACCTTGCACGACGCCCAGCGCGCGGTGCTGTGGTCGCGACTGGCGAGCCGGGTGCTGTCGCCGATCGTCGAATACGACTGCCCCGACGAGCGTGCGCTTTACGCAGGCGCGGCCGCCGTCGACTGGTCGCAGCATTTGCGTGCGGACATGACCCTGGCGGTGGATGCGCATGTGTCCGGCGATGTCATCACCCACGCGCGCTATGCCGCGCAGCGGATCAAGGACGCCGTGGTCGACACCCTGCGCGGACGCGGTGGCGAACGGCCGA
>JBAQRU010000324.1:0-3134 GCA_049296025.1 Lysobacteraceae bacterium | reverse complement strand
CCCGGGCTACCTCATTACTGGCTCCACGCAATCGTAGTCACGCCATCGTCATCGACCGTCGGCGTCATTTCCTGGATCCTTGCTTGGAGATAGCGGTACCACTGGTATTCGATCTTGTCGGCAGGTCCGATCATCGTCTCGAAATTCTTGAGCGAGCCGCCTTCGGCGATCAGACGCTTGTATGCGGCGGCATAGCGGCCATTCTCGTAGTGGAACAGGAAATGGCTCAGGCTCCAGTACTGGATGTAATAGCGATTGACGTTGCTGTTGATGTTGGGCGCATCCCTGCCGGTGATGATCGCGCGGATCGGTATCCAGCGACCGGCTTCGATGTCGTCGTCGAGGCTGCCCGTCAGCCCTGCGTTCGTCAGCCACCAGATCGGATAAGTGTCCGGATCGATCGCACCAGGGACCAGCCGGCCGCGTTCCAATCGGCTCGTGCCGAAATACGTCGCCAGGCCTTCGTCGATCCATTTCGCTTTCCTGAAACCCGCGACCTCCGCGTTCAACTGATGCGTGGCCTCGTGGATCATCCAGTGATACGGGTTGCGCTCGCTCTTTGCGTAGTAGGCGTAGCAGATCGGCCGCAGGTAATAGGCTTCCGCCCACGGCATGCTGTAGTTGTTGGCTTTGAACTGCTCCCGATAGCCGTAGAGTGTGAGCTTCAGCTTTTCGCGCCCTGCCGCTGGCGCAACGTGCGCCGAAAACAACCGGCCATACGCGAGGTAAAGCGCTTCCACGGCATCAACGACTCGCTGCGTCTGCGCAGTATCGGCGGTCGTGGTGATCGCATAGTGCGCACTCTCGACACGCTTCGCATCGGACAACGGCGCCGGATGCGCCGCACGATCGCGCCTGACGCTGCGCTTCGCGACCTGCGCTTGCGCCTGCACCTTTTCGAGCACGCGTTGCTCGTGGATCCAGTGCCGCCAATACAGCAGTGTGGCGGTGATCGCAACGACACCAATGATGAGTGGCAGCCACGGTCTGAGTCGCATCGATTCACCTGTGTGCGGCCATCCGGGGCGAGATGGAAAGAATGTACAACAACGGCAACCAGACAGACATGCGTTCGACAGCGTGTGAAATACAGCTTCAAGCCCGCAGCGCGCTTCCAGCTGCCCGCAGCATGACTTTCCTTCTCCCCGCATCGCGGGGAGAAGGTGGCCGAAGGCCGGATGAGGGACAGACAGCCGAGACATGCGTGACGAGACAGACACGTGTTCGGCTTTTCGTAGCCCGAGTCTCTCCATCGGCGAGACCCGGGATCGCGGCAGTCAACCGCCTAGCAGCTAAGGCGACTTTTGGCCAGAAGCGGATGTTGGCAATTGAACCTGACCCTATTTTGGTGATCGAAGCAGACACAGCAGGCTCGATTGATCCAACGGCCACCAAGCGGCACCGTTTGCGGCAGAATGGTCTGCCTCATCATTGCTTTTCGGGAAGTGCATGCGCATCGGAATCGACTTCGGCACGAGCTATTCGGCCGCCGGTGCTGTGATCGATGGCGAGTTGCAGTTGATCCGGTTTGGCGACGACCTGCAGTTCCGTACCACGGTTTACTTCCCGCAGCGGTTGCCGGACCTGTCCGACTTCGTACTCACCGACGACATGCACGACGAGACCCGGAGGCTGATGGGAGAATTCCGGCGCGATCAGGCCATGCTGCATGCGGACCTTCGTGCACGCCGCGAGCAGGCGATGCAGCGCTCCGAACCCCAGCGGTCGCGCGAGTTGGGCATGATTCCCTCGCCGCGCGTTCGAAGCGAGCCGGAACTGGAGCGCGACGCGCGCGCGCTCGTGCGTCGGCGCTGGGCGGCGCAGGAGATGCGCAAGGCCATGCTCGAGCGCGTGGACCTGCAGCACGCGCTTTATGGCGAAGAGGCGGTCGATGCCTTCATCGAGGAGAGCACGGGCCAGTTGGTGGTCTCTCCGAAGTCCATGCTGGGCTACCGGCTGGAGGCGCATGCGCGCGACACACTGTTGGGTATCGCCACACAGTTGCTGCGGCACATCCGGCTCACGGCGAGCGCGCAGCTAGGCCACGACGTAAAGGCAGCCCTCCTGGGTCGCCCGGTGCAATTCCGAAGCTCGATGAAAGAAGCAGGCGGCGTACAGGCGCTCGAAATCCTGACCGACGCGGCGTATGCCGCAGGCTTCGACGAGGTGGCGTTCCTCGAAGAACCGGCAGCGGCTGCGTACGGGTATCACCAGCGCAACGAGCGCCCCCGCAGGACGCTGATCCTCGACATCGGCGGTGGAACGACGGACATTGCCCTTGCCGATGTCGGCGGCACGGAAAACGCACCGGTCGTGCATGGCTCATGGGGCGAGCCGGTGGGCGGAACCGATGTGGACATCGAGCTGAGCATGCGCTCGGTCATGCCGCTGTTCGGAAAAAACGTCACCAACACGCCGGTGCACCGCTTCTACGAAGCGTCCGCCGTGCAGGACCTGCAGCGTCAGGCCCGGTTCCGCGAGGCCTCGTTCGTGCATGTTGAAGCGCCCTATGGCCAGCGCCTGGAAAGCCTGAGGGCGCCGGGCCAAACCGTTCGCCTGAATCGTGCCGTTGAGCGCGCCAAGATCCAATTGAGCCAAGCCGAGTGCGTCACGCTGGAGCTCGATTTCATCGAGACCGGTTTGGTCGGGACCCTCGACTCCGCACGCCTCGACGATGCCGCGTCACCGTTCCTCCGCCATGTGCGCACGCTCATGGAGAGCGCCATGGCCGAACTGACGCAGCCGCCGGAGACGGTCTATCTCACCGGCGGCATGTCGCGCTCGCCCTATGTGCCGCAGCTCGTGAGGGAGATGTTCCCGGATGCGGAGCTGGTCATGGGCAACGCGTCGCTGGGCGTGGTGACGGGATTGGCGCACGCGGCTGCGCTTTAACAGGTTGCTGAAAAACCTACTACCAGTCGATTTTTCAGGTCGCCAGTCCGGTACATGCCCGAAAGATCAGGACGAAAGACCAGGACACCCACTTTCTCGCTATCTTCCATTCCCCTGATGTAATGGAATGGCCCAATCGGATGTAAGGATATTCCGATTTGTGGGTGTCCTGGTCTTGTTCCAGCTGCCCGCAGCATGGTTTTCCTTCTCCCCGCATCGCGGGGAGAAGGTGGCCGAAGGCC
>JBAQRU010000323.1:0-6383 GCA_049296025.1 Lysobacteraceae bacterium | reverse complement strand
GGCCTTTGATCCAACCCATGAAACCACCGGGCTTGGCGGCCGGTGCGGGCTGTGCGAACGCAGGCGCGGGGACCGAAGCCTGCTGCGGCTGAGCCTGCACTGCGGCTGCGCGGGGGGCTTCCTCGCGTTCTTCCCGATCTTCACGCATCGGTGCAGGACGTGCGGGTTTGACGTTGGTCACGGCCGGCGCCGCAGGCACGTTGAGATTGGCCTTCGTCAACGCGATCGTCGCCAGCTTGCGCGGCGTGCCGCGCTGATAGCTCGGCTTCGAGGTTTCTTCGGTCAGTTCATTCTCGCGAATGCGGGTGACTTCGTAATGCGGCGTGTGCAGCGATTCGTCGGCGACGATCACGATCGGCGAGTCGTGGCGTTTCTCGATCTCGCTCAGTGCGCGGCGTTTTTCGTTGAGCAGATAGTTGGCGATCTCCACCGGGACCTGGACCAGCACCTGGCCGGTGTTGTCCTTCATCGCATGCTCTTCGGTGAGCCGGATGATCGACAGCGACAGCGATTCGATGCTGCGCATGCGGCCATGGCCGTCGCAGCGCGGACAGACGAGCTGGCTGGATTCGCCGAGGCTCGGGCGCAGGCGCTGGCGCGACATTTCCATCAGGCCGAACTTGGAAATGCGGCCGAGCTGGACGCGGGCGCGATCGTGCTTCAGCGCTTGGGCCAGACGGTTTTCGACATCGCGCTGGTGCTTGTTCGACGCCATGTCGATGAAGTCGATCACCACCAGGCCGCCGAGATCGCGCAGACGCATCTGGCGCGCGACTTCGTCCGCCGCTTCGAGGTTGGTGTTGAACGCGGTCTCTTCGATGTCGCCGCCCTTGGTGGCGCGCGAGGAGTTCACGTCGACGGCGGTCAGGGCTTCGGTCTGGTCGATCACCAGCGACCCGCCGGAAGGCAGGCGCACCGAACGCTCGTAGGCGTTCTCGATCTGCGATTCGATCTGGAAGCGGTTGAACAGCGGGGTGTCGTCGGTGTACGTCTTGAGCTTGCGCAGGTTCTGCGGCATCACCTGCTCGACGAACTCTTTGGCCTCTTCGTACATCTCCGGCGTGTCGACCAGGATCTCGCCGATATCGGCGCGCATGTAGTCGCGCAGCGCGCGGATGATCAGGCGCGATTCCTGGTAGATCAGGAACGGCGAGGTTTTCTTCAGCGCGGCTTCGGCGATGGCCTTCCACACGCTGAGCAGGTAGTCGAGATCCCACTGCAGCTCTTCGGCATCGCGACCGACGCCGGCGGTGCGGATGATGACGCCCATTTCGTCGGGGATGGCGAGCACGTCCATCGCTGCTTTCAATGCAGCGCGGTCGTCGCCTTCGATCCGGCGCGAAACGCCGCCAGCGGTGGGCGAGTTCGGCATCAGCACCATGTAGCGGCCGGCCAGCGAGATGAACGTGGTCAGCGCCGCGCCCTTGTTGCCGCGCTCTTCCTTGTCGACCTGGACGACGACTTCCTGGCCTTCGCGCAGGAGTTCCTTGATCCCGGCCTTGTGATGGTCAACACCAGCCTGGAAGTAGTCGCGCGAAATTTCCTTCAGCGGCAGGAAGCCGTGTTTTTCCCCGCCGTATTCGACGAAGGCCGCTTCCAGCGACGGTTCGAGCCGGGTGATCCGGCCTTTGTAGATGTTGGATTTCTTCTGTTCCTTGGACGGCCGTTCGATATCGATGTCGTAAAGCGTCTGGCCGTCGACGATCGCGACACGCAGTTCTTCTGCCTGCGTCGCATTGATCAGCATACGTTTCATGGTCTTGCGTTCCTCTCGCGCATCAACCCCGCTCGAGAGCGGGCGCGCGGAACGCCATGGGCGTTTTCGCCTCTGGAGACTGCCGGCGGCACCGTCGCACGCTTGTCCCGCCCGGAGGCGGGCCTGCCGATCGGCAGGCGCGCGGCATGCGCCGCTTCAAGTATTCCAGCGCTGCAACACCACGGCGAACCGCGGGAGCGCTTGTTGTTCTCAACGTGTTACAGGCCGGCTGCCTGCGTCGGCTGCGCTTGGGGCGCGACGATGCGGCGGCACGGGACGTGTTCAGCACGAGCGTCTGACGCACCCGGCGATAACCGGCTTTGCCGACAAGCCGCTAACATGGCCGCCCCGAGGGCGGTGGTCGCGTACTGCATCGGATATCGCGGGGGAGGTGGGCTTTCGGCCCATTCGAGCGACGCGACGCCTAAAGCGTCTTTGTCGCTAACTCCCTGCGAAATCAACCCCTTATATCGCGCGGCGAGTGTAACAGATCACCACCCCGGATCACGACCCCATGACTGAACCAGTGTCTTCCACACCACCTGCGGGCAAGGTCCGTCTTGTCCGCATCGACGAGGATCGCGCCGACCAGCGGTTGGACAATTTTCTGTTCGGCCAGCTCAAAGGCGCGCCCAGGTCATTGATTTACAAGATCATCCGCAGCGGCCAAGTGCGCGTGAACGGCGGCCGGGCCAAGGCCGAGACCCGGTTGGAAGGTGGGGACGAGGTGCGGATCCCTCCGGTCCGGCTGGCCGAGCCGGGTGAAAAGGGCACGCCGGCGCGCGGCCTGCTCGATGCCATGGCCGCCAGCATCGTGTTCGAGGATGCCCGGTTGCTGGCCATCAACAAGCCGACCGGGGTCGCCAGCCACGGCGGCAGCGGGATCAGTTTCGGCGTGATCGAGACCCTTCGTGCCCTGCGCCCGAAGGAAACGCTGGAGCTGGTCCACCGGCTGGATCGCGACACCTCGGGGTTGATGGTCATCGCCAAGAAGCGTTCGGCCCTGCTTGAGCTGCAGGCGCTGATGCGCGAAAGCGACGCCGACGACGGTCGCGGCATCGCCAAACGCTATCTGACCCTGCTGGTCGGTCGCATGCCCGACGGCACCATGAGCGTCGACGCGCCGCTGCATATCGGCCTGCGCCAAGGCGGCGAGCGGCATGTGCAAGTACACGCGGGCGGGAAAGCCTCGCTCAGCCATTTTCGGGTGTTGGAACGCCGTGGTGGGCATTCCTATTGCGAAGTGCGGATCGAAACCGGCCGCACCCACCAGATCCGCGTCCACGCGCAGCACATTGGCCACCCGGTCGCAGGCGACGACAAATACGGCGACCCGGACGTCAACAAACGCCTGCGCGAACAGCTCGGCCTGAAGCGGTTGTTCCTGCATGCCGCGTCGCTGGAATTCGCATTGGACAGCGGCCGGGTGCCGTATGCGTTGGATGCGCCGTTGGCGACGGAGCTGGTCGAAGCGTTGGATCGGTTGGGGTGAGGACCCGGTCGGTCGAAGTTTTTTGGTTGCTTGTTCAAACAACAGGCTGCCTTGACGAGCGGTTCCAATCATCTAAGCGCCTGTTCAAAATCTCACCACGAACATCGCCTTTGCTCGTCATTCCCGCTTTCGCGGGAGTGACGAGCGAAATTTTCAACGCGCAAAGATTTTGAACAGGCTCTAACAGGGTGTTGAAAAACGCACATCCCGTGCGTTTTTCAACACGCCAGTCCGGCACAGGTCCGGGCTGGCTCGCAGCGATCCTTGGCTGCGCTGGCAGGCTGTTTTTCAACAGCCTGCTAATACCCAAGTGTTGCCGGAGCAACCTTGCCGGCAATGGTTTCGGGCACGGCCGCTGGACGCTGCAACTCCGCGCCGATCATCGTCAGCAGTTCGGCCTCGTGCGTGAGATGGAAGAGGTGCCCAGCTTCGATCGGTTGCAGGCGGACATCGGCACTGCTTTTCGTCCGCCAACCTTCCATATTCGCAGGGTCGACCATCCGATCGTCGTTGCCGTAGTAGACGACAATCGGGCGATCCAGTGGCGCCCGTTCACGGTAAACATAGGTTTCGACCAGCGAAAAATCAGCACGAAGCATCGGCAACAACATGATCATCAGTTCCGGCGAATCGACGATCGATTGCGACATGTTGCCGTAGCGACCAAGCCCCTTCACCAGATCGGCATCGGCGAGCGCGTGGAGTTGCGGATGCGGGGATTTGCGGTCCGGCGAGCGGGTGGCGCCGATCAACAGCCGTTCCGGTTGGCGTAGCCCCAGTTTGCGCAGGCGGTGCGTCAACTCGAATGCGATCAGACCGCCGAGACTATGGCCGTAAAACACGAACGGGCGGTCCAGTCGAGGGGCGATCTGTTCGGCGAGCGTATCGATCAATGCATCCATCGCCGGATATACAGGCTCGGCAATCCGCGATTCGCGGCCCGGTAGCCGTGTCGCCAGCACATGTGCGCCCGGCAAGGCGTTGTTCCATTTGCTGAAGACACCTGCGCCTCCACCGGCATGAGCGAAAGTGAACAGGCGTATCGGTGCATCGGAACCTTGTCCGAAGTCGGTGAACCAAACGGGGGTGGAACGGGACATGGTGATGGGCTTCCGTTGCGGGTGTGATTCTTTCTGCCTTGCGCCGACTGGCGAGCAGATCTAGCGGCGTGCTTCGCGGTGCGCCAGCTTTCGGGCGTACAGCGCCAATGCCAATCCCGCGAAACCGGCGAACAGCCAGCCCCAGGGCACGTCGCCTGTTTCGCCATCGACGCGCACGTGCTGCGGATCGCCTTCGACATAGCGCACCGGGATGCGTTGCCCTTCGGCCAGTCGACGGGCTTCGTCGCCAGAGACATGTTTCGCTGGTACTGCAATTTCGCCGGTGGCGGTGACGTACTTGACGTTGACGGTGCGTGCCTGGTAATTGCCGTCGTGGGCGATCAACCATTTCGGTGGGTCGGTCGCGACCATGAGCGCGTCGTGCCCCTTGAACCGGTACATCGCGTTCTCGTAGAGCGTCATTCCCCCCATCATGAAACCGGTGCCGGAGAGGATGAAGAGCAGCGCGACAAACGTGTATTTGCTCATGGGGCCGTGCATGCCGATCTCCTCAGTTGACCAGCGCGTCGGCTTTCGCCGCGCAGATGAAGTCGTTTTCGCTGAGGCCGCCGACATCGTGGGTCGAGAAGCGCACCTCGCAGCGATCGAAGTGCACGCCGAGGTCCGGGTGGTGGTCCTCGCGATGGGCGATATGCACCAGTGCGTTGACGAAGGACATGGTCCGGTAGTAGTCCGGGAAGGCGAA
Source organism: Lysobacteraceae bacterium (assembly GCA_049296025.1). Lineage (GTDB taxonomy): Bacteria > Pseudomonadota > Gammaproteobacteria > Xanthomonadales > Xanthomonadaceae > Lysobacter_I. The sequence continues at coordinate 1,329 of JBAQRU010000323.1, read as the reverse complement.
AGTCTTCACCAGCGCATGGTCGTTCTCGGCCAGCGCCCAACCGGGTAGTTGCGGCATCAATTCGGCGATCTGAGCGGGAGGCAGGCGATGCTCATGGCCGCGACGCGGGATGCAGTGGGCTTGGGCCAATGGAATGAGGTCGGACACGGCAAAAACTCCTGGGAGGGATCGCGTCAATCTGAACACTGTTCCGCCAGCGTAACGAAAAGCTGACGAGCACGAGCGGGTCGGGCCGCTAGAATAGCCCGATGATCCAGATTTCAGAATCCGCCCAGTCGCATTTCCGCCGTTTGATCGAACGCGAGGCCCTGCCGGGCCTGGGCGTACGCTTGAGCGCCATGCATCCCGGCACGCCGCGTGCGGACGTGCGCCTTGAATTCGCCGAGCCTCACGATCTGCAGGGCGACGAATGGGCCGTGGACTGCGATGGGTTCACGCTCTGGCTCGATGCCGGCAGCGTGCAGTACCTGGATGGTGCCGAGATCGACTACACCACGCAGGCCACCGGTGGCCAACTGCAGATTCGCGCACCGAAGATCAAGGGTGAGGTGCCTGCCGAATCGGCATCGCTGGTGGAGCGTGTGCGCTGGCTGGTCGAGCACGAGATCAACCCGCAGCTGGCTCAGCACAAAGGACATGTTTCGGTGCGGGAAATCACTGCCGAAGGCGTGGTCCTGCTCAATTTTGGCGGTGGCTGCCACGGCTGTGGAATGGCCGATGTGACGTTGAAGCAGGGCATCGAAAAGACCCTGATGGAGAAAGTGCCGGGCGTGACCGCTGTACGCGACGCGACCGACCATGCCAGCGGAACGGCGCCCTATATCGCGCGTTCGTCGAACTGACGGGCTGCGCCGCGCGTGTTTTCCGCTGCGGAACTGATCGGGATTCTGCACGCGCGCGACCAGCGTCGTTTGCCGCTGCGTGCGGATCGCCCATTCGGCACCTTTTCACCCACTTGGCGGGCCTGGTTCCTGGCGATGAACGAGCGTGCCGGTGTCGTCATGGGTACTCCCGCAGCCGACTACATCAATGTTCTGCTGGCCAGAGTCCCGGACAGCCCGCCGGGTGCGAGTGTCGAGCTGGGTCGTTGGAAGGCGTTCGCGAGTCTTGCCCGTCAACAGTGGGATCCGGCGCCACGCGACCAGCGCGGTGTTCGGCGCATCGCTGCCGTGTCTTCGGGCGTGCTGCACCTTCTCTTCGCGCTGATGCTGCTGTGGGTGGGTTACGTGGCCATCGGCGACGCGCCGCCGGAGGCGCGCGAGGCGGGCGAATCGTTGCTGGTCGAATATATCGGAACAGGGACTCCCACTGAGACCGGCGCCGCACCCG
>JBAQRU010000322.1:0-2280 GCA_049296025.1 Lysobacteraceae bacterium | reverse complement strand
CCCATGCGCCTGCGGTCTGGCGGTTGCCGGTGCGGTCGTAGGTGTAGCGTTCCAGCACCACGCCGCTCGCGTCCTTCACCTCGGTCAGACGGTTCAGACCGTCGTAGCCGTAGGTCTGCACGCGGGTACCGCCCTGCCGGCCGCTCTGCACAGACTTGAGATTGCCCACCTCATCGAACGCATAGCCCAGACGCAGGCCGGTGCCCGTACCGTTCTGCGGCCCATCCTCCACCGCCACGGATTGGCCATTGAGGTTCACGGTTCTGCGCAGCGCCAGATCGTTGCCGAACAGCCACTGCCACACCTCGCCGAACGGCTGGTAGCTCGCTTTCTTCAACAGCACCTGCCGGCCGTTGCCGCCGGTCACGCCGATCTCGTTGATCCGCCCCTGCGTGTCGTAGCGGTAATCCACCTCGGTATTGCCCGGATAGATCGTCTTCTGCACACGACCATCGGCCTGATACACCCACCGCAGCGTCATCGTTCTGCCGCCAGTGCGCTGCACCTTGCGGGTCAACTCACCGAAGCGGTTGTAGCACCACGCCGTGCTGCCGCTGGCATCCAGCATCCGACTCAGACGGCCGGCGAGGTAGTGCTCGCCCGCAGGGCAATCCGCCATCGCCACATCGTAGGCGAAGGCCTCGTCCGGCACCGCTGCGTCGTAGTCCACCATTCTCAGCCGGTCCAGCGCATCGTAGCGATACCGGGTGAGCTTGCCGTTGGCGTCGGTTTCCTCCGTGGCGTTGCCGGAGGCGTCATAGGCCGATGTGGTCGTGCCCGTGTCCGGGCTGCGGCGTTCGATCAACTCGCCGAAGCCGTTGTAGACATAGTCGGTGTGCAGGCCCTTGGGATCGGTGACCCGGGTCAGACGGTCCAGCGCATCGTAGTGGAGCGCCATCTCTGCGGACTGCGCCGCATCGGTCGCGTTCTGCAGCGTCCGCGTCGGGCGGCCCAGCGCATCGTAGTCGTGCGTGGTCTGCCGGCCCAGCGCATCGGTCGTGGTCTTGAGCAGGCCGGCTTGGTCGTAAGCGAAACTCGTGCTGCGGTTGTCGGCATCGGTCAACGCCTGCAGCCGCCCCAGCGTGTCGAACGCACGCGACAGCGTCTGTTGCAGCGCGCCGCTGCTGTCGCGGGTGTCTTCCTTCACCCGCTCGCCCGCTGCGTTCAGCGTGTACACGAGGGTATTGCCGTCGCCGTCGGTGACCGTGGTCAGGCGCTGGCCGGCATCGTAGCCGAAGGTGATGAACACGCCGTCGGGCTGGGTCACGCGCTGCACCAGCCCGTCGGCCGTGTAGTCGATCCGTTCGATGCGGTCGTCCGTTTCGCTGGCGGCGTTGGTTCCGCGCAGCTTGCGCGCGGTCATCCCGCCGCGCGGGCTGTACTCGATATCGACGACCACGCCATTCGCATCCTGGATCGATGTCACCCGACCTGCGCCGTCGTAAGCGAGGATCTCGGTGACTTGTCCCTTGGCGTCGATGGTCTTCCACAGGTCGCCCTTGCGCCACGCGCATGTGGCCGGCGCAGCAGCGCAGGCCGGATCATTCGCCGGCCGGTATTCGTACGCGGTCACGTCGACGACATCGGTCGCATTGTCGCGGGCCCCGTCGATACGCTTGACCAGCCCGAGCACCGGGCAGGTGCTGTCGGCGGCGGCGACATCCGCCGCTTCGCAATAGGTTGTCGTCGCGGTGCGCGCCGCGTTGGTCGCGGGGTCGGTGACGGTCACCGCCGTGATCTGGCCGCGCGGGTTGTAGCTCCAGGCGGTTTTCGCCTGCACTGCGCCCGTTTTGTCCAAGGTGCGCTGTTCGATGACCTGCCCGGTGGCGGGATCGCGATCCACTTCCTCGCGCCGCTGCTCGTTGGTGCCGACAGCGACCGTCTCCGAGACCTGATAGCCGTTGAGATAGCTGTATTCGGTGATGGTGCCGCGCTTGTCGGTGGCGCGCAGCAAACGCCCCTCGGTGTCATAAGCGAACTGGTCGCTGTGCGCGCCGTCGCTCCTGGCAAGAATGCGGCGATAGGTCCCCGGTTCGATGGCGTAGGTGTCGCTGCCACCCTCGGCCGTCTGCACGATGGCGCTGTCCTCGGTCGGGTAGCTCACCGTGGTCAGTTCGTTCGGCGTCCCCAGCACGCGGCTGGAGGTCACACGTCCGCGCGCGTCGTAACCGAATGAAGCGAAGCGGCGACCATCTTCGGAGGTGATGCCGGTCAGGTGGTGGCGCTGATCGACATCGCCGGCCAAGCCGGACTCGTTGTAGTGATACTGCTTGGTCGCGC
>JBAQRU010000321.1:0-4405 GCA_049296025.1 Lysobacteraceae bacterium | reverse complement strand
GCCGCCGGGCTGGTGGCGATGACGATGTCCGCCATCAATGCCGTGCGCAGGGATGCCCGGGTCGCCGGATCGGTCTGTACGGCGATCTTCCATGGCGACAGCGCGATCACCCGCCACCCGTGGGCGGCGGCGGCGCGGCGCATCGCCGCATGATCGTTCGCCGGACGCAGCGAGACCACGAGTGGAATTGCGCAGGGCGCCGTGTAGTATTCGCGCGGGCTGCGGTGGGCGGAGGAACCGGTACGGGTCATCGTCGCAGCTTGGCCATTCGACCCGGCGCCCGCAAGCCGGACGATTCGCAGGCTCACGACACGACAAGGACAGGACTCGCCGATGATTGAACCCATGCACGTTGCACCCAACCCCGTTACCGAGCTTTCGCCGCTGCGCCTGCTCGAAGTCGAACTTCTGGCGATGCCGCCGGTGGCTGCGCTGGGTCTGCGCATCGTCGAGGCCAGCGGCGATCGCCTGCGCCTGCACGCGCCGCTGGCGCCCAACATCAACGACAAGGGCTGCGCGTTCGGCGGCAGTCTCGGTTCGCTGATGACTCTGGCCGGTTGGGGCCTGATCGTGCTGTGGCTGGCCGAGGCCGGGCTGGAGGCGGATGTTTTCGTCGCCGACAGCGAAACCCGTTACCGCGCGCCGCTTTACGCCGATCTCGAAACGACCGCAGAGCTGGCCGAAGGCGAATCCTGGGAGGATTTCCTGTCCACCCTCCGCCGTCGCGGCCGTGCCCGGATCGCGGTGCGGGCGGTGATCGGCTTACCTGAAGGCGGAGTGGCCACCGAAAGCCTGTCCCGGTACGCGGCCAAGCTGAGGGGGTAGCATGGCCGCTGTTTCGCAACGTGACCCCGGATCTCCGATGCCGACGATGACACTTCCGTCCATGCGCTTCATGTCCCAGCTGCTGACAGCGCTGTTGCTGGTCTCGATGGCCGGAACTGCGTTCGCGGACAAGAAGCGCAGCGAACTCGACAGAAGCCAGTATTCGTTCTCAGCGGCGATCCGCTGGGCCGACTTCGAGGGTGCCTGGACGATGGTCGACCCTGCGGTGCGCAAGGCCACGCCGATGACCGACGTCGACTTCTCGCGTTTCGAACAGATCCAGGTCACCAGCTACCGGGATCTGGCCGTCATGCCCGGTCCCGGCGGCACCGAGTTGCGCGAGATCCAGATCGAACTGGTCAACCGCAATACGCTCAGCCAGCGTCGTGTCCGCTTCACCGAAGTCTGGCGCTACGACGCCGAGGCCAAGACCTGGTGGATCGCGGGATTGCCGGATTTCTGGCAGGGCAAGTAGCCGTCTCCGGTCCGCTTTTGCCAGCGGGGCCCATGCAGGCGACAATTCCGGCCCCATCGCGCTCATCTCGCGCCGCTCCCGGATCCGTATCCCGTGAACTTTGAAGAATTGTTGGCCTTTGCCGGCCGTAACCTTGTCTACGCCATCGCGATCGTCGTCCTCACGGTCGCCATCATCGCCAACGAGCTGTCCCGGTTTTTCCGCGGTTACAAGGCGCTGCGCCCGGCCGAAGTGACGCATCTGATCAATCAGGAAAACGCACTGGTGGTCGATCTGCGCGCCAGTGCCGACTACCAGAAGGGCCATATCGCCGGCGCCAAGAACGTGCAGATGGCGCAGTTCGACCCGGAGAGCAAGCAGCTTGCCTCCGCCAAGGCCCTGCCGATCATCCTGGTTTGCCAGAATGGCGTTACCGTCGATGCTGCGGCCAAGCGACTGAAGAAAGCCGGGTTCGAGCGGATTCACATCCTGGAAGGCGGAATCACCGCGTGGCAGCAGGCCGAGCTGCCGCTGGTCAAGGGCAAGAACTGAGTCTCGCCGATCCGGGTAGGGGCGTTGCAAATGCCGACCCCGGCCCCCACGACTGCAGGCGACGGGAGAGCGTCGGCGCCATGGCGCCGATGCCCGGCCCGGCGTCCATGCGATAATCGCCCTCTTTTCCGCTTTCCTTTCAGGAGCTCTGCCATGTCCGAACCCGTCGCCAACGGTGCCGCTGCCGAAGCCAACGGCCCGACCTTTTCGGTCGAGAAGATCTACGTCAAGGATGTCTCGTTCGAGGCCCCCGGCGCGCCGCAGGTGTTCAGTGAACAGGGACAGCCCGCGCTTGAAATGAACCTCAACCAGCGCGTGCAGCGCGTGGCCGACAACCTGTTCGAAGTCGAACTGGGCGTGACCCTGACCTGCAAGCTCGAAGACAAGACCGTGTATCTGGCCGAAGTGCGTCAGGCCGGCTTGTTCGGTCTGGGTGGTTTCGATGAGCAGACCCTCGACGCGATGCTCGGCGTGCATTGCCCGAACATTCTGTACCCGTACGCCCGCCAGACGATCAGCGACCTGATCACGGCCGGCGGCTTCCCGCCGTTCCTGCTGCAGCCGATCAATTTCGAAGGTCTGTACGCCGAAGGCCTGCGCCAGCGCGCCCAGCAGGGGACCGGCCTGGCCGGTGCCGAGACTGCCGGCAACGCCTGACTTCCCATGTCGTCCGATCACACGGACAACAACGCCCCTCGACCCGCCGTCGCCGTTCTCGGCGCCGGCTCGTGGGGCACGGCACTGGCGGCGCTGATCGCCCGCCATGGCCATCCTGCGGTGCTGTGGGGGCGCGATGTCGACACCGTCGCGGCCATTGATGGTCGCCACGAGAATCCCCGGTATCTGCCGGGGATTCCACTTCCCGAGACCCTTCACGCCACGCCCGATCTTGCCGCAGCGCTCGCCGGCTGCGATCTGGTGCTGGTGGTCGTGCCTTCGCATGCCTTCGCCGACACCCTGCGCGCGCTGGCGCCGCACCGGCCGGCGCACGCCGGCGTGGCTTGGGCGACCAAGGGCTTCGAGCCCGGCTCCGGCCGCTTCCTGCATGAAGTCGCGAGCGAGATCCTTCCCGCCGACGTGCCACTGGCTGTGGTCACCGGCCCCTCATTCGCAAAGGAAGTCGCCGCCGGCCTCCCAACTGCGCTGACGGTCCATTCCGACGCTCCCGAATTCGCCCAGCAGGTCGCCGATGTCCTGCACGGCCCGTCGTTCCGCGCCTATACCGGCGACGACATGCTGGGCGCCGAGCTGGGCGGTGCGATGAAGAACGTGCTGGCGGTCGCCACCGGCGTCGCCGATGGCATGAATCTGGGCCTCAACGCCCGCGCCGGGCTGATCACCCGCGGCCTCAACGAAATGCTGCGGCTCAACGCCGCCATCGGCGGCAAGGCGGAAACGCTGATGGGCCTCGCCGGCCTGGGGGACCTCGTGCTGACCTGCACCGGTGACCTTTCGCGCAATCGCCGGCTGGGGCTCGCGCTCGGGCGCGGACAGTCGATCGAAGAAGCGGTGCGCGAAATCGGCCAGGTGGTCGAATCGCTGCAGACCGCCGAAGAAGTCATGCGTCAGGCCGGCCGTCACGGCATCGAGCTGCCGATTTCCAGCAATGTCCGCGATGTGCTCCACGGCAGCATCACGCCTGCCGAAGGGCTCAGGCGGTTGATGGCGCGCGAACAGAAGCCGGAATACCCGCAGGGGCTGTTCGGAGATTGACGGCAGCATCCGATGACACTCGCCGCAAAGAAAAAGCCCGACAGCGATGCCGGGCTTTTTGGTCGGAACGGTCGTGAGTGAAACGACCGCGCGTCAATCGACCGCGTGTCAATCGATCATGGATCAGAAGCTCGCGCGGACGCCCAGCATGTACTGCGATGTGAGGTCGCCGGCTTCGACTTCGCCGACCACGCCCCAGGTTTCGTTGATCACGAACTGCGCGCCGAGCGTGCCGCTGAATTCGCCATCGTAATCGCTGCCGTCGACGTAATTCGCTTTCACCCATGCCTCGAAACTATTGCCCAGCGCACCGCGCAGGCCCACCGAGACACGCGCTGCGTCGAGGCTGTTGTCGTTACTGCCAGCGCCATCGAGCTTGGTGTGCTGGAAGCCGGCATCGGCGGTCAGATCGGCATTGTCGAACACGGTGTAACGGTAACCGAGGCCGGCCTGCATCTGGCGGGCATAGATGCTCGTGTCCAGATCGCTGTTGTTCGACCAGGCGTAGCCGCCGTAGATGTAGAAATTGTCGGACAGCTCCTTCGATGCGTGGACGCCGATGCCGTTGAAGTCCAGGCTGTCGCTGCCCGGCGTGCCGAAATCGACGCTGAGACGCTGGAAGCCGCCTTCGACGTAGGTGAAACTGCCCAGGCTGTCGCGGGCCGATGCCGCGAACGGCGCACAGGCCAGCAGAAGTGCGGCCGCAAGTTGCTTCTTCATGAATCTCCCCAGTGCTGGAAGCGGTGAATGGTGTCCTGTCCGCGCCGGGCGCGGCCCCGGGAGTGTACCCAAGCTTGCCGGGATTTGCTCCTTTTCCGCCGTTCCGACCCGAAAGCCGGGGCTTTCGGGTCGGAACGTCAT
>JBAQRU010000320.1:0-2145 GCA_049296025.1 Lysobacteraceae bacterium | reverse complement strand
CGCTGTAGTCGACCGGGCCGGCGCCGCGCCAGAGCTCGAACGGAGCGGTGCCGTACGGCTGCAGCGGGATGCGCAGATAGCGCGGGTCGTCGCAGTGCGGGGCGGCGGTGCCGAAGCCGAAGACCGCCAGGGTGTCGGCGGTGAGCAGGGCGTCCGGGGCGCTCGCCTGGACGTAATCGACCGTCAGCGCCGCGCCGGGCTGGGTCATTGCCTGGCTCATGATGAAAACATCCGAGGCATGCCGGAAGACGGTGCGAACGACGGCGTGGACGACAGCGGGAAACAGCGCGCCGTACCGGCGAGCCCGCTCTGGACTGTGATCGTGGCGCATGCCGTCCTGGGCCGGGTCGCTCCGGGAGATTCCATTCCCGTACGTATCGCGTCGATTCGGACCGTCATGCTCTTCTTGTTGCAGTCTGAGACTGGCATCATACCGCGCGGCACGATGCCGCTGTCCGGTCTCGCCGGTCGGCGACGCGGGCCCGGTATGCCCTCCCCTCGGACCGACCGGCGTCAGCGTGGTCGGCGGGCGCCTGCTGACGTCGCGCAGCCACCGCTTGCGGTCGCTCCGCGCGGCGTGTCCCTTTCTCTCTGGATGGTTTGCCATGTCTGCATTGACTCCCGCCGAACTCGCATTGGCGGAATTGCTGGTCGAGAGCCTGAATCTGGACGGCGTTGTCGCCGCCGACATCGATCCCGACGCCCCGCTGTTCGGCGCCGGCCTGGGCCTGGACTCGATCGATGCGCTCGAACTGTCGCTGGCGATCAGCAAACGCTACGGCTTCCAGCTGCGTTCCGACAACGACGAGAACCGTCGCATCTTCGGTTCCCTGCGCGCGCTCTCGGCGCACGTCGAACAGCAAAAGACGGTGTGACCGCCGCACTGCGGCTGCTGCTGCTGATGGCGTATCTGCCGTTGGCCCATTTCGCGGGCACCCGCCACTCGCCGACGCTGGCGGTGTTCGCGCTGGGCGACCTCGCGCTGCTGGTCCTGATCGAACCCCTGCTGCGTCGGCGCCTGTCCGCATGGCTGGCGCTGGCCGTGATCGTCATGATGCTGACGGTGCTCGCGCGCTCGACCTACGCGCTGACGCCGCTGCTGCTGGTGCCATCGGTGTTCACGGCGATGATCGGCGGGTGGTTCGCGCGCAGTCTTCGCGCCGGCCGCGAGCCGCTGATCACCAAGGTCGTGGGCGCGCTGTACGCACAGGCCGGCATGCCGCTGACGCCGCGACATCACAGCTATACCCGCCAGCTGACCCTGGCCTGGGCACTGCTGCTGGCCGCGATGACGCTGCTGAATCTCACCCTCGCGCTGATCGCGGTGCCGGACGGGGTGTTGGCGCAGTCCGGAATCGCCGCGCCGGTCACCGTTACCAATACGCAGTGGTCGTGGATCGCGAACATCGCCGGCTACGGGGTGATGGGCGGCTTCATGCTGGTCGAATTCCAGCTGCGCAAGCGGGTGTTCCCGGTGCGTCCGTATCGCAACGCCTTCGATTTCGGGCGACGCCTGGCCGCACTCGGCCCCGCCTTTTGGCGCGATTTTTTCCGCTGACCGCGCCATGACCGAATTCATCATTCCCGCCGATCATCCCTGCCTGCCGGGCCATTTCCCGGGCCAACCGATCGTGCCCGGCGTGGTGGTGCTGGATCGCGTGCTGGCCGCGATCGAAGCGCAGCACGGCGCGCTCGGCGCGCTGCGGATGCCGCAGGTCAAATTCCTGCAGCCGCTGCTGCCGGAGCAGACCGCGCGGATCGAACTGCAGCGATTGTCCGACGCATCCGATACGTCCGATGTGCCCGCCGCGCCGCCGCGCTGGCGTTTCCGGGTGCTGCGCGACGACAGCCTGATCGCCAGCGGCGAGGTGCATGCGGCATGAGCGAGGCACGATGAGTACCCAGTGGAAGCAACGACCGGAAGGCGGCAGCCGCTTCGCGCTGTGGCTGATCCGCACCATCGGGCGCTACGGCGGGCGCGGGATCGCACGCCTGCTGCTGTTTCCGATCACCCTGTATTTCCTGATCCGTCGTGGGCCGGAACGTGCGGCGTCGCGCGCCTGGCTGTCGCATGCGCTGGGTCGCCGCGCGACGCTGTGGGATGCGGCGAGACATGTGCATACCTTCGCCGCGACCATTCTCGAC
>JBAQRU010000319.1:0-16964 GCA_049296025.1 Lysobacteraceae bacterium | reverse complement strand
CCGCTCCTACAAGGGCCGGGCCAGAGATCTGAAAACACGGGCCGCCTACGCGGCCCGTGTCGTGTCCGGATGGATCATGCGCTCAAGGCGTCTGCACCGGCAGCGTGTTGCGACAGTGCTGCCAGACGATCTTGCAACTGTTCTGCGCACCGGCGTTGCCGCAACGCACCGAAAGGCTGCTGAGCGGCGGCAGCTCGGTGTAGGGGCCGGTGTCGCGCGGGTCGTTCGGAGTCAGGCTGCTCAGGGTTTTCTGGTACACGGTCTGTGTACCGATCTTGCCGTAGATGGTCACCGACTGGACTGGGTTGGAAACGCCGCAGACGCTGTCGGTGGCGGTGCACCGTTTCACCCGGATCACCGATGCGCCAGCGACCGGGCTGAGCGACAGCGATTCGGTGTCGGCATGGTGGATGGCGTTGTCGCAGGGGTGGCCTGCTGCAGCGCAGTTCGCGGCGGGGGGGCAATGGCGAGGGCGGCCAGAGCCGGTGCGCTGTGGACGCTCAGCGCGAGCGACAGCAGTGCCATGACGCGCCTTGATCGCACCCGCCGGCTTCGAACTCCAGATCGCGGAGAACCAGACCTTGCCGTCGAGACCGTAGGCGTTGAGATAGATCAGCTTCAGACCTTTGGCGTCGTTCTCGGTGACCGCCTGCTGATATGCATCGGCACTGAGCCGTGATTTCGCCGACCACTGTTCGACCACGCCCGGAACCGTGCGCGCGGTGTAGATCTTGCCGGTCTTGAAGCGGCCGTCGTCGATGCCGCAGATGCGCGGGATGCGGTTGCGCTTGCTGCCGTCGTTGTCGGAGAGGAAGCCACCGGTCGCGATGATGCCATTGCTCGCCTTGGGCACGCCGACTTCGAAATGCAGATGCGGTCCGCCAGCGCAGCCGACTTCGCCTTCATCGCCCAGATGCGTGCCGGCGCTGACGAACTGGTTCTTCTTCAAGCCCGCCTTGCCGCTGGATGAGCCCTTGCGACTGCAGCACCCGCATCACGCGGACCAGCGGCACCATCCGGTCGAACGCCTCGCGATCGCCGGCATCGTGGCGCTGCAGCAGTCGGGCGATGCGGCTCCCCTGCGACCTGATGCGTAAAAAGCGGCCATCATCGGCCAGACCGGGCCATGCACCTGCATTGCATGGGTGAGATAAACTTGGTTCAATGTGCCTCACTGTTCCGTACATGGAAATATTGCCGTGAACGATCTCAACGACCTGTACTACTTCGCGATGGTGGTCGAGCACTCGGGTTTCGCCGCCGCCGAGCGCGCGCTGGGCATCCCGAAATCGCGCCTCAGCCGCCGTATCAGCCAGCTCGAAACCGACATGGGCGCGCGCCTGCTGCAGCGCTCGACGCGTCGTTTCGCGGTCACCGACGTCGGCCAGAGCGTCTACCGCCACGCGCAGTCGATGCTCGCCGAAGCCAGCGCCGCCCGCGAAGTGGTCGACCGGCTCAGCGCCGAACCGCGCGGCCTCGTGCGGGTCAGCGTACCGGTGGGCATCGCCCAGGAACTCATCCCGAAGCTGCTGCCCGATTTTCTCGCCCGCTATCCGCTGGTCCGCGTGCAGTTGCACGTCAGCAACCGCCGGGTGGATGTGATCAACGAAGGCTTCGACGTGGCGATCCGCGTCCGCGCCAAGCTCGACGACGACGGCAGCCTGGTGATGCGCAGCTTCGGCCAGATCCAGGAACTGCTGGTCGCCAGCCCGAAATACCTCGACCGCGCCGGCCGCCCGCGCGACCCGGAAGAACTGGCCGGCCACACCACGCTCAGCATGAGCGAGGACGAAGCCCGCCAGCGTTGGGAACTGCAGGGCGAGGGCGGTGAAATCCGCCGGGTCGAACTCAAGCCCCGGGTCTCCGGCTTCGATTTCCCGATGCTGATGGCGCTGGCCAAACAGGGGCTGGGCGTGACCCTGCTGCCGGAAACCATTTGCGCCGACGCCGTCCGTAACCGCGAGCTGGAAGTGGTGCTGCCCGCCTGGCGCCTGCCGATGGGCATCTGCCACGCGGTGTTCGCCTCGCGTCGCGGCCTGTTGCCGGCGGTGCGGATGTTCATCGACTACCTTGCCGAAAGCCTGCCGCCGCTGCTGGAGGCCTCCCGCCTCAACTGCCTGCACTGCCCGGGCGGCATGGCGCCGACGAAGCAGGTTAAAATCGCCGAGCCGGCGTGAAGGTGCCTGATTGTTGAGAACCTCCCAAGCGCGTCATTCCCGCGAATGCGGGAATCCAGGGATTTGAGCGGCAGCAACAATGAAGACACTGGGTTCCCGCGTTCGCGGGAACGACGGGTCTGATAGGAAAAATTAAAACGGAGAGATGGCCGAGTGGTTTAAGGCAGCAGTCTTGAAAACTGCCGTGGGTTTACGCCCACCGTGGGTTCGAATCCCACTCTCTCCGCCAGATATTCAATAAGCAGCGGCTTCGGCCTAACAATTCCGAAGCTGCCCTACTTGAACACCTATTACGCTTGATGCTCTGGGTCCTATGATGCAGAACGTACACTTGGCAGCAGACCGATGACGACGAACTTCTCTCTTCAAGATTTCGAAGATAGCGCTCAAGACGGCGGCGACACTCGCTTCTGGTACGCACACCAACTCATGGGCTGGCTTGGTTACGACTCTTGGCAATCCTTCCAAGGCGTAATCACTAAAGCAATGGGCTCCTGCACTCGCCTTGGGCTCGATCCGACTGAAGCATTTATTCGCGATGAAGTAATCGAAGGCGGGAAAACAGTCAAGACGTACCGGCTTACGCGCTTCGCGTGCTTGCTAGTATCCATGACGGCCGATTCTAAGAAGCCCGAGGTCTCGGAAGCTAAAGCTGCTCTTGCCGCGATCGCAGACACCCTTATTCAACAACGTGTCGAGTCTGCAGACCTCGCTCGTCTCGAAACTCGCGAGGACCTCAAAATCGCAGAGAAGGCCATGACCGGCGCAGCTAGAGACGGCGGGTTACAAGCCACCGAGTTTGGCATCTTCAAGGACGCAGGATTTCGAGGCATGTACAACATGAGCTTGCGCGACCTTCAGTCCCATAAGGGGATGCCGCAAGGCAAGACTCTGTATGACTTCATGGGGCTAGAGGAGCTTGCCGGCAACTTGTTCCGTGTGACTCAAACAGCAGCTCGAATCAAAAGCAAAAATGTGAGCGGCCTCAGCAGCTTGCAGCGTACCGCGCAAGATGTTGGTAGCGAAGTGCGCCGCATTATGATTCAGAACAGTGGCACCGCTCCTGAGCACCTTGCTATTGAAGAGGACGTTCAGGGCGTCCAAAAGCGCCTCAAGAAAGTTGATCGAGAAATGAAGAAGTTGGACAAGCCGAAACCCAAAAAGAAACCATAGTTATTGCTCTGCAGGGGGAGCGAAGATGAGCGAGAGAAAGGACCTTCTTGTTTCAATCGCAAACGATATCAAGACATACCGCGAAGGCGAGATACTCCAACCAACACCGGATCACGTGGACCGTTGGGTTAGCCAATTTACACCAGTCAATCAGCTAGCCTTCCTTCGTGAGTTCAATCACGTAGTCAAGCAGACATTCCTCAACAAAGATAATTTTGTTGGGTTTCTAGACCGATTGGTAACGAACAGCGCTCTGGTGGGTGCTAGCCCTAACACATACTGGGCCAGCGCTAATTTCCTGAAGATACAAAAACGAGGTCAAAGCCAGAAGCAGATGGTCTCTTTGATGGGCGAAAGGATTGCCGAACGGCTTGGTCTTGATATCGCACGATCCGGAAGCCCGCAGGGAGACTTCATCTATCTTGATGACGTCCTATTTACCGGTGGAAGGATTTCGACCGATTTGTCTGCTTGGATCGAAGGTGCCGCCCCTGGCAACGCAACTGTTAAAGTAATCACGATTGCTCTACACACGAGTGGGCACTATTACATTGAATCTAGAAGGCTGCGTGAAGCAATCGCTCGTTCTGGAAAGAACGTCCGAATAAGTTTTTGGAAGCTCTTTGACGTAGAAAATAGGCGCTATCACAAGAACACATCCGATGTTCTTTGGCCCGCTTCGATTCCAAACGATGCTGCAGTGCAAGCTTATGTTGCTGCGCAGAAAGCGTATCCCGTAGAACTCAGAGTTGCTGGAAATCGAGGGACTCTCGGCATCTTTTCTTCGGAAGAAGGAAGGGACGTTCTCGAACAAGAGTTTCTTATTGCAGGGGTTAAGATAAGATCGCTCGCTCAGAATCTGAACGACTTCTATCGCCCTCTGGGATGCGGCAGCTTCGGAGTAGGGTTCGGCTCAACTATCGTCACTTATCGCAACTGCCCGAACAATTGCCCGCTGGCTATGTGGTGGGGCAATCCTGAAGAAACTTCCGGAGCATTACATTGGTATCCGTTGCTTCCGCGCAAGACATACGCATCAGCCGAAAATGTGTTCAATGACTTTGACGAACTCTGATTCCACCTCAAGGCTTCGCACATACCTGCGATCAGAGTCTGTGGTTGTTCATAAGACGAAGGAGAGCTTTGGCGGCCTATCCAATATGGCAGCAGGATTCCCCTTGCGCATCAATGGATTCAGGGTCCCAACGAGCGAGGCACTCTATCAAGCATGCCGATTTCCTGACCTGCCGGATGTGCAACGAGTGATCATCGCGCAGCACAGTCCGATGACTGCAAAGATGAAGGGGAAGCCCCACAGAAACGCTACCCGCAGCGATTGGGACAAAGTGCGCCACAATGTTATGCGCTGGTGCCTGAGAGTGAAGCTATCGCAGCACTACAAGGAGTTTGGACGCCTTCTCCTTGCCACGAAGGAAAAGCCGATCGTGGAACAGTCTCGGAAGGATGAATATTGGGGGGCCATCCTCCTACAGGGGGGCGAAACCCTAATGGGTGAAAATGTTCTGGGCCGTCTTCTCATGGAACTCAGGGAAGCATTGAAGAACGATACCAATGAGAATCTTCGCTTCGTGCCTCCACTGGGGATTCCAAACTTCAAGCTATACGGTGAACCAATCGAAGCGGTTGGGGCGTTGGGAGTTTCCATTCCTGGCGATGAACCGCAAGAATTGGGTCAGCAGCCCCCTCTGCTCTAGCTCATGAGAAAATCCATCGTCAGCGTTCGCCTAATACGAATCGCGGCGCGAGCCGTTAGCCCCTGAAGTCTATACCTTGCACAAAAGCCGGAGCGCTTGAGCACGCCCTACGATGGTTTGAGGATTGTCTGATCGCCGAATGATTGACTGCGAATGCTACTCCGCATCACGGCAAGGTGAAGTCGGTGCGCTTGGGCATGCCCTACGAAGACCTCGCGCATTGCTTACCGCATACGGACCGAGTATCCAGTCAGGCATAACTGAACGAACCACCCCGTCGGACCGGTTCTCCTTTGCAGCCCCAGCCCATCACCAGTAGGGTGCAACCACACATCGTCGGAAGGGGAACGAACATGTCGCATCTGAAACTCACAAGTGCCTGCGCTTTGGCTCTGCTCCTGGTCGCAGCAACGGATGCCAGCGCCGGGAAAACCCGCACCAAAAGCAACAACTCGAATGACCGCGCCGCCCCCGAGGGCGTGGTGTTGCAGGACACGGCGGTCGGTGCCAATGCCTGTTCCACCGGGAGCGGCAGTTGGTCTTGGGCAATATCGTCGGTCAGCACGATGGCTGGAGGTCCCGGGGGTGGGGCCGCAGCGGCGAGCTACGCGCGCGCGGCGGACGCACAAGCCGATATCGGTGCAGCCTGCGATGCCGCGCAGTCGGCCATCGACCGGATCAACGGCGATGCGACCAGACTCGCCGCGATGGATGCGGCGATCGATGCCCAGGACGCAGCGGCCATCGAAAAACTGTTGATCGAAAGCGGGCTGTCGGGCCCGTTGGCTGCTGGCGCGCGATACCACGCGATCAGCACGAAGGGCACAGGGGGTACGAGAAGCCTCATGCCCGATCCGGGTAGCAGTGAAGCCGAAGATCAAGCCTCGGCTGCGGTCGCCGGACGCAAAGCACAGGACATGCCCAACCGCATCAGCATGAATGTCACCGTCGCGCGTACGACCGGTGGGCTGAGCTTCACGGTCGGCCGCAGCGTCAAGAACAAGAACGGCCACGTCACCCTCAACCGCTGAAACGATACGCGGTCGGCGACAAATCGCGCGATCGGGTTCGATGCGTCTCCACCGTAGCGTGGGGGCGCATCGATCACGCGGACATCAATTCCGCACGGGCGAAATCGTACCGATCATATCCGCCGGCACCGCGAAGCCGTCGTCCATCCGCATGCGTGGGGTGTGGCCGGCAGAAAAATCGAAGCGGAAGTCGCGGGTCATCAGTGCGCAGTACAGCAGCAACTGCGCATGGCCGACCGAAGCGCCGACGCATGAGCGGGGCGCAAAGCCGAACGGGACGTAGGCGCTCGGTGCGGTCTGCCGGCGCGTGGGCAGCCAGCGGTCGGGATCGAAGATTTCCGGGTCTTCCCAGTATTCGGGCGAATGATGCTGGATGTACGAGCTGAGTTCGTAGGTCTGGCCTTTCATCACCGAGACGCCATCGAGGACGATATCGCGCGATGCGATGCGTCGGGTGACGAACGGGGTGGTCCACAATCGCATCGCTTCCTTGATGAAGCGCATCGTGCATGGAAGTTTTCTCACCGGTAGTCGATACAGCTCGTCGGCGTCCAGCGCGGTGGTTTCTTCGCGGATGCGTGCGTACCAATCCGGATATTTCGAAAACGCGTAGAGCAGGCAAGCGGCCATCATCCCGGGGACGCCGGAAATGGCGATCAATTGCACCGTCACAAGGTACGTCACCCGGTCCACGCCGATCCTGTTGCTGAGCGCGAGCAGGGACTGGGCATAGTCCTCGTGCGTGTCGCCGCTGCGTACGCGACGCTTGAGCTCACGGGAGATCACACGGCTGGAGGCGCGCAGCACCCTGAAATCGGAAATGCGCTGGCGGAACGAAATGTACTGGGTCTGCTGCACCCGGAACCGCAGTTCCTGTTCGGCGATGAGCGCGCGCGCGCCCTCGGGATCGACATTGTCGATCACCATCGGAATCAGTGTGCGCGACATCATCTGCCACACGATTTTCGTCAGGTCTTCGTTGCTGCCAGAATGCATGCTCAGGTCTGCATGCATGCGTGCATAGAGCGATTCCATGTGCGCGGGCGCCGAGAGTTTGGCGCTTTGTTCTGCGATCAATGATCGAACCTCGCGCCACGCGACGGGCTCGGCGGATTTGCGTATCTTCAGAAGATCGACCAGAGACTCGGCGACTTTGAGGTCCTGAGCGTTCTCCCTGTCGACTTTCAGCGCAAGAACCGGGTCGAATATGCCGATCACGCCGTCTTCAAGTGCCACGACGGGGCCATCGCGCTGCGCTCGCTGCAGGAGCTGGGCAGCGGGATTGAATTCGATGGTTTCGGCATCGACGGCCAAGTGCATTTCCTCTTCGTGCGGGAAGGTGGCCGATGGTCGGCCACCTTCTTCATGGGCAATACCGCTCAGGTCCCGGTTCAGAACTCGACCCAATACGGCCACACTTTCCACAGACTGCTTTTCTCGTTCGGATGGATGTTCAGGGCAACGCGGGTAGCGCGCATCAGTCGGGCCATGGTCTTGCTTCTCCAGAGGTGTGGAATGAAAAAACGTTGCAGCGGTGACGCGAAACTTTGATATCACGTGATTATTTTCGGTGTCAATTCACTGTTTATTCGCTCTGTGCATTTTTCTGTACAGCGTTGAAACGGCATTTTTTACGGGTGATCCTGTCATCCTCTGTTTTCCGCTTTCGTCCGTTTCCCTGAAATACGCATCCGGCGAACGATGATGATCCTGTCCACTCCGCTTTTTACGCTTCCGGTTTTTTTTTGAAATTTCCGGCGATTGTGGCCGGACGGTTCGGTTCGCATGGATTCATCGCTACCGGCCTTGTCCGGTGACTCGGCGACCGATGGCCGCGAAATAATTCGCCGGACAGCGCCGGTCGCGATGGATCCGGGGTCGCGAGAGGGGTAAAACGCGACAGCCTGCGCGAAGCGAGGTGCGCTTTCGCCTTTGCCAAGGGCTGCGTTGCGGGCCGCGCTTGCCGACGGCCTGCACGTGGTTTACGCAGATGAAGGCGGCTCGCCAGCTACAATATCCGGATGCCTTCCGTCCCGCCCATGGCCTTTCCCGTTCCTTTGACCCTCATCCGCAACGCTTCGGTGTTCGCGCCCGAGGCCTTGGGCCTGCGCCAATTGCTGGTGGGCGGCGGTAAAATCCTGTGGATCGGCAGCCAGGATGCGCCTGCGCCGACCATGCCTGGGCTCGATGTGGTCGATCTGGACGGAAAACGCCTGATCCCCGGGCTGATCGACGGGCACGCCCACGTCACCGGCGGCGGCGGCGAGGGTGGATTCGCGACCCGGGTGCCGCCGGTACCGCTGTCGCGGTTCACCACCGCTGGGGTGACGACGGTGGTCGGGGTGCTGGGTACTGACGATCTCGCGCGCACGCCCGGCGAATTGCTGGCTTCCGTTTACGCACTGCGCGAGCAGGGCCTGGGCGCATTCGCCTGGTGCGGCGGTTATCACCTGCCGCCGGTCACACTGACCGGCGGCGTCCGTGGCGATATCGTTTATCTCGATCCGGTCATCGGCGTCGGCGAATTGGCGATCAGCGACCACCGCTCCAGCCAGCCGACCTTCGATGAATTCGTCCGCGTCGCGTCCGAGGCGCATGTCGCCGGATTGATGAGCGGCAAGGCGGGCGTGCTGCATCTGCATCTGGGCGACGGCGTGCGTGGGCTCGAACTCGTGCGCCGCGCGCTGGACGAAACCGAACTGCCGGCGCGGGTGTTCCATCCCACGCACATCAACCGGCGCAAGGCGCTGTTCGAGGAAGCACTGGCGCTGGCGCGGCGCGGCTGCACGGTCGACATCACCGCATTCCCGGTCGAGGAAGGCGAAGACGCATGGTCCGCCGCCGAAGCCTGGGAGCGCTATCACGCTGCCGATGCACCGGCGGAGCGTCTGACCATCAGTTCCGATGCCGGCGGCTGCCTGCCGACGTTCGACCACGACGGCCGCCTCTGCAAAATGGATGTCGGCAGCGCGCACGCATTGCTCGACACCGTGCGCGAACTGCTCACGCGCGGGCATGCGCTGGATGCGGTGCTGCCGGCGTTTACCCGCAATATCGCGCGTCATCTGCGGCTGTCGGGCAAAGGGGAGGTGACGATCGGCGCCGATGCCGACCTCGTCGTGCTCAACGCCGACGGCCATGTATCCGATGTCATGGCGCAGGGCGCCTGGCATCTGCGCAACGGCGCAGTGCTGCGGCGCGGGCCGTTCGAGAAGACCAGTGCCGGGGACAGTGCCGCCGGGCATGCGCATGCATAACCGATCCTCTACGAAATTCCCTTTCAGAAAGAAGCCCAGGAAGTCAGATGTGTCCCAGTAAAGTCCCCGACGGGGAAGAGCGCGGTTGGATCATTCCGATCGGCGGCGCCGAGGAAAAAGAGAACGACCGCGCGATCCTCGCCCGTTTCGTCGAACTCTGCGGCGGTGCCGATGCCGATATCGTGGTGATTCCGACGGCCAGCCGGCTCAATGCGACCGGCCCGCGCTACGTCGATATCTTCAACAGCCTCGGCGTCGCCAACGTCACGGTCATGGACTTCGACACCCGTCGCGATGCCGACGAACCGCGCCGGGTCGAACGTATCCATGAAGCGACCGGCGTGTTCTTCACCGGCGGCAATCAGCTGCGGCTCGGGACCTTGCTCGGTGGCACTGCAGTGGCGAAGGCGATCCGGATCTGCAACGCAAGCGGCACGCACGTGGCCGGCACCAGCGCTGGCGCGGCCTTTCTCAGCGAACACATGATCGCGTTCGGCGAAGAGGGTCCGACCCCGATCGCCGGCATGGTGCGGCTGGCGCCGGGGCTGGGGCTGACCAACCGTTTCGTCATCGACCAGCATTTCCGCCAGCGCGACCGCCTCGGCCGGCTGACCGCAGCGCTGGCCTTCAATCCGTTCGCGATCGGCATCGGTCTGGACGAAGACACCGCAGCCTTCATTTCGCCGGACAACACCGTGGAAGTGCTGGGCAGCGGCGGGGTGACGGTGGTCGATGCCGCCGGGCTGCAGTTCTCGTCGATGGCGCAGATCAACGAGGGCGAACCGGTCTGCCTGCTGGGTCTGAGCTTCCACATCCTCGTCGCCGGTGCTACGTTCAACCTGCACACGCGCAAGGCTTCGGCAGGCGCGCTGCTCAAGCCCAAGGAATAACCAGGAGTATCCACCCGCTATGCGCATCATCGATCGTTCGGTATTCGTCGGCCCCTCGTTGTATGCGCATTTCCCGGTGATCCGGCTGGAGCTGGACCTGGGGCGGCTGGAAGCCTGGCCGACCGCAAAACTCGGTCCTGCCTTCATCGATGCGTTGGTCGAAGCGCTGCCCGGGCTGGCCGAACACGGCTGCTCCTACCGCACGCCGGGCGGGCTGGTCCGGCGGATGCGGGAAGGCGAGGGCACCTGGCTCGGCCACGTACTGGAACACGTTGCGATCGAGCTGCAGAACATGGCCGGCGAAGACGTGACCTTCGGGAAAACGCGCAGCATCGACGACCGTCCCGGCGTGTATTCGGTGGTCTACGAATACGCGCAGCGCGAGGAGGGCATCGAAGCCGGCGAACTGGCGCTGAAGCTGCTGCGTTCGCTGCTGCCGCCGGAATTGCGCTCGGCCGACGCGGTGCCCGACGACTGGAACTGGCCTGACGCGCGCGATACCTTCATTCGTTACGCCCAGCGTCGCGCGCTGGGGCCATCGACGATGTCGCTGGTCAAGGCGGCGGAAGACCGCAACATCCCGTGGCTGCGCTTGAACGATCAATCGCTGGTGCAACTGGGCCACGGCAAATACCAGCAGCGCATCCAGGCGACGGTGACCGGCAAGACCTCGCACATCGCGGTGGAACTGGCCAGCGACAAGGAAGAAACCAACAAGATTCTCGGCTCGCTCGGTCTGCCGGTGCCGCGCCAGGAACTGGTGCAGAGCGAAGGCGCCGCGCGCCGCGCCGCGCGCAAGATCGGGTTTCCGGTCGTCACCAAACCGTACAA
This sequence comes from Lysobacteraceae bacterium, assembly GCA_049296025.1. Lineage (GTDB taxonomy): Bacteria > Pseudomonadota > Gammaproteobacteria > Xanthomonadales > Xanthomonadaceae > Lysobacter_I. The sequence continues at coordinate 5,890 of JBAQRU010000319.1, read as the reverse complement.
CGGCAACCACGGCCGCGGCATTTCGATCAGGCTCCGCACCGACGAGGAAGTGGTCGAAGGTTTTCTGAAGGCGCAGGCGATTTCGCGCTCGGTCATTATCGAGACCTACCTCGAAGGCGACGATCACCGCTTGCTGGTGGTCAACGGCGAACTGGTCGCAGCGACCCGACGCACGCCCGGCCACGTGGTCGGCGACGGCCAGCACACCATCCGTGAACTGGTCGATCTCGTGAACCAGGATCCGCGACGCGGCGTTGGCCACGAAAAAGTGCTGACCCGGATCGAACTCGATGCCCAGGCCGAGATGATGATGGCGCGGGTCGAAGTGACCGCCGACAGCGTGCCCGAAGCCGGCCGCATCATCTATCTGCGCTCCACCGCCAATCTTTCGACCGGCGGCACCGCGACCGACGTGACCGACATCATCCATCCCGACAATCGCGAGATGGCGGTGCGCGCGATCAAGGCGATCGGCCTGGACGTGGGTGGCGTGGATTTCCTCAGCACCAACATCGCCGAGAGCTACAAGAACATCGGCGGCGGCATTTGCGAAGTGAACGCCGCGCCGGGGTTCCGCATGCACGTGGCGCCGAGCGAAGGCAAATCCCGCGATGCCGCCGGCCCGGTGATCGACATGCTGTTCCCGCAGGGCGCGCCGTCGCGCGTGCCGATCGCGGCGATCACCGGCACCAATGGCAAGACCACCACCTCGCGGATGCTCGCGCACATCGCGAAGATGACCGGCTTCACCCCGGGCCTCACCACCACCGATGGCGTGTACATCGACGGCCAGCGCACGGTCGAAGGCGACATGACCGGTCCGGTGTCGGCGCGCATGGTGCTGGCCGATCCGCAGATCGATTTCGCTGTGCTGGAAACCGCACGCGGCGGCCTGCTGCGTGCGGGCATGGGCGTGCCGAAAATCGACGTGGGTGCGGTGCTGAACGTGCAGTCCGATCATCTCGGCATGAAAGGGATCGACACCCTGGAGCAGCTGGCCGAGGTCAAACGCATCGTCATCGAAGTGGCCGAAGACTGCGCGGTGCTCAACGCCGACGATCCGAACGTGTTGAAGATGGGCGGCTACACCGATGCCAAAGTGCTCTGCTACGTCACCCTCAATCCTTCGCACGGACTGGTGCGCGAACACATCCGCGCGGGAGGCCGTGCCTGTGCGCTCGAGGCGGGCGTCAACGGCCAGATGATCACGCTGTACGACAAGGGCAGCCACATCCCGCTGCTGTGGACGCATCTGATCCCGGCGACGCTGGAAGGCAAGGCGCTGCACAACGTGCAGAATGCGATGTTCGCGGCGGCGATGGCTTTTTCGATGGGCATCAAGCTCGACGCCATCCGCCAGGGCCTGCGCACGTTCGACAGCACTTTCTTCCAGGCCCCGGGCCGGATGAACGTGTTCAACGAGCATCCGTTCAAGGTGCTGTTCGACTACGGCCACAATGCGCACGCGGTCGCGGCGATGGCCGACCTCGCCCAGCGTCTCGAAGTCACCGGCCGCCGGATCGTGGTCGTCGCCGGTCCCGGCGATCGTCGCGATGAAGACCTGCGCGACATCGCCAAGGCCGTGGCCGGCGGTTTCGATCATTACATCTGCCGCCGCGACGACGGCCTGCGCGGACGCGCGCCGGACGAAGTGCCGAAGCTGATCGCCGCGACCCTGCGCGAGCAGGGCGTCGCCGATCATCAGATCAGCATCATTCCCGACGAACAGGACGCGATCGACGCCGGATTGCGCATGGCCCAGGCCGGCGACGTGCTGCTGGTCTTCGCCGATACGCTGGTGCGCTCATGGAAGCAGATCATCAAGTTCAAGCCCGAGGGCGTCGCCGAGAAAGTGGCGGTCGTCGCTGCGGCGGACATCGATGCGGAGGAAACGACGGAGCCGCACTTTTCACCCGAACAATGGGAAGGCGTGAGCCGCGATGAGCGCGGCATCTTCATCTCGCGGGAGAGCGACGACTGAGCGCCCCGGCAGTGCAGGTTTCGAAGGTCGAAACGCCCGAGCCGCCGTTCGAGGACTCGCGGCGCCTCACCGGCTCTAATTTCTATTTCGCCGGCTGCGGTGCGGCGCTGGAAACCATGGGGCCGCAGGCGCGCGATCCGGTCGCGCTCGCGGCGTGGTGGATGCGTGCCAACGCGGCGCGCGAGGCGCTGGGGTGGGCGACCACCGAGCCGGTGGTGCGCGTGCACCGCACGGCGACGTCGCTGGCCTTCACCGCGCCTGCGGATCAGCTTTACACCGCGACTGAAATCAACGAATGGGCGTGGTGCGCCAGCGTGGCGTTCCACGATTTCCACGCACCCGGACATGCGTCCACGCAGGACACCGCCTCCGCGCTGCACACGCTGCAGCGTTTCGCGGCAGCAGAACACCGTCCCGATGCGATAACACTGCTCGATGCCGCGCTGGCGCATGGCGTGCCTGCTTTGCACGACGACGATGCCTTGAGTCTCGGTCTCGGCACGCGTGGGCGGACATGGCTGATCGACGCATTGCCGTCGGTGGACGATGTGCCGTGGGCGATGCTGGGCACGATCCCTGCCGCACTCGTCACCGGTTCCAACGGCAAGACCACCACGGTGCGTCTGATCGCGGCGATGCTGCGCGCGCACGGCCTGCGCACCGCGCATTCCTGCACCGACGGGCTGTTCGTCGGTGGCGGCGCGAGCGATGCCGCCGATGTCGAACGTCTCGAAAGCGGCGACTACTCCGGCCCGACCGGCGCGCGCCAACTGCTGCGCCGCCCCGATGTCGAAGCCGCAGTGCTCGAAACCGCACGCGGGGGGCTGCTGCGCCGCGGTCTTGCGCTGGCCGATGCCGATGTCGCGGTCGTCACCAATATCAGCGCCGATCACTTCGGTGAATACGGCGTGCATTCGGTCGAGGATCTGGCGGCGGTCAAGCTCACGGTCGCGCGCGCGGTCGCTGCGCGCGGTTGGCTGGTCCTCAATGCCGAAGATCCGCTGCTGCGCGATCTCGGTCCGTCGCGCGCGTCGCGGGTTGCCTGGTTCGCGACCGATCACGCCGCACTGCCGACCGACGCAATGGACGTGCCGCGCTGCGCGGTGCGCGATGGCCGTCTGTTGTTGGACGACGGCATCCAGACCCACGATCTTGGCGAGATCGCAGCGATGCCGATCACCCTCGAAGGCCGCGCGCGCTACAACATCGCCAACGCGGCCGGCGCCGCGCTGGCCGCGTCGCTGCTGCACGTGCCGATGGCGACGATCCGCGCGGTACTCGCCGATTTCGGACGCAGTCATGCCGACAACCCGGGGCGCCTGCAGCACTGGGCGTTCGCCGGTATCGAAATTTTTCTCGACTACGCCCACAACCCCGAGGGTCTCGCCGGTCTGCTCCAGATCGCACAGGCGCGTCGCGGCAATGGGCGGATGGCGCTGCTGCTCGGTCAGGCGGGCAATCGCGAGGACGATCAGATCCGGGAATTGGCGGCGGTCGCCGCGCGTTTCGCGCCGGACCTCGTGGTGGTGAAGGATATCGACGGCTATCTGCGCGGGCGAGAAGCGGGGGAAGTTGCGCAGGTCATCCGCGAGGCATTGCTGCATCACGGGATGCCCGAATCCGCGCTGCCGGTGCGCCTGCGCGAAGCCGAGGCCGCGCGCGAAGCGCTGGCCTGGGCACAGCCGGGCGATGTGCTGGTGTTGCCGGTGCACAGTCTCGACGCGAAGACCGAAGTCGCCGGCCTGCTGGAGGCGCTGCAAGCGAGCGGCTGGCAACCGGGTCAGGCATTGCCCACTGCCGACTGAGCTGACCGGGGGTAGGTGTTTTCCTACCCCGGGATGCGGCGAAGTCCGCTTGTCGGGCTTGCCGCCCATGCCTAGTCTGTGCGCAGGACAACTCCGCAGGGGCCGATATGACGATCCGCGTATTCCTCCTCGACGATCATGCGTTGGTGCGCAGCGGGATGCGCATGATGCTCGCGGCCGAGACCGATATCGAAGTGGTCGGCGAGGCCGACACCGGCGAGATCGCGCTGCCCATGATCCGCAAACTCGCGCCCGACGTGGTGCTGTGCGATCTGCATCTGCCCGGTATCAGCGGGCTCGAAGTCACCGAGCGCATCGTCAAGGGTGGCTACGGTTGCAAGGTCGTGGTGGTGTCGGTGCTGGAGGATGGGCCGATCCCGAAACGGCTGATCGAAGCCGGTGCGTCCGGTTATGTCGGCAAGGCCGGTGATGCTGCCGAACTGTTGCGTGCGGTGCGCGATGTCGCGCGAGGCAAGCGGTATTTGGCCAATGGCGTGGCCCAGCACTTAGCGCTGGCGGGTATCGGCGGCGAAGCGTCGCCATTCGACTGTCTGTCGCGGCGCGAGCTGGAAGTGGCGATGTTGTTGGCGCAGGGCCTGCGTCAGGAAGAGATCGCGAAGCGGCTCAGTCTCAGCGCCAAGACCGTCAACACGCACAAGGCGCGTCTGTTCGAGAAACTGGAGATCCAGGACAGCATCGCGCTGGCGCGGCTGTGTTCGCAATATGGTTTGAGCGATCCCGCGCGCGTCGTGTGACGCGCGCGGGGTGACCCATCAAGCTTTGTGGCTGTCGGTATCGCTGTCGGTATCGCTGTCGTTGGTGTCGTCGGTGGCGGACGCTGTCGCCGAAGTTGCCACTGCGGCATCCGGTAAAGGATCGAACAACTGCAGACCGATGCCGTACTGCGGCGCCGCGATGTCTTTGGCGAGTTCTGCCGCGACTTCCGGTGCGGCGACGACCACGGCAGGCTCCGCAACAGGTGCTGCAGCCGTTGGCTCCGTCGCGGCAGCAGCGGGCTCCGAAGCGAATGCCACGACGGGCACTTCGGTAGCGATCGTAGCGACCGGCGCTTCTTCGACGCTGGGTGCGACGACGGTCTCGGCGGCGAAGGGCACGACAGGCGCTGTCTCGACAACGCTGGTTTCGACCGCAGCCGTCTGGATTGCTGCGGTCTCGACAGCGGCCAGCTCTGCGGGGGCAGGCTCTACAGCAGCAGGCTCAGCGGCAATCGTGTGCTCGACCGGTACGGTTTCGATCACAGGCTCGGCTTCGATCCGCACTGGCGCGGGCGCCTTCGGCGTTTCGACGGCAAGCGCGGGTGGCGCGACTTCGACCGCGACAGGTGTAGAGGCGACGACAGGCGCGCGCTCCGCGACCGGCAGATCGTCGAAATCGAATTCGGGCTGATTGCGGTCGACGGCGACCTGGGGCTCATCGCTGGTCAACGCATCATCGGCCATGACTTCGCCCGCAATGGCACCCTCGCCATTGCCACGGCGGCGGCGGCGACCGCCACGACGGCCACGGCGGCGGCGGCTGCTGCCATCCTGTGCTGCGTCATCGCCGCCTTCGGCCGCGAATTCCTGATCGCCCATCTGCGCTTCATCGGTCGTCGTGGCTGCGGTGTCGAGCTCACCGGTCGACAGCATCGCTGCGGTCGTCAGCGGCACGACCGGCTGGATCGGAGTCGCTTCGACCGCTGGCAATGCCTGGGGTTTCGGCGCTTCGGCCTGAGCCGCAATCGCACGCTCCTCGCGACGGGGCTTGTCGACGTTCGCTGCTTTGGGCTGTTGTTGCTGCGGCTGCTGTTGAGGCGATGGCTGTTGCGGTGGGTTCTGCGGCGGCCGCGGCTGCCCTTGTTTCTGCTGCTGCGGTTGCTGCTGCTGACGTGGGGCCTGCGGCTGGCGCGGCTCGCTCTGCTGCGGCTTCGGCGCCGCCTGACCCTGCGGCGTGTTGCGCCGCTGATCGTCGCGGCGTTCATCCCGACGCTGGTCGCGCTGGCCTTCGCGCTGGCCTTTTGGGCCACGCTCATCGCGGCGCTGATCGCGACGGGGACCGCCGCTGCGCTCCGGGCGTTCGCTGCGATCGCGACCCTGCTGCGAAC
>JBAQRU010000318.1:0-13797 GCA_049296025.1 Lysobacteraceae bacterium | reverse complement strand
GCCGACGGCTGTATGGGGAGGTTCAACAATGGATATCGGCTATTTCCTGAAGCTGATGACGGATAAAAACGCCTCCGACATGTTCCTGACCACCGGCGCGCCGGTGCATATCAAAGTCGAAGGCAAGCTGTATCCGCTCGGCAATACCGGCCTGCCGCCGGGCATGGTCAAGAAAATCGCCTACTCGCTGATGGATGAGGGCCAAGTGCCGGACTTCGAGCGCGATCTGGAGCTGAACATGGCGCTGTCGCTGGCCGATGCCGGCCGCTTCCGCGTGAACGTGTTCAAGCAGCGCGGCGAAGTGGGCATGGTGATTCGTGCGATCCGCAGCGTGATCCCCACCATCGAGGAACTGCAACTGCCGCAGGTGCTGAAGAACATCATCATGGCCCCGCGCGGCCTGGTGCTGATCGTCGGCTCCACCGGCTCGGGCAAATCGACCACGCTCGCCTCGATGATCGATTTCCGCAACACGACTGCAGCAGGCCACATCCTCACCATCGAGGATCCGATCGAATACCTGCACCGGCACAAGAAGTCGCTGGTCAACCAGCGCGAAGTCGGCCTGGATACCCATGCCTTCCACAACGCGCTGAAGAACGCGATGCGCGAAGCGCCGGACGTGATCCTGATCGGCGAAATCCTCGACGCCACCACGATGGAAGCGGCGATCGCATTCGCCGAAACCGGCCATCTCTGTCTGGCGACACTGCACTCGAACAACGCCGACCAGACGATCGAGCGCATCCTCAACTTCTTCCCGGAAAGCGCGCACAAGAACGTACTGATGAATCTGGCCCTGAACCTCAAGTCCGTGGTCAGCCAACGCCTGGTCGTCGGTGCGGACGGGCGCCGGCTGCCTGCTGCCGAAGTGCTGATCAACACGCCGATGGTCCGCGACTTGCTGCGTCGTGGCCAGATCCACGAAATCAAGGCCGCAATGGAGGAGTCGCTGGAAGAAGGCATGGAGTCGTTCGACCAGTGCCTGTTCCGGCTGCACAAGGAGGGTCGCATCAGCATGGAGGAAGCGCTGCGCGCCGCCGACTCGCGCGATGGCCTCGCGCTGAAATTCCGCCTGTCCGAAGGCAGCGGCGGCAGCGAGCACGACCCCTATGCGGTGGCGTTCGAAGGCGGCGATGGCGGCTCTTCGTTCTCGCACTGAGCACATTGATCATTCAACGCAACGCCCCGATCCTGATCGGGGCGTTTTCGTTTCAGATCGCAGGTGCGTCCGCTTGTCGTTCCGGACGCGCGGCATCGAACGCCGGCAGCCCTAGACACGCCTCTTCGATCCGCCGAATCGTCGGGTAAGGCGTCAGATCCACAGCGAAGCGACGGGCGTTGTAGACCTGCGGGACCAGGCAGCAGTCGGCGATGGTGGGCTGGTCGCCTTCGCAGAACGTGCCGGTGGCCGGATCGTCGGCCAGCAGCGCCTCGAACGCATCGAAGCCCTCGCGGATCCAATGCCGCACCCACTCGTCGCGCTCGGGCTGTGGTGCATGCCATTCGCGTTCGAGGTACTGCAGCACGCGCAGATTGTTCAGTGGGTGGATATCGCAGGCCACCATCATCGACAGCGCGCGCACCCGCGCACGACCGCGCGCGGTCGCCGGCAACAGCGAAGGCGCATCCGACCAGACTTCGTCGATGTATTCCAGGATCGCCAGCGACTGGCGCACCAGACGCTCACCGTGCTGCAGCACGGGAATGAGTTTCTGCGGATTGGTCTGCGCGAATGCGGGATGATGCTGTTCGCCGCCGTCGCGGATCAGATGTACCGGCACGGAGTCGTAAGCCAAGCCCTTCAGATTCAGGCCGATCCTCACCCGATAGGCGGCGCTGGAACGCCAATAACCATAGAGTCGCAAATCATCGGTCATACCTGTTCTCCGAGCGCATCGCGAACCGCCATCAGGGCAAATCCGAGCAGGTTGAGTCCCTGCCAATGCGTCGGATCTTGCGCGCGGGAGTCCCCGGCGACAAGCCCGATGCCCCAGACAGGGTCGACCGGACTGGCTTCGACCAGAACCCGATCCCCGGTGGCGAGCAGAAAATCGCGCAACGGCGGATGCTGCTCGAACTTGGCGCGATTGCCGCGCATCACGATGTCGAGGCGGTGACGAAGCCAGGTCGCTTCATCGAAGCTGCGGACCGCACGACCGGCTGCTTTCGCCGCGGCCGGATCGGCGGTCGCAAGCACCCGGGCCAGCGCCAGGTCATCAGCGAACAAGCGCGCCTTCTCCGCCATCATCCAATGCTCGGCGGTGGCGTAACGGATCGCGTCGATCGTGAACGCTGCCGGGAACCACTGGCTGAAGCACGCAGCGGAAGGCATACCGTCGGCGCGCGGACGATGTCCCCAGAAACACAGATAACGGAAGCGTTCGCCAGCCGCTATCCTGCCGCGTAGCGCCTCCACATCCTTCATGTCGCCGGGGGTTCGATCCGCTGTTCGATCGCGCCGAAGATGTCGACACCATCGCGGCTGCGCATTTCGATCCGGACCGTATCGCCGTATTTCATGAACGGTGTGATCGGCTTGCCCGTCTCCAGCGTTTCGACCGTGCGCTTCTCGGCGAAGCAGGAAGCTCCCAGCGAGGTGTCCTCGTTCGCGACCGTACCCGAACCGACGATGGTGCCGGCGGTCAGCGGGCGGGTCTTGGCGGCATGCGCAACGAGCTGCGCGAAGTCGAATTGCATGTCGATGCCCGCTTCCGGGGCACCGAACCAGACGCCGTTGATGTGGGTCAGCAGCGGCAGATGCACCTTGCTGCCCTGCCAGGCATCGCCCAGTTCATCTGGCGTGACGAACACCGGCGACAGCGCCGAGCGCGGTTTGGACTGCAGGAACCCGAAACCCTTCGCCAGTTCGTTCGGGATCAGATTGCGCAGCGACACATCGTTGACCAGACCGATCAGCTGGATGTGGCCTGCCGCCTGCTGCGGCGTCACCGCCATCGGCACGTCGTCGGTGACGATCACGACCTCGGCCTCCAGATCGATGCCGTAGTCTTCGCCCGGCACCCGCACCGGGTCGCGCGGACCATAGAAGCCGGCGCTGACCGCCTGGTACATCAGCGGGTCGACGTAGAAGCTTTCCGGCACCTCGGCGCCGCGCGCGCGGCGCACACGCGCGACGTGCGGCAGGTACGCGCTGCCGTCGACGAACTCATAGGCCCGGGGCAACGGGGACGCCAACAATGTCATATCGAGATCGAACGCGCCTTCAGCCTCACCCGCGTTCAGTGCTTCGGACAGCGCATTAAGACGCGGCGCGGTGTTCGACCAGTCCTCCAGGGCGCGCTGCAGGGTCGGGGCAATGCCCTCGGCGCGAACAGCGCGACCGAGATCGCGCGAAACCACGATCAGCGTGCCGTCCCGCCCGCCTTCTTTCAGACTGCCAAGCTTCATCGGAACCTCGAACCACCTGTGTGGATTTGATCAACTGAATCGAATCAACTGAATCGGCTCAATTGAGCCGGATTGATTGAATCGGACCTGCCGAATTGGTTTCAATTGTAACTGATCGCCAGCAGGCTTCACTCAGGCCTCCGACTGGAAGCCGCCAGCCCGATAGGTCAGCACGAGCGTGTCGCGATAGCCGCCTGTCGTCCCGGGCTGTGGCTGGATCGGCGTGGTCTCGTGGATCATCCGGCTGTCATCGAGCAGCAACAGGCTCCACGGCTCGGTCAGCGTGAAACGCTGGCCATCCGGACCATCGGCATCGAACACCCGGGTCTCGCCACCACGGATCGCGTGCCTGTCGACGAGGAATACCGCGACGAAGTCGACACCGTCACGATGCGCGCCCTCAGGCGTCGGCCGGCCGATACCGTCGGTGGTGTCGATCCGGAACTGGTGCGCTTCGACATACCAGGCATCGACCGGGCGGAGCTCGCGGAGACGGTCGCCCAGCGCCCGCAACAACTGCGGCCAAGCCGGTGAGGCGCTGGTCGCAGGCGCCATCGGCGCGAACCAGCGTTGAATGCCGCCATGCAGCGCGTTGTAATCCAGCGGCTGATAGTGGGCACGATGCGGCGCCTGCACGCAGCCGTCGGCACTGACCACGAAGCAGGCGTACCGCCGTTGCCGGTAGCGCCCGCCATCGCGCAGATAGTCGTCGGACGGCAGGTCGTTCCAGCTTGGCGCAAGCGCCTGCAACGCATCAAGAGGCATGCCGCAGAGCGTCGCGACATCGTCTGCGGCAAGTGCCGCATAGCCGCTGCGACGCAGCGCGTCGACGATCGTATCGGGTGAAGTGAACGGCGCGCGAAAGGTGACGACCATGCAGCGATCTCGACTGTAGTCCATGGGTGGCCGGGCTGTATGCCCGGCGATGGTTTCAAGTGTAACTTCCATGCCAACGACCGTGATTGCAAACTCGCGGGCTTGCAACACACACACTTCGTGACAAGCCTGTTACTTTAATCGCTTGGACCGGGCATGACGGGGACACGCTCGCAGACTTGCGCGCCTATGCCGCCTCCTCGTCGCGGCTCGCCGATGAACATCATCGTCTCGACTACAGGCGGCGTTAGCATTACAGGGACAGCCATGGCAAGCAGGATGCGAATCGACATCGACCGATTGCGCGCGTTCGAAGACGCGCCGAGCACCGAGGTATTGACCGTGGAGATCGATCGCGTGGTCAAGCCGTTCGGCATCGATTACTGGTTCTATGCCGTGGATCTGCCACTGGTCAACGAACATCCCAACCAACTGCGCATGGGCACATACCCCGAAGCCTGGGTGACCCATTACTTCGCGGTGGACTACATCAGCATCGATCCGATCATCACCCACTGCCACGACCATGCCATCCCGCTCGCATGGGACGAAGCACAGTTCCATCACCGCAGGATCGTCGACCCGCACCTGCAGAAGATCCGCCATATGTTCGGCGAAGCCCGTGAATTCGGGCTCCGCAGCGGCGTCAGCGTGCCTCTGCATGGCCCCGGGGTCTCATGGGGGCTCATGTCCTACGCATCCCGCCACCTTCCTGCGGCCGAATACGAAGCGATCCTGCCCGAGCTGCACCTGCTCGCGCATTTCGTGCATGAAGCCGCGCGTCAATTCGTGCGCTCCAAGACCCCATCTCGGTTGCCGGCGCTGACCAAACGCGAACGCGAATGCCTCTCATGGGCGGCCGAAGGCAAGACCAGCTGGGAGATCGGCCAACTGCTCAACATCAGCGAGCGGACGTCGATCTTCCATCTCCAGAACGCCACCCACAAATTGGGCGTCAGCGGCCGCCAGGCCGCTATCGCCCGCGCAGTGTCGCTGGGCCTGATCATTTCGCTGCGCAACTGAACCAATCCCGGCCGGATAGCGCCGGGCAATTTCGCGCGCGGCCTCCTCTCCGGTTCATGCGTCGCTGATCATCAATCAGTATTTGATTGGTCCAAACAATCAATTTTGACGTTTATTTGGACGCTCATGACCATAAAAGCGGCAGTTTTCCTGACGATCCGTGGCGGACTGAACACCTGAAACGGACCTGCATCAACCTGTAAGGTCGATCAGCTGCAAGTTCTGACAGCGGTTCCGCTCACTTGTGTCTCCTTCCACGACACGAGGAGACACCATGGCATCGATCATCATCGCGCGCGCTGGCGAAAATGGACTCGGCGCACCGCTTCTGGACAGTATGTACAGGCTGCGTTCGGATGTTTTTCACCGCAGGCTCGGCTGGGAGGTGCGGGTCGATAACGGGCGCGAACACGATTGGTTCGATTTGATAGGCGCACACTATGTGGTCGCGCACGACGGGGCGTCGAACGTGCTCGGCTGCAGCCGACTCCTGCCAACCGCTGGGCCGAACATGCTGCGCGATATTTTTCCATTCCTGCTCGACGGCGCACCGGCACCCGTATCGTCTGCGGTTTGGGAAGTCAGCCGGTTCGCGATCAGCAGCGCATGCGCGGGCGAGGGCTTCGGTTTCGGTCACGTGCCAGCGGCGATGCTCGCCGAAATGTTCCGTTTCGCCGGTGCGCACGGCATCGAGGATCTGGTCGGCGTGACCAGCACACCGATTGAAAGAATGCTGCGGCATTTGGGGTTGCGGGTCGAGCGCCTGGGTCTGGCCCGAAAAATCGGCAAAGTGATGAGTCTGGCCTTCCGCATGCCGGTCGAGGAAAACCTGCTGACGGTCGGCGCGTCACCATTCGTTGCTGTCGCACGCGCGGCATAGGGAGCTTGCGAACAATGCGTCTTTCAGAAGCAGGTCTGCATGGTGAAGCGATGACTCCGCCGCCAGGAAGGGCGCATGGCCCGATGACATCCGTCGCGCACGCCGTTGCAAGGGCGTGCGCGACATTGGACCTGCGAACTGACGGGCGCGGCCCGCAGTTCAGGCCGCTACGACAAGAGACGGCTTTCTGGCCGAGGCCGCACGTTCCGGGGCGAATCGCTCGCGCAACTGTGCCGCAGCTCCGTCCCACAGCGCACGCCGTGCCAGCAACGCCTGCCGCGCCGCTTCCCGTGTACTCGGCAATCCATCGGCATTGCGCGCAAGCTCGGCATTGATCAGCCGGCTCGCCGCAGGGCCATGGGTATCACCATCCAGTTCGATGTGACGCTGCAGGTAGTACACGAAGCCCGGGGCTTGCTCCTCGCTCAACCCCCAATGATCGAGCAGGCTCTGGAACATGTCCGGGATGACATTTTCGCGGCCGTAGAAGAAGCTCGCCATCACCTCCAGGAGACTGCCGTGCAGGCTGGTGCCGATGGTGTGCTGGACGAAATCACGCACGAATTGCGGCACCTCGGCAGCAGCAAGCGCATCGGTCAGGGATGTCCCTCCACGCAGTTCACGCATGAAATGATCGAACTGCTCGGTTGATGCGCCGACGTCGTGCATCGCCGTCAGGTACAGGTCGAGATGACTGGCGGGGTTGCCCTGAGCATCAACATCGCTTTCTTCGGCGAGCACGATATCGTTGATCAGCCTGGCGGCAACCGGATCGCTCGGCGGCATCCACGGCAGTTCCACGCAGGTCAGGTCCCGTTGCAGTCGCTTTGCCAGCGACATGAAATCCCACACCGCGAACACATGCACTTGCATGAAGTTCCGGAGCGCTTCGGCGTGTGCGATTTCGGCAAATACCGGATGCGTTTCCAATTCGTGCCGCAGCCGGCGCATGGCCGGGGTCAGCACGACATCACCTTCTTTTGCAGCCACTTCCTTTTTCATAAAGCCTCCTGGTTCCATCGCTTGGTTTTTGGGGTGAAGCGGGAACGTCCGAACGAACCATCCGTGATCTGTCCGGACTTGCGGGACCAGCTTGCGCTGAACCCAGTCCCTTCGGCTCGATCGTCGAAACGGTCGCCCGAAAGCGATACATCCTTGTGTCGCTGAAACCTGTGCGTGTGGCCTTTGAGGAGCGCTGTGGAAGCGTGTCTCCTGGACTTTATGCTGGCGTGGCTTAAGTCGGCATATAGAGCGGGTAGAGGCTGGCCTCTTCACGCTCGATGCGCTGCGCCAACAGTCCATAGACCGTCTTGTAATCCTCCGTGAATTCCTCGCGGGCCTGCTGATCGAACGTGCTGAGCTGATATTTCTTGACGAAATCGACGACACCGCGCGCGATCGCATTCATTTCGCGGCGAAAGCTGCGCACCAGTGCGATGCTCTCGGAATCGCCCTGCATCGCGTTTTCCACGTAATTGTAGAAACGGACATTCTCGGCGATCAGGTGCCCCTCAAGATGCACCTTGAATGCCATGAGCATTTGCGGCACCTGCTGGAAATCGCCCTGCTGCGCGCATTCCCCGATCGCTCCGTAGAGCTTGACCAGATCGGCGTGATCGCGTTTCAGCGCTGGCACCAGCCCGGCATCGTATGCGATACCGAAACCGGCACGGCGCTGTTCCACGGGCGGGACCCCTTGCGGCAATGCCTGCGATCTCGGTCCCTGCCCACCCCCAAACAACTTCCTGAAAAAATCGAGCACAACATCCCCTGTTGAATAATCAGTCGGCAAACGCCGATTGGGTGACCATATCCGGAGCTGGCCGATATCGTGTACCTGTAAGAAATGACAGGTATGACCAATGCCCGTTTCAAACTGATTACGCGGTCTAAAAACGCGCGTACTTTTCCGCGATTCGAATGCTCGCCGGCCGCTATTGATTCTGATCCTCTCACAGCCACCAACAAAAAACCCGCCTTGCGGCGGGTTTTCCGTAGTGGCAGCCCCGGATGGATTCGAACCACCGAATGCCTGAGTCAGAGTCAGGTGCCTTACCGCTTGGCGACGGGGCTGTATAACTGCTGCGCGACGATTGTAACGCCAGAACGTTGCCGCCGGAACCGGAGAGAACCTCCGCCCCGGCGACAGGCCAGCCTGTCCGATGCTTAACGCTTCGAGAACTGGCTTGCGCGACGGGCTTTGTGCAGGCCGACCTTTTTGCGTTCGACTTCGCGGGCATCGCGGGTCATGAAACCGGCTTTGCGCAGCTCCGACTTCAAGGTCTCGTCGTACTCGACCAATGCACGGGCGATACCGAGACGGATCGCGCCGGCCTGGCCGGTGGTGCCGCCGCCAGTGGTGGTGGCGACGATGTCGAACTGCTCGTTGGTCTTGGTCAGCACAAGCGGCTGACGAACGATCATGCGCGCGGTTTCACGGCCGAAGAACTCGTCGATCGGACGGTCGTTGACGGTGATGGTGCCGGTACCCTTGCGCAGGAAGACGCGGGCGATAGAGGATTTGCGACGGCCGGTGCCGTAATTCTGCTGAGTAGCCATCGTTTAGATATCCAGGACTTGCGGCTGCTGGGCGGCGTGCGGGTGTTCGGCACCCTTGTACACCTTGAGCTTCTTGTACATGGCGCGGCCGAGCGGGTTCTTCGGCAGCATGCCTTTCACGGCGATCTCGATCACGCGCTCCGGATGACGTTCCAGCGCCTGGGCGAGGGTTTCCGTCTTCAGGTTGCCGATGTAACCGGTGAAGCGGTGATAGAGCTTGTCGTTCAATTTGTTGCCGGTCACCGCGATCTTCTCGGCGTTGATCACGACCAGGTAATCACCTGTATCGACGTGCGGGGTGTAGACCGGCTTGTGCTTGCCGCGGAGGCGGCTGGCGAGCTCGGCGGCCAAACGGCCGAGCGTCTTGCCGGAAGCGTCGACGAGATACCAGTCGCGCTGGACGGTCTCGGACTTGGCAGTGAAAGTCTTCATGGAGGAGCTCTTGTGAGTGGTACCTGGTCGGACTGATTCAATCGGAGCGTCCCGATGAAGGGCGTCCCCGGCGAACTTCGCCTCGCGTTGTCGTCATGGCACCGCAGAGGCGGGGCCACAAAGAAGCGGGATCATAGCCGGCCGGGCGGAACGCCGCAAGTCGCTTGACCAGTCGAAACCGGCAGGGTGACCTGCCCGTTGGTGTCTCCTCGCGAAATGCAACGTCTTCCGGGAAGATATCCGGTGTGACCATCGCCCCACCACCCTGCGCTGCCGACTCCGCTCTATCCCTGCAAACGCTGGCCGACCACTGCGTGCAGTGCGGCCTGTGCCTGCCGTCCTGCCCGACTTACGCACTCGAGCCGATCGAAGCTGAATCGCCACGGGGCCGGATCGCCTTGACCAAAGCCTGGGAAACCGGGCTGTCGGCTCCGACCGAGGCGGGCGACCTTCATCTGGACCATTGTCTGGGCTGCCGCCGCTGCGAAGCAGTCTGCCCGGCCGGGGTGCGCTATGGGGCTCTGCTGATGGCTGCACGCACCCGCCAACGCGCCCGTAGGCCTGCCGGGCTGCGGCAGCGAACGGCCGAATGGCTCACCGCACGCCCTCGGACGCTGTCGGTGCTACTGGCCGCCTATCGTGTGGCTTGGCCGCTACTGCCGCGTGCCGCCCGGCCATTGCCACGACCACCGGCATCATCCCGCACCCCGCATCGCGGTCAGCATCACAAGTCCGCACCCGCTGCCGCGTTGTTCCTCGGTTGTGTGGGCCGCAGCTACGAAGCGACGGTGCATGCGGCGATCCACCGATTGGGCGACGCCATCGGATCGACCTTCACGACGCCGGCCGGGCAAACCTGCTGCGGCAGCCTGCACGTCCATGCCGGTGCAAAGGAACAGGCCGCTGCGCTCGCCGCGACTAATCGCCAAGCGTTCGCCGGAGTTTCCACTGTGCTGAGCCTTGCCAGCGGCTGTCACGACACTCTCGCCGATAGCCTGCGCGGGCAAAGCATTGTCCGCGATGCCATCGATGTGATCGCCGAAAACGCCGACCGGCTGCGATTGGCGGCGCGGCCGGAACGCATCGCCCTGCATTTGCCCTGCACCCAGCGCAACGTGGTCCGCAGCGATGCGGCCCTGCGCACGCTGCTGGCGCGGGTGCCGGCGCTCGAAGTGATCGTCCTCGACGCCGGCTTCGGCTGTTGCGGCGCAGCCGGGACGCAGATGCTGGCCGACCCCGGACGCGCCGCGCGTTTGCGCCAACCGCTGCTGGACCAACTCGCCGCCAGCGGCGCGACCCGGTTGCTCAGCGCCAATATCGGCTGCCGGCTGCATCTGGCGAACGGCACTGCGCTGCCGGTACAACACCCACTCGAATTCCTCTCGGAATGTCTCGCATGAGAATGTCGGCATGAACACGAACCGCGCCCTTTCGCCCCTCGACCGCTTGCTTGCCGATGCGCAGAACGCGCTGGAGACCGTCGCTGGCGCACCGCGCGCCGGGCGCGCCAACCCGGGCGCCGACGAGGCCGACGTGGTGCTCGATGAAACCGAGCGACGGCATGCCGCCGGGCTGATGCGGATCAACCACGTCGGCGAGGTCTGCGCACAAGCGCTGTACGTCGGTCAGGCGGCGGTCGCGCAAGACCCGCAAACACGGGCGCAATTGCAGGCGGCCGCACAGGAGGAGACCGACCATCTCGCCTGGTGCGCAGACCGCCTGCGCGAACTCCACAGCCGCCCCAGTCTGCTCAACCCGGTCTGGTATGCCGGGAGTTACGCCATCGGCGTGCTCGCCGGCCTGCGTGGCGATGGCTGGAACCTCGGCTTCGTGGTCGAGACCGAACGTCAGGTCGAAGCGCACCTCGAAGAACACCTGCGGACGCTGCCGCCCGCCGACGCGCGCAGCCGCGCGATCCTGACGGTGATGAAGGACGACGAGATCCGCCATGCCGACCAGGCCGAAGCCGCCGGCGCGCGGCTCCTGCCGCAACCGGTGCCGACGCTCATGGCGGTGGCGTCGAAGTTGATGAAGGCGGTGGCGTACCGGATATAGCCGCCACACCGAAACAGAGGCGTCCCATCACTGGCATGCAGATCCGCGATTTCGATGGCCAAGGAGACTGGAGCGCAGCCGCCGTGCAGGCACGCTATGCCGACCATGCCGGGCGCCATGGCGTCGTAGCGCCTCGCCCACTGGCACCAAAGGTCCACGAGCACGGCGATGTCCGCTGGGTCTACCCGATCATGGACGCGATCATCGAAGGCATCCTCGCGGGCGATCCGGCCTGCGCCGCCATCGGCGTCGAATTCATCGAAGAGGATCGGAAATTTCCCTTCGGCGCGAATCTCAAGGCACGTACTGCGCGCGCGCTGCGCCAAAGCACACTGCCGGATGCGCTTTCGATACGCATCCGGCGGCGCGTTGTCGACATGTTGATCGCGGGGAATACTCCTCGGGAGTACCGCGAATACGCCAAACTGCTGCGCAAGACGGGTTTTCGAGAACTATGGCCGAGGCTGGAGGCAGGCGTGCCGCGCACGAACCCGCATGCGATGCGCTATTACCGCTATTTCGAGGCCATCCACCGGCGCACGCCGGCCGTCTGCCCGGTCGTCACCGCATCGCAGTCCGGCTAGCAGAACAAAAAAGACCGGCTTTCGACCGGTCTTTTTTGGATGCCGAACTTACCGACGGATCACTCGACCAGATTTCGGCCTTGATACAGTTCTTCGATCTCGCGGCGAAGACGCGCTTCGATCTTCATGCGTTCCTTGAACGAGAGATTCTTGGCCTTCTCCTCGAACAGGTAGGTGTCGAGGTCGAATTCCTTCATGTGCATCTTCGTGTGGAACAGGTTTTCCTGATACACGTTGACGTCCAGCATCTCGTAGCGGGATTTGATGTTCTTCGCCAGGTAATCCTGGATCGAATTGATCTTGTGGTCGATGTAGTGCTTGCGGCCCTTGATGTCGCGGGTGAAGCCGCGCACCCGGTAGTCCATGATGACGATATCGGATTCCAGGCTTTCGATCAGGTAGTTCAGTGCCTTCAGCGGCGAGATCACGCCGCAGGTGGCGACATCGATGTCGGCGCGGAAGGTGGCGATGCCGTTGTCCGGATGCGTCTCCGGATAGGTGTGCACCGTGATGTGCGACTTGTCCATGTGCGCGACGACCGCGTCGGAGATGATCTCCTTGCCGGCGTCCTTCTTGTCGATCACCGGTTCCTCGGAGATCAGGATGGTCACCGACGCGCCCTGCGGGTCGTAGTCCTGGCGGGCGATGTTGAGGATGTTCGCGCCGATGATCTCGGCCACGTCGGAGAGGATCTGGGTCAGCCGGTCGGCGTTGTATTCCTCGTCGATGTAGGCGATGTAACGCTGGCGCTCCTCTTCGGATACCGCGTAGCACACGTCGTAGATGTTGAACGACAGCGCTTTGGTCAGGTTGTTGAAGCCTTGCAGCTTCAGACGCGGCAGTGGCTTGACCACGGCATCGATTCCTTTGGGACGGGAGGTTGGGGGCGCGATTATGCGGCATTGCAGCCCCCCGGGGGGAACCGGCGCTGCAGCGCAGCATCGGAGCGGCGATCACGCGCAGTCTACGACCGCCGTTTGCCCGAAACGTGACAAAGGCCTACTCTTGGCTATCCCCATGTTATGGCTCGCATGAACACTCCTCCCGTGGCCACATTGACACCTCTTCGCCGCAACGCGAACCCGCTCGCCCCGACCGTGGCGACGATCGAGCGATTCCTATCGCACTGCCATCGCCGCCGTTATCCGCCCAGGACCGAAGTCTTCCGCCCGGGCGACCCCGCTGGCACCCTCTATTACGTGATCTCCGGCTCGGTCAGCATCATCACCGAGGAAGACGATGGCCGCGAACTGGTCCTGGGCTATTTCGGCCCGGGCGAATTCGTCGGCGAGATGGGTCTGTTCGTCGAAAGCGATCGCCGCGAAGTCATCCTGCGCACCCGCACCCAGTGCGAACTGGCCGAAATCGGTTACGACCGTCTGTACCAGTTGCTCGAAGGACCGATGGGCGGCGACGCCGCGCAGTTGATCTACGCCATCGGCGCCCAGCTTTCGCGTCGTCTGCTCGACACCAGCCGCAAGGCCGGTCGTCTGGCCTTCCTCGACGTGACCGATCGCATCATCCGCGCGCTGCACGATCTGACCCGCGAGCCTGAAGCGATGAGCCATCCGCAGGGCACCCAGTTGCGCGTGTCGCGACAGGAGCTGGCCCGTCTGGTCGGCTGCTCGCGCGAAATGGCCGGCCGGGTCCTCAAGAAGCTGCAGGTGGACGGCAAGCTGCATGCCCGCGGCAAGACGGTGGTCATCTACGGCACCCGCTGAGCCGTGAGCAGCGCAACGCACGATCACGCGGCGGAAGGTTTCGACCTGCGCGGCGCGGTGCCGGCCGATGCCGACGACGTCGCCGCGCTGCTGACCCAACTGGGCTATCCCTGCGAGGCGGCCGATGCTGCCGAGCGGATCGCCGCCGTGCTGCACAACGACCGTCAGGCCCTGATCCTCGCCCGCCATCGCGGCGCGGTCTGCGGCCTGTTGGCGCTGGACTACATGTACTACCTGCCGCTGGGCACCACCACCT
>JBAQRU010000317.1:0-11875 GCA_049296025.1 Lysobacteraceae bacterium | reverse complement strand
GCCCTGGGCTCAGTCTGGGATATGAATTCGACGCAGTCGGCAATTTGGCAGTCCTGCGTAACGGCAAGCAAGTCGATACACTGCGGACATATCACTATGACGGCCTCAACCGACTGGTCGAAGCCAGGGACGCCCAAGAAGACCTGTGGCAAAGCTACAACTACGATAGGACCGGCAGCCGCACGACATCAGGCAGGCGTGACACGGTGAACATGCAGGATTGCACCGGAACAGCGCCGGGCGAGCCGTGCATCCCGCTTCCACCGAGTACGCAGTGGACAACACGTACGTATACCTACAAAGCTAACACCCACAATCTGTGGACGGTAGGCAATACTGAGCGCACGCACGACAGCGCCGGCAATTTGACGAGAATCGGCCCGATGTCCGCTATCGTGGTTGACCCACTACCCGGCGATCCACCAGAAGAGAGCGCGTCTTACGGGGGCACGGTGCCGACTGAGTCGATCGGTACAGATGATGGAAGCGAAGTGCCACCGGGAGTCGAGATCAAGACGTTCGATTACGATACCGCCAACCGCATGCGCAGCGTGAGCGTGTATGGCGAAGTGATGATGAGTTATCGCTACAACGGCAAAGGTGAGCGGGTGTATCGCAATGGCAATGGCGACACCGTGCATACCCTGTACGACGAGGCTGGTCACTGGATCGGGGATTACGACGTAAACGGCACGGTGATTCAGCAAGCGATCTGGTTCGACGGCTTGCCGGTTGGCGTACTCGCCAAGATCGGAAGTTCACTGAAGCTGCATTACGTCGAAGCCGATGCGCTGGGCACGCCCCGTGCAGTGATCGATCCAGTGCGTGATCTTGCGGTATGGCGCTGGGACTTGACTAACGAGGCTTTCGGCGAGAGCGAGCCGAATATGGACCCTGACAACGACGGACAAGGGTTCGTGTTCGATATGCGTTATCCGGGCCAGCAGTTCGACAGCGCGACTGGGTTGAACTACAACTACTTCCGGGATTACGATCCGAGTGTGGGTCGCTATGTACAGAGTGACCCGATTGGACTTGAGAGCGGCACCAACACTTATGGGTATGTTCGCGGAAATCCGATGGCGCGAATTGATCCTGACGGTTTAAGGGATATCATTGTCGCAATATGGTTGGATAGAGCGCTTTCTGGACAGGTTGGACATGTCTTTGTTGGCGAATTGGACGGTACTGTACTAACCAGTCAATTTCCAGCCACACACACCACACGCGACTCTAATCGCACATTGGATTGGGATATGTCTCTGGCAGAAGAACGTCGTGAGCCTGATGCTGTTTTTAGAGTGTATGTCCCCGATGACGTGGGCTTCAATGCAGCAGCTAGTATGGTGCGCGTCAGGCCGCTCTGGGATTGGTTGCCTGATGGTCGCAAAGGTGAAACCAACTGTGTTGTTGGAGCCAATGAGGCGCTGGCCGCTGGCGGAGCACCGCACATGCTCATGCAACCTGCTCTACCTAGAGATTTATATAACCTGCTAAGACAGAGAGCTATAAACCATAGAAATTTTGGGCCAGGCGTCACTCAACTCGATAGAGTCCCGTGGGGGAGAAGATAATGATCTCGAAGTACGGAGCTTTTTTTTCTGTGGCATTCTTTTTGTATGCCATGTACTTTGTTGTGCTTAAGATGAACGGGGCTTGGCAAGCGCCAATTTTCATCTACATGGCAACCTTGCCATTCTCGATCTTTACTAACCAGCTCGCTGACTATTTACAGGAAGCGCAGGGTTGGACTAATGATTTCAGGTCAAATGCCGAATGTTCGATGGCGATTATTCTTGGAATTTTTGAATTTTATGTAATTGGTTTTTTGTTTGGAAAACTAATGAGCCCGGCTAAGCGTGACCCACAATGAATAATGGGCTTAATCTCACACATCACTGAGTTATGAGACAACATCCCTTACCCCCGGGCAAGGCTTTCCCTGATAGGCCGGGAGCTCGACGGACTTGTTTGATGGTTGTTCTCTTTGAATAATTGTGCGCTTTGCCATGAAGGACAAATAGATAGTCAATCAATCATTCACCTGGTGCGCATTCCCCTCATGCGAATTTTAATTTTTTCACTATCCATTGCCCTAGCAACAACCAGCTGTGGACGAGTACGCGTGGACGGAAATCATGTCGGCGATTACTGCGTTCCAAAAGAAAATGCGATATCGAATGACTGGGGGCTATGGGAGAAGAACCATGCTCCTAGCGACAGAGCATTTGCATTTCATGGATGCACACCCGACATGGACCACTGCGACATTCCGAAAGTGATCACAGGAGGAGTGGTTGAACCTGAGAGCAAGATTGATTGGTCGTGGGATGGAATTCCGAAAGACGCCTTTTATAGACAAGTTCTTGTAGAAGGCACACCAAGTCTTGGATTTTTAGAAAATTCCAAATATGCAGTCTTAAGCAACCCGAGCCTTACGCAAGATTGGTATATATGGCAGTTGCCGAACAATCAGAGTGACGACAAGACTGTAATCGGTAGCGGCGCTCGTCTCATGGCAGTCTGCCGCAACTCCAAGGCGTCGCCTTCACCAAAGATTGAACAATTTGATCATGCTGTTTCTTGCAAGCGCTTTGTTCAAGCTCCTAATTTTGGTTTGTTCTATGATTTCACGTCTGCGACCAAATCCACTATCGATTTCATTGAGCTTGACACGAAGATAATACAGGCCGTAGAAAGCTGGCACTGCCAAAATTCACCGACTTGATATTCACTTCCGTATAGTCGCTCAACCAACGATTCAAGTCATAGGGTCTATGAACTGCAGAGCGGGCCCACCTCTGCGAGATCACCCTCCCCATCACACACAAGGCGTGCCGAAGCACGCCTTGTGTCATTGCAACAGCTTGGATGCGTTCTTCAAACTCAGAACGTGATGCTCCAGCTATCAATGCGTCCAACATCCGCTCCGTCATTGTCTCTCACGCGCAGCGTCCAATTGCCATTCAGCTGCTCGGTCGAGAGATTCACCAAGTAGGTTCTGAAGATGTTGTCGGTGGGGCCGCCGCTTCTGTTGTGCAGGACATACACGCTATTGTCCGGTGCGATCAAATCGACTTTCAGATCGCCGATGTAGGTATGGAAGATGTTTACCGCGACAAGCGTATTGCCCGGAGCGGCACCCGTACGACCAGAAACCGTGATCGCACTGTAGACGGTGGTGTAGTCGGAGATGGCGACGTCGGCCGTGTTGCTGTAGGTCTGGACAACGCTCGCGCCTACGTCGATGGCTTGAGTCCTGATGTGGGTCAGTCCGCTGTTGTCAGTCACGGTCAATTTGACGGTATACGTGCCCGCAGTCGCATACGAATGACTCGGATTGACGGCAGTCGATGTGGCACCATCACCGAAGTTCCACGCCCTCGATACAACCGTTCCATCGGAATCGGACGATGCATCGATGAATGTTGCCGTCGCGCCTGAGACCACGAATGTGAAATTCGCGACCGGGGCGATATTGCTCACATTGAATGCCACAGCGGACGAGGTCGCCGTATTGCCTGCGGCGTCGAAAGCTTTGGCCGTGAGCGTGTGGGCACCATTGGCGATCGTTTTGGAATCGAAGGTGATTGCATAGGGTGAGCTGTTATCGCTGCCACGCAATATGTCATCAATGTAGAACTCGACATTGGTCACGCCGACATCATCCGTCGCCGTCGCCGAGAGTGTGATCGTGCCGCCGGTTCCTGACTCGCTGGCATTGACCGTGGGCGGCGTCGTATCCGGTGCGCCTGCGGTCTGCGTCACCCAAATCGGAGCGGACCACAATCGCAAACCATTGGCCTGCGTGACGAAAACGTAATAGAAGTGCTGACCGGTCGCGGGCGTGAAGGTGTAGTCACCGCTGCCTTCAGTAAGCTGCGTCACCGTGCCGTTGCGACCGGGAACGCCTTCAAAGAACTGCACACGCTGCACCGATTGCCCGCTCGTGCTCGCATAGACTGCCGAGAGCGTGAGAGCGCCGCTGTTGCTAAACGTCTCGCCCATCACATGACCGTTCGCGGTGAGCACCAGCTGTCCGGTCTTGTCTTCGGCCGCGAATGTACGACGAGCACGCAGCGCATTAACGAAATTGGCTTGACTCAGCACCGTGCCTGTCGGAAGCAGGACGCCGGTGCGATTGGTGAAGCTCAGTCCCCAGTTCGCGCAGTGATTGTCCTGATTGGTGGCGGGTGCGACTTTGTAACCGCGTTCCAATAGGAGATTCCACGCGCCCGTGTAGGAGCTGCGGCTTGTTTCAGTCTCAGTGGTATTGACCGAGAACGCCGAGCTATTGAGGATTTCGGTCAGCACCATCACTTCCGCGCCATCGGCGTTGTAGCCCATGCCGGTGCCGCCGATGGCAAACTGTGAGGTTGACGGGTGGTTGAACTGACCGATCCAGCCGCGCTGCTTCATCACCGCATACAGTGTCGCGTAGTCGTTCTTCGGCGTAGAGACAGCGCCGATCAGTTGGCCACTGCTGTTACTTTCCCAACTTGTCAGCCCATCAGGATTGACCAGATTGAGGTGTCCGCCATTGTTGATCACGCCCCACTCTGTGCCGTAGAGCGCAAGAAAGTCAGGATTGCTGGCGTTGAAGCTGGTGGCGGCGGTAATGCCGCTGGCGAACAGGGCATTCGCGGTCGCCGGGTTCGCGGACGTATTGGTGCCCGTCGATCCGTCATACATGTGATTGTGTTCGGAGGCCAGCAAGAAGTCGCCACCGGCTTGAGTCCGCATCATCGTATAGGCTTCGGTCGGCCCGAAGTCGCCCGCTTGTGGTGACTCGGAACCGTTGCAACTGGCGAGCGCCGTTCCACCATCGCTGTGATTGGTCTGACTGTGCAGATTGCCGTAATAGATGGTGTAAGGGAGGCTGGCAGGTGCCGCGATGGACCGCGCCGTTACTCTGCCTGCAGGGGCCTTGCGCGCCAGTCTGTCTTGCTCAACGCCAACCGGCAACGCGACTCGCGGCGTGATCTTCGCAGGCGCAACCGTGCCGACCATCACATCAACACTCTGTATATGCGCTTCGTCGCCAAACGCGGAGAACGCTTCCGCGATCCGGGTCGCAAGCGGCAGTCGCACGTCCGAGCTGACCTGAACTGTCGGCGTAGCGCGCAGGCGCAGTGAATAGTAGCCGGCGGGTAGCGCGAAACTCTTCTGGTCGCGCCCGTTCCACTCGACTTTCACGACACCATGTTGCCGGGGCAACATCTTGATCCCGTGCCACTTGCGCACGACGCGCCCGTTGGGAGAAACCGCTTCCAATATCCACGCTGCGGCGGTGACATTGCCGGCGGCGGGATAGTCGAAATACAGCGTGATCGGCCAGCCCCCAGAGACAGGCTTCAGTGGTGCGTGGAGTGTTGCATCGAACTCGTAGTGATCTGGATGGGCCAACGACGTTGCTTGCGCAGCGCCTGCCCAAACGATCATCAACGACAACGCCAGCGCTGTACGGCGCCACTTGCAATAATTCATTGGAAGCCCCTGATCGTTAGGATATGGATAAAAAAGCTTCCCAAGGTCTCACAGAATTATTGCGTTTTTATGCCTGCCTTGCAGATTGATCGTAATTCGTCGAGGGAAACAACGCATCATCGATGCGTCCTCGCTCATAAAACGCTCCACGAACTTCCTGGATCACGCACTTCAATGCCTGTCAACACCCGGCACACCATCTCAAGCACGCAGGTGCGGAGCGCCCACTACCCCATTGCGTCAGGAGCTGATCTTGAAAGATGGAGGCGCCAAATCCTGTCAGTGAAGCTGCCACCAACAACATGCCGACACCTTCCGAATTGTGGATACCCTGATCTCGCGGGTCGCTGTGAGCAGGCGACGCCTTCACGCACCGCATCGATACGTGCGAACGATATCTCAGCCTATCACCAGCATGTAGTAACCGTGTTCGAGACTGCTTGAGTCCTCGATTGCAGTAACCACCGCATCAGCATCATCAGTCTGCACCACCTCCGTGGTGATGCCGTTGATGATCGCGTAGATGCTGTACGTACCGGCCAGTGACAGGCTGACAACATTGAAAGCATCTTTCACGACGACGGTCTGCAGATGGATGCCGTTGTTGCTGATGGTGAACGTCACCGGGCTGGAGGTCGTCGTCTGGAATTCCAGCCGGTCGGGCCCACGCGGCGGGATTTCCTGCATCTCGAACAGATAGGTGCCCTGGGGCGCGTGCTGCAAGACCCTTGCGAGGAAGCCTGCTGAACGGGACACCGTGATAGGAGCGGATGTGTAGGTGTTGCCTTCGATGACCGTGGTCGCCACCACCGTGTAGGTCTGCGCGTCCGGCACCCGCAGTTCCCCACCGGGCGCGAGGCCCGGCATGCGCGCGATGATCTGCTGGCCTTTCTTCACACCGTAGACGGCGGGAAACCGGGTGTTGTTGCGCAGGGTGAGAAAAGACATCGAAAGCTCCATGGGGACGATGGGACCGATCGCGTACGCGGGTTCTCGCGTGGCGCTTGCAATGTCGGCGAACGCGATGCGTTGCGGTAGTGCTGGCGCTGCAGGCGTGGCGTATGCTTCGGACTATTCAACATCGGCATGATGCGATGACGCAAGCACACGGCAGCTGTCTCTGCGGCGATGTCCGCTTCACCGTGACGTGGCCCAGCAAGTGGGTGGCGCACTGCCACTGCACGATGTGCCAGCGCGCGCATGGCGCGGCGTTCGTGACCTGGTTCGGCATGGAAAACGAACGCGTCAGGATCGACGATGCCGCCGGTTCGCTGGATTGGTACGTGTCATCGCCGGGGGCCGAGCGCGGTTTCTGCAAGCGCTGCGGCAGTTCCTTGTTCTTCCGCTCCGAGCGCTGGCCCGGCGAGCTTCACATCTCGCTGGCGAATCTGGACGGCGATGCGGACCGTGCGCCGATGGCGCACGTCTTCTGGGACACGCATGTCGAGTGGGCCGCGATCAATCCGGACGATGGATTGCCGCGAAAGAAGGCGATTGAGTCCGATTGAACGACGACCGGCACAAGGCCGACCGTCGAAAGCGACACGTAGCGATCAGTTGCCCTTGCAATCGTCGCACTTGTACCCAGTCCTCAGGCTCTGCTGGGCACCATCGCGATTTTCGCGCTGTTCCTTGGCTGTCGTACATACCGAGACCACACGGTTGGAGCCGACTGTGCGGGTGTATTCGCAGATCTTGCGTTCGTCCTCGGCCTTGGTCACCGCAGCCTTGATCCACTCCAGATCGTTGAAAACCGCAACCCGCTTATCGGGCGGCATTTCATCCAGGGTTTGATTTTCGCCCAGCATCTGCAGCACGCGATCCTGGCGTTCGGCAAGCGCCTTACGCTCTGCCTTGCTCATGTCCTTGAAGGCACCCTTGCCCGCCTTGACCTGTTCACGAAGCTGGGTCTGCTGGGTCACGATGTCACGAATGTTGGGCGGCTGCGGATCGGTGGCGGCCGTGACCGCTCCGCTGGTTATGCCCAGCAGTGCGGCAAATGCGAAATATTTCAGCGTCGAAACATACTTCATGAGCATAGTCCTCAATAAGGTGAACGCGGGTCGGAGATGCCCGGTCGCCAGCATGGATAACCTAATCCCATGCATGCCGCAAGCCCGGGCACCACACGCCCCCCGTCAATCCAAATCAGGCCGCCGCCGCCGGCTGCTCGTGGAACTGTTCTTCCTCGGTCGAACCCTTCAGCGCAACGGTCGAGGATTTGCCGCCCTGGATGGTCTGGGTGACGCTGTCGAAATAACCGGTGCCCACTTCGCGCTGATGCTTGACAGCGGTGAAGCCGCGATCGGCCGCCGCGAATTCAGCTTCCTGAAGCTCGACGAAGGCGCTCATCTGGCGACGCGCATAGCCATAGGCCAGATTGAACATCGAGTAGTTCAGGGCGTGGAAGCCGGCCAGGGTGATGAACTGGAATTTGTAGCCGTAGCTGGCGATTTCCTTCTGGAACTTGGCGATGGTGGCGTCGTCCAGATTCTTCTTCCAGTTGAAGCTCGGCGAGCAGTTGTAGGCCAGCAGCTTGCCCGGGAACTTCGCGTGGATGGCTTCGGCGAACTTGCGCGCGAATTCCAGATCCGGCTTGCCGGTTTCGCACCACACCAGATCGGCGTACGGCGCATAGGCCAGTCCGCGACTGATCGCCTGATCGAGGCCGTTGCTGGTTTTGTAGAAGCCTTCGACGGTGCGCTCGCCGGTGCAGAACGGGCGATCGTTGTCGTCGACATCGCTGGTCAGCAGATCGGCGGCTTCGGCATCGGTACGCGCGACGATCAGCGTCGGCACGCCCATCACGTCGGCGGCGAGACGCGCGGCAACCAGTTTCTCCACCGCTTCGCGGGTCGGCACCAGCACCTTGCCGCCCATGTGCCCGCATTTCTTGACGCTGGCGAGCTGGTCCTCGAAGTGCACGCCGGCCGCGCCGGCTTCGATCATCGCCTTCATCAACTCGAACGCATTGAGCACGCCGCCGAAGCCGGCTTCGGCATCGGCCACGATCGGCTGCATGAAATCGATATCGCCGGTGCCTTCCGCGCACTGGATCTGATCGGCGCGCAACAGCGTGTTGTTGATGCGCTTCACGACCTGCGGCACCGAGTTCGCGGGATACAGCGACTGGTCGGGATACATCTCGCCAGCGATGTTGGCGTCGGCCGCCACCTGCCAGCCGCTGAGGTAGATCGCCTTGAGCCCGGCCTTGACCTGCTGCATCGCCTGATTGCCGGTCATCGCGCCGAGCGCATTGACGAAGTCTTCGGTCTGCAGCGACTTCCAGAGCTTTTCCGAGCCGATCTTCGCGATCGAATGTTCCACCGGCACCGTGCCGCGCAGGCGCACGACTTCCTCGGCGCTGTACGGGCGGACCACACCGGCCCAGCGCGGGTTGTTGTTCCAGTCCAGCTTCAGTTGTTCGGCGGTGGGGAGCATGGTCTTCATGGCGATATTCCTGTGGGGAAGAATGTGTTTCGTTCGATTTTGCAGGAGGGGCTTCAGCCCCGATGCTCTTGATCTTGTGGGAGGGGCTTCAGCCCCGAAGCCGTTCGTAAGCCGGCAAAGTGAGAAAATCCGCAAGCACATCCCGATGCGTCAGCTCGGACAACAGCGCGATGGCATCATCGATCCGCGCCCCACCGATCACCGCAGCATCCGCCGCGAGCTTCGAAGGCAGCCCGATCAACGCGCGTTCCAGCAGCGCGAAATCCACTGGCGTGCCGTCGGCCAGCTGCAGCGGCTCGCGGCCGTCGTCGGCGAAGTGCAGCCACTGCCACAGCTGCGCGCGCGCGATCTCGGCGGTGGCGGCGTCTTCCATCATCCCGTGGATCGGTACGCAACCGTTGCCGTCGAGCCACGCCGCGAGATAGCGCACGCAGACTTCGACATTGCCGAAGAAACCGGCTTCGGTGATCGTGCCCAGCGATGGCCGCAGCAGGTGCTCGGCGGTGACGTTCACGTCTTCGCGACGCACGTCGTGCTGGTGCGGACCGGGCATGCGCGCATCGAAAATACCGCGCGCCAATTCGACCAGGCCCGGATGCGCGACCCAGGTGCCGTCGTGACCGGCAGAGGCTTCGCGCAGTTTGTCGGCCTCGACGCGCGCGAATGCCGCAGCATTGGCTTCGGGATCGCGCGGGTTGGGAATCTGCGCCGCCATGCCGCCCATCGCATGCGCGCCGCGGCGGTGGCAGGTCTTGATCAGCAGTTCCGAATACGCCTTGAGGAACGACTGGGTCATCGTCACCTGGCTGCGCTCGGGCAATACCCGGTCGCGATGCGCGCGCAGGGTCTTGATATAGGAAAAGATGTAGTCCCAGCGTCCGCAGTTCAGGCCGACGATGCGGCTGCGCAGCGCATGCAGGATCTCGTCCATCTCGAACGCCGCCGGCAGCGTTTCGATCAGCACGGTCACCTTCATCGCGCCCTGCGGCAGGTTGAGCTGCACTTCGATCTCGTCCAGCACCGCGTTCCACAATGCGGCTTCTTCCATGCACTGCAGTTTCGGCAGATAGAAATACGGGCCGCGATCCCTGGCGGTGAGCGCACCGGCGTTGTGGAACGCGAACAGCCCGAGATCGAACAGACCGCCGGACATCGGCACGCCATCGACGACGACGTGCTTCTCGTCGAGATGCCAGCCGCGCGGACGCACCAGCAACACCGCGCGCTCGGCTTCCGGCTTCAGGCGGTACTGCTTGCCGTTGTCGCCATCGAATTCGAGCGTGCCGGCCACCGCATCGCGCATCGCGTGCTGGCCCTGGATCAGGTTCGCCCAGGTCGGCGCGGTCGAATCCTCGAAGTCGGCCATGTAGCAGCTGGCGCCCGAGTTCAGCGCGTTGATGACCATCTTCGGATCGACCGGTCCGGTGATCTCGACCCGGCGGTCGAGCAGCGCGGCCGGGATCGGCATCACCCGCCAGTCACCATCGCGGATCGCCCGGGTGTCGTCGCGGAAAGCCGGCAGTGCGCCGGCATCGAACTCGGCCTGCCGCGCCTGTCGCACGGTCAGCCGCTGTTGGCGCTGGGGCTCGAAGCGGCGATGCAGGCGAGCCAGGAATGCCAACGCGGCGGGCGTGAGCAGGGCGTCCTGCCCGGTCACGGTGCCGAGGATCTCGACGCCGGTCAGTGTTTCGTGGGCCTCAGCGTGGGGCTTGAGGACGGCGGACATGGACAACTCCAACACTTGCGTGGGGGTTTCACCATCCGCCCGGGCTCTTTATTTGACAACTGAGTTTTAGCAATGCTAATCATAAGTTCAGCTTATAATTGATCTTCGACGAAAGTCGTAACCGCGCTACAAGTATCGCAACGCATTGATTTCAATGGATGACAGCGCATGCCCTGCCGCGCTGCTTTCCGCCTCACCTCCACGGACCCCGCCCGACATGGTCGACGATACCGCCCCCAGCCCCCGTTTCGCCTACAAATCCGACCGCCTGAAACCCCTGCGGGCGTTCTGCCAAGTCGCCCGCCTGGGCTCGGTCTCGCGCGCGGCCGGCGCGCTGTACGTCAGCCAGCCGGCGGTCACCCTGCAACTGCAGGCGCTGGAGCGCGAGCTGGGGGTCAAGCTGTTCGAACGCGTCGGCCGCCGGCTGACCCCGACCCGCGAGGGCGACGCCCTGTACGCACTGGCGCGGCCGCTGGTGGAAGGCATCGACCACCTGCCCGCCGCCTTCCGCGAACAGATCAGCGGCCTGGATGCCGGCGAACTGCACGTCGCCGCCGGCAGCTCCACCATCCTCTACCTGCTGCCGAAGATCGTGGAGGCCTACCGCCAGAAGCATCCCGAGGTGCGGCTGATCCTGCACAACGTCACCGGCGCCGGTGGCCTGGACCTGCTGCGCTCGGACGAAGTCGATCTCGCGGTGGGCTCGATGCTCGATGTGCCCGGCGACCTCGACTACGTCCCGGTCTACCGCTTCGAACCGATGCTGATCACCCCGCCCGACCATCCATTGGCCGGCAAAGCCGAACTCAAGCTTGAAGATCTCTCACCCTACGGCCTGATCCTGCCGCCGCAGCGCCTCACCACCTACCGACTCGTGGACTTGGTGTTCCAGCAGAACCGCGTGCCCTACACCGTCGCCCTGGAAGTCGGCGGCTGGGAAGTCATCAAGCAATACGTCGCGATGGGCCTGGGCATCAGCATCGTCACCGCCATCTGCCTCACCGACGCCGACCGTACCCGCCTCGCCGCGCGATCGCTGGCGAAATATTTCCCGTCGCGGAGTTATGGGGTGGTGGTCAGGAAGGGGAAGTATCTTTCGCAGCAGGCGCGGGATTTCATCGAGTTGATTCAGCCGCAGATGTTGATGCCGAGGGGGTATGACGAGACGGGGCATTCGGAGAGGTGAAGGCTACGCCGATATGTTCAAATCAC
>JBAQRU010000316.1:0-9628 GCA_049296025.1 Lysobacteraceae bacterium | reverse complement strand
GGTCGAACGCGACCCGCAGCTCGCCGGTGGCCTGCGCCAGCTCGCGGCCAAGCTGCCGGGCGGCGAGCGCGTGCAGGTGGTCTGTGCCGACGCCCTTGTCTGGCTGCGGACCGCGCCCGGTGGCTTCGACCTCGCATTCGTCGATCCGCCGTTCGCTGGCGATCTGTGGAACCCGGCGCTGGCGGCGCTGGATGGGCAACTGCTTGAAAACGCTTGGTTGTATGTCGAATCGCCGGTGGCGAGCGCCCCCTTGCCGGCCTCCGCTTGGCGACTCCACCGGGAGGGGCAGACGCGCGAAGTCCGGTATGCCCTGTACCGGCGCGGCAGGGCTTGAGCCGCTGCTACACTGGGGCCCGTCTTCGCCAGCGCTGATTCCCACGACGTCATGACCACGGCCGCCCCCCGAATTCCTGCTTCCAGAACAGCGGTCTATCCCGGCACTTTCGATCCGATCACCAATGGGCATCTGGATCTGGTCGAACGCGCCGCGCCGCTGTTCGAGCGACTGGTCGTCGGCGTCGCCGAGAGCCCCGGCAAGCGGCCGGCACTGCCGCTGGCGCTGCGGGTGGAGTTGGCCCGCGATTCGCTGGCGCAATATCCCAACGTCGAAGTCCGCGGTTTCGACTCGCTGCTCGCGCATTTCGTCAGCGAGGTCGGCGGCGGCGTGCTGCTGCGCGGCCTGCGCGCGGTGTCGGACTTCGAATACGAATTCCAGCTGGCCAGCATGAACCGCCATCTGATTCCGGATGTGGAAACGCTGTTCCTGACGCCGGCCGAGCAATACGGTTTCATTTCCTCCTCGCTGGTTCGCGAAGTCTCCCGCCTCGGCGGGGACGTCTCCGGCTTCGTGCCATCGGCGGTCAATGCGGCGCTGCTGGCCGAATGGCGACGTAATCCAGCCTGATGCCTCCAGCCCCGGCCTGATACAACTCCGACTGCTTCTGTTCCGCCGTACCGTCCTTTCGTTTCGTGCACACACTTGGGATTCCCGACCTATGAACATCATCGTCCGTCTGCTGTTGATCGCCGCTCTCACCGTGCCGTTCGCGGCCTGCAAGAAAGAAGACGATGCGCCGAAGGCTGCCGACAAGGCACCGTTGACGGCGCCCACCAATGAAGATTCGGCCGCATGGAAGGCCTATGTGATCGATGTCGTCGGCCGCAACATGGAGGGCGTCACCAACCAGCCGTTCCTGTATCTGCTGCCGGCCGAAAGTTCCGCGGATTTCCAGGGCAGCTACGATCGTCTGCTCGACAAGGCCAAGTCCGACATCTCGCGCGGCATTCTCGCCGGCAACCTGTTGGCGTATTCCTCTGCCTCGCTGTCCTCGGCCAAGGCCGCGGACATGGTGGTGGCCGCATTCGATGGCATCAAGCCGGACAAGCTGAAGGGCGTGAAACTGCTGTTCATCGGCAAGCCCGAAGACAGTGATCGGGTGGAGGCTGCGGTCGCGCCGTCCGGCGTGAACTATGTTTTCGTCGAGACGAAGTGATTCGCAACTCTTCGTTTCGTCCGTCCCACGCCATTCGTCTTCGCAACGTTCGCGTTGCGAAGACGGCCTGAGCCGCGCATGTCGCTCAAGATCAACGCGCTGTGCATCAATTGCGATGTCTGCGAGCCCGCATGCCCGAATCAGGCGATTTCGCAGGGCGAAACGATTTATGTGATCGATCCGGCGCGCTGCACCGAATGCGTCGGCCATTTCGACGAGCCGCAGTGCGTGGTGGTCTGTCCGGTCGAATGCATCGACCCGGACCCCACGCACCCGGAGTCGCACGATGCGCTGCTGGCGAAACTCGCCCGGCTGCAGGAGCAACACGCATGACGTTCCGAACATTCTTCGCCAGTGGTCTGATCTGTGCCTTGCTGATCGCGGCGCCCGCGTGGTCGGCCGAGGCTGTGCCGGTCACGCAAGCCACTGCGAAGCAGGTGACTGCAGCGCATCCGCCCGGTGCCGCCATCGCCAGCGCGCATGCGCTCGCGAGCCAGGCCGGTATCGACATGCTGCGTCAGGGCGGCAATGCCTTCGACGCGGCGGTCGCGGTATCGTCGGTGCTGTCGGTGGTCGAGCCGATTTCCTCGGGTCTCGGCGGCGGCGGTTTCTTCCTGCTGCACGACGCGAAAACCGGCAAGGATATTTTCATCGACGCGCGCGAAACCGCGCCGGCCGCCGCGACGCCTGCCGCCTTCCTCGACGACAAAGGCGAATTCAATCGCGATCGCGCCGAGAACGGGCCGTGGTCGGCGGGGATTCCCGGCTTGCCGGCGGGTCTGGTGCATCTGGCGACGAATTACGGACGGTTGCCGCTGAAAACCACGCTGGCGCCCGCGATCCGCATCGCCCGCGAAGGCTTTCCGGTTTACGGACGCCTGATCGAGGGCTATGCCAACCGCCGCGCGGTCATGGAGCGCTACACAGGCACGCGTGCGGTCTTCCTCGCCGATGGCGATGCGGTGGAAGACGGCGAACTGTTGATCCAGCCCGATCTCGCGCGCACGCTCGAACTGCTTGCCGAGAAGGGTTTCGACGGCTTCTATCGCGGCACCATCGCGAAGAAGCTGCTGGCCGGCGTGAAGGCCGAAGGCGGGCAGTGGACCGCCGACGAACTTGCCGGCTACCGCGTGCGCGAACGCGAGCCGCTGCGCTTCGAATACGACGGCTGGGAAGTGGTGACCGCACCGCCGCCGTCGTCCGGCGGCGTCGCGCTGGCGCAGATGCTGCAGATGCTGGAGCCGTGGGATCTCGCGAAACTGCCGCAGGCCGAACGCGTGCATCTCACCGTCGAAGCGATGCGCCGCGCGTTCCGCGACCGCACGTTCTATCTCGGCGATCCGGATTTCGTGAAGGTGCCGGTGCGCACGCTCACCAGCGCCGATTACGCGGCCGGGCAGCGATCGACGATCAACCCGTCCAAGGCCACGCCCAGCGACATGCTGTCCGGTGCGCGGACGCCGATGGAAGACGACGAGACCACGCATTTTTCGATCATCGATGCCGAGGGCAATCTGGTCGCCGCGACCCAGACGGTGAATCTGCTGTTCGGTTCCGGTCTGATCCCGCCCGGTACCGGCGTCCTGCTCAACAACGAGATGGACGATTTCGCGCTCAAGCCCGGCACGCCGAATGCGTTCGGGGTGATGGGCTACGACGCCAACGCGCCGAAGCCGGGCAAGCGCATGCTCAGTTCGATGACTCCGACCTTCATGAGTTCGCCCGACCGCGTCGCGGTGCTGGGCACGCCCGGCGGCAGCCGCATCATCACCATGGTGCTGCTGGGCGCGCTGGGCTATGCCGATGGTCTCGATGCGCAGGCGGTCGCAGCGCTGCCGCGCTATCACCACCAGTGGATGCCCGACGGTATCGGCACCGAGCGCGACGCGCTGCCGGATGATGTCGTCGCTGCGCTGCGCGCGATGGGCCACACTGTGATCACGCCGAAGGACAGCACCGATGGCCGCCGTTCCAGCGACACCTGGGGCAATCTGCAGACGGTGGAATGGGACAAGCGCGCCAATGTGCTGCACGGCGGCAGCGATCCTCGCAACCCGGTGGGCAAGGCGCTGCTGTTGCCGGACGCGGCAACGTCTGCGCCGTGAGCATGGCCTCGCGCCTGCCTGTGTGCATGGGCGGCGTGCGTCTGCGCGCGTTGCGTGAAGAGGACGATCTTGCGGTGTTCCTCGGCTATCGCAGCGATCCGTTGGTCGCACGCTATCAGGGCTGGTGGCCGATGGACGAGGCAAAAGCGCGCGCGTTCCTGCGTGAGCATGGCGCGAAGGCCGATGTCGATTCCGCCGGCCACTGGTTGCAGCTCGCGATCGCGGATGCCGCCACCGATGCGTTGCTCGGAGACCTCGGCGTGTGGTTGTCGCATGACCGCAGCGAGGCGGAACTTGGAATCACCCTCGCACCTGCGTCGCAGGGGCGTGGCATCGGCCGCAGCGCGATGCGTGCGGCATGCGGCATGCTGTTCTCGGACCCTGCGGTGACCCGCATCCATGCCAACGCCGACGCGCGCAACACCTCCAGCAGGCGCATGCTGGTGGCGGCTGGATTCCAGGAAATCGGCGCCGCCGATGTGTTCGTGAAGGAAGAAGCCTGCGTCGAACATCGATACACCATCGAGCGCGGCCAAACCGCGCCGATCCAGATCACGCCGACATCGGAAGGAGACATCGCATGAAACTCTGGTCCATTCTCGGCAATTCGCAGAAACTCGACGGCGGCGCGATGTTCGGCAACGCGCCGCGCGCGGTGTGGGCGAAGTGGCTGCCGCCCGACGAACACAACCGCGTGCCGCTGGCCTGCCGCGCGCTGCTCGCCAGCCCGTTGAACGGCAAGACCGTGCTGTTCGAGACCGGTATTGGTGCCTTCTTCGACCCGAAAATGCGCGAGCGTTACGGCGTGGTCGAGGACCGCCATGTGCTGCTCGATTCGCTCGCCGCCGCCGGTTTCGCGCATGAGGATATCGATGTCGTGGTGCTGTCGCATCTGCATTTCGATCATGCCGGCGGCTTGCTGGCGCCATGGCGCGAAGGCTCCGCGCCGGAACTGCTGTTCCCGAACGCGACCTTCCTGGTCAGTGCGGCGTGCTGGGATCGCGCGCGCAACCCGCACTCCCGCGATCGCGCCAGTTTCATCCCGGAACTGCCGGCATTGCTCGAAGCCAGCGGCCGTCTGGAGATCGTCGACAGCCCCCATTCGCGCGCGCTCGGCAACACGGTGCGCTTCCATTTCAGCGACGGCCATACGCCGGGCCTGATGCTGGCGGAGATCGTCGGTTCGAAGCATGCCAGCGGACATGTCCATGGCAGCGATCACAGCGACGATCATGGCGGCGTGGTGTTCTGCGCCGATCTGATTCCCGGCCGGGCTTGGGTGCATGTGCCGATCACGATGGGCTACGACCGCAACCCCGAGCTGCTGATCGACGAGAAGCGCGAATTCCTCGAAGACAAGCTCGCCCGCAACGTGCATCTGTTCTTCACCCACGACCCCGGCTGCGCATTGGCGCAGGTGGTGCGCGACGACAAGGGCAGGTTCTCCACGGCGCACGAGATGCCCGCGCTGCAGGCTCGGTCGCTGGCGGCATGAAGGCCGCAACCGGTACTCCATTCCACGGACGATTTCCATGACCCCGAAGATCACGCTGCTGTTCGCGGCTCTCCATGCGCTGTTGATGTTGGCCTTGGCCGCCCGCGTCGCGTTTCATCGCCATTCGCAGAAGGTCGGGCTCGGCGATGGCGGCGACAAGCGCTTGATGCGGAAGATCCGCGTGCACGCGAATTTCGTCGAATACGTGCCGCTCGCATTGCTGCTGCTGGCGCTGCTGGAACTCTCGGGGCTATCCGCGATCTGGCTGTGGTCGCTGGGCGGCGCATTGCTGTTCGCGCGCGTGCTGCACGTGATCGGGTTGTCGCAGCGCTCCGGTTATTCGTTCGGCCGGTTCTGGGGCACGCTGTTGACGTGGGGCGTGCTGATGGCGATGGCGGTTGCCGGGTTATGGCTGAGTTTTTCCGTGCTCTGATCCACTTTTGTAGGAGCGGCTTCAGCCGCGAAGCCGATCGTCGATCCGATCAAGTCCAATTCGATCAAGTCCAATTCGATCCGCAATGACCGCAGTTCACGCAGCTCAGGCGGGCGTGCCGAAGATCCGGTCGCCAGCGTCGCCGAGGCCGGGCAGGATGTAGCCGTGATCGTTGAGATGCGAGTCGATGGCGGCGACGAACACTTCGGTGTCCGGGTGCGCGGCTTCCAGCGCGCGCAGGCCTTCGGGCGCCGCGACCAGGAAAATCGCCTTGATCCGCGCGCAGCCCGCAGCCTTCAGCGTATCGATCGCGGCGATCGCGCTGCCGCCGGTGGCCAGCATCGGGTCGATCAGCAGCGCGGTGCGCCCGGCGATGTCGTGCACCAGCCGCTGGTAATACGCCTGCGGCTGCAGGGTTTCTTCATCGCGACGCAGACCGATCACGCTCACCGGCGCCGACGGCAGCAAGACCTGGACGCCCGGAAGGAAGCCCAAGCCCGCGCGCAGGATCGGCACCAGCGTGATCTGCGCCTGATCGCAGCGGCCAATGGTCAGCGGGCCGGCCCAGGTGTCGATGCTGGCGTCGTTCAATGCCAGATCGGCGGTGGCTTCGTAGGCGAGCAGGGTGGCGACTTCGCCCACCACCTGCCGGAACAGCGCCGGAGCGGTGGCGGCGTCGCGCAGGATGCCGAGTTTGTGGCGGACGAGCGGATGGCGGATTTCGGTGGTTTTCATGCGCATAAGATTAACCGAGCCGTGCGCCATGCGGCAGCGGTCGATGCACGAGTTCCGCCGCGAAACGCGCGATCCCGGCAGCGCAACGGCCGGTCCGGGTCTGCAGCAGCAGATGTGGGCCGTCGAGCGCGACCGGCCTGATCCCGGCGATGCTGTCGATGAGCTGTCGACCAGCGCCGGCACGCAGCAGACGGTCGTGCTTCGCCATCAACGACAGGGTCGGTACCGTTATTCGCGCAAGACGATCCGATACATCGATGCGCATCGCGGCGGCGGCGCGGGCGCGCAAGACGTCGGGCGCGACTTCGCTCAGCGCGCTTCCGAGTTCATGCCGCAGTTCGGGCGTGCTCCAGCGCCCCAGCAGCATGGCAGACAGGACTGTGGTCGGTACCATGCGTACCGGCGCGAACCGGGTGAGTCCCGCGAACGGCGCCAACAGCGGCACCGGCGCACGTGCGAAGGTGGTCGACAGCACCAGGCCGATGAGATTCGGCGGCGGATCCGCTGCGATCGCGATCGCGATCGGGCCGGAAAAGGATTCGCCGAGCAGCACGAACGGCGAACGCTGCGGCAGCGCGTCACGCGCGATGGCTTCGAGTTCGCGGTAGCCGAGGACGACATCGGTCGGATAAGCGATGGCGGCCACCGATTCGAACGAAGGCAGCATGGTGGCTATGAAGCGCTGCAGCATCCGGGTGGTGCCGTCGAGCCCGGGCAGGATGCAGAGACTGGTCATGTGCGTGCGCCGGGAATGTCCGGATAAAAAGAAAGCCGGACAGCGCCGGCTTTCTTCGTCTGCTTCATCGCGACGCGGGTCAGGCAGCGACTTGCTGCTGCTGGCGCGGGCCTTCGAGCAGCGCGCGCTTGACCATCGAAATCAGCAGGTCGAGCTCTTCGGAGGTCACTGCGAACGTCGGTGTGAAGCGCAGCGAGTTCTCGCCGCCGTGGATCACGCCGATGCCGCGCTCGCGCATCCATTCCTCGGTCGAGTCGGTGCCGTAGCCCTTGAATTCCGGCGACAGCTCGCACGAGAACAACAGGCCGGTGCCCTGGACCTTGGTGATCAGGCCCGGCAGTTCGGCTTTCAGCGCTTCGAGCTTGGCGATCGCTTCGCGGCCCTTGTCGCGGATATTCGCTCGCAGTTCCGTCGTCAGCAGACCCAGCACGGTGCTGGCGACATCCAGCGCGCGCGGATTGGCGGTCATGGTGTTGCCGTAGGTGCCTTTGCGGTACAGGCCGGCGGCGCGCGCGTTCACGGCCAGCACCGACAGCGGGTACTGCGCGGCGTTGAGCGCCTTCGAATAGGTTTCCATGTCCGGCGGGTCGATGCCTTCGAAACCGGGGTAGTCGACGATCGACAGCACGCCGTGGGCGC
The DNA here is from genome assembly GCA_049296025.1 of Lysobacteraceae bacterium. Taxonomy (GTDB): domain Bacteria; phylum Pseudomonadota; class Gammaproteobacteria; order Xanthomonadales; family Xanthomonadaceae; genus Lysobacter_I. The sequence continues at coordinate 1,992 of JBAQRU010000316.1, read as the reverse complement.
GCAGGCCGGCCTGGATCGAATCGATCAGCAGGATCGATTGGTGCGACTTCGTCAGTTCGCGGGCGACGTCGTAGAACGCGCGCGGCACCGCGCGACCCGGATCGCCTTCGCCCATCACCGGTTCGAGGAACATCGCTTCGACGAACCAGCCGTTGGCGTCGGCATCGGCGAACACCTTGCGCAGCGCGTCGACGTCGTAGGGCTCGACCGTGATCACGCTGTCTTCGCCACGGAAACTGGCGAGATGCTGCATGTAGTTCTTGCGGCTTGAATCGGAATAGAGCGCCGGGCGTTCGGTACGGCCGTGGAAGCTGCCTTTCACGACGATGCGCTTGATGGCGCGGTCGGCATGCGGCGCACCGGGGTCGGTCATCAGCTTGGCGTTGACGTCGACGATGCGGCAGGCCAGCGACACCGACTCGGAGCCCGAGTTCAGGCACAGGAACTTGTCGAACGGGCAGGCGCCCTGGCTGTGACCGATTTCCTTGCGGATCGCGCGATCGAAACGCAGCTGCGACAGGCTCGGGGTCATGATGTTGGCCATCGCCTGCGGCCGCGACATGGTTTCCAGCACTGCCTTGGGCGTGTGGCCGAAACCGAGCATGCCGTAGCCGCCGGAGTCGTGCAGGACTGCGCCTTTCAGGGTCACGACCCACGGCCCGCGCGCGGCGAGCGCGACGTACGGGTTCACGGTGTCGTTGGAATAGAAATTGACGAAGCCGGCCTGTACAGCCAGCGCCTGTGCGCCTTCGTCCATGTCCAGCAGATCGGCGAACTCGTCGTGGATGCGCGCGTATTCGGCGGCGGCGGCCTGGATCGCTTCGACCAGTTCAGGGTGCGATGCGGCGAAGCGCAGGATCGTGGCGTCGTCCAGACCCTGGGTGCGGCGTTTGCCGCCGAGGGCGCGGAGCGGGGCGAGAATGTTGAGCAAAGCCATGGCGGCCTCCGGAAGATGGCGTCGAAACGACCATTATCGCGATAAATCCGCCGGTTTATAGTTGCGATCTGTCGGAGTTTCGATGATATTTCGTCGAATCGACGAAACGAATCGACGAAACGAATCGACGAAACCGGCGACGTGATGACGCTTACCGACACCGATCAGCAGCTGCTCTCGCTATTGCGTGAGAATGCCCGCGCGTCCACGGCGGAGATCGCCCGCCGGCTGGGCCTGTCGCGGACCACGGTGCAAAGCCGCATCGAGCGACTGGAGCGCGATGGCGTGATCAACGGCTACACCGTCCGTGTCCACGACGAGTACGAGCGCGGGCTGGTCCGCGCCCACATCATGATCGCCGTGCAGCCCAAGCAGATGACCTCGGTGGTGACGGCGCTGCGCGCGATGCCGGAGCTGCGGTCACTGCATTCGGTCAGCGGCGGCTCCGACCTGATCGCCATCGGCGCGGTGTCGGCCGTCGGCGACATGGATGTGCTGACCGACCGCATCGGCGCGATCGACGGCGTGGCGCGCACCACCTCGTCGATCGTCCTGTCCACCAAGTTCGAGCGCTGAGCAGGCCTGCCGTGCGCACGGACGCACTTCCGGTCATCGACATCGCGCCATTGCTGGGCGAGGCATCCGCTGATCGCGCAACCGCGTCGGCCGCTGTCGCTGCTGGGATAGGCGATGCCTGTCGCACGCACGGATTCTTCTATATCGAGGGCCACGGCATCGACCCGGCGCTGCAGGCGGGGATGCGCGAAACCAGCCGCGCGTTTTTCGCCAAGCCGCTGGCGGAGAAGATGCGGATCGGCATGTCGCGAGGCGGGCGCGCTTGGCGCGGCTATTTCCCGGTCGGCGGCGAACTGACCAGCGGCCGGCCCGACCTCAAGGAGGGTCTGTACCTCGGGACCGAATTGCCGCCTGACGACCTGCGCGTACTAGCAGGATGGCCCCTGCATGGCGCGAACCTGTGGTCGGACGACCCGGAAGACGCGAATGGCCCGGTCGCAATGCGCCCGGTCGTGACCAACTATATGGTCGCCGCCTGC
>JBAQRU010000315.1:0-19898 GCA_049296025.1 Lysobacteraceae bacterium | reverse complement strand
CAGCCGCACCGATCAACGCGGTCACATCACCAATTTTGAATATGCCGCCGGCTCTGGCTATCGCAGCGCAACGGTTGAAGCATTTGACACACCGCAGCAGCGCCGGCAGGAAACAACCCGTGACCCGGTGAGCAACCTAGTCACCGAGCATCGCACCTTTGATGCTGACGGAGTGTTGAAAGCCAAGACCACTTGGACCTACAACGCGCGCAGTCAGGTGCAGACGGTCATCGCTACCGATCCCTCGATCACACCCAATCCCACACGCACCACCGCATACACCTATTGCGAACAAGCGGACGTCACCGCCAACACCTGCCCGTATGTGGGGTTGGTGAAATCGATCGATGGCCCACGCACGGATATCGCGGATGTCCTTACATTCACCTATCGCCAGAGCGATGAAGCCAGCTGCGCCACTACGCCGACCACTTGTCTCTATCGCAAAGGCGATCTGTGGAAGATCACGAATGCACTGGATCAAGTCACCGAATTGCTTAAATACGATGGCGCCGGTCGGCCGTTGAGCGTGATCGATCCCAACGGAGTCGTCACCGACTACACCTACACGCTTCGCGGCTGGCTGAAGACAGTCGCGATACGCGGCACCGACAACGCCACGGATACCGACGACCGCATCGCGACGCTGAGCCACAAGCTTTACGGCGCAGTGGGCAGGGTGCGCTTGCCCGACGCTTCCGATGCTGTATTCACTTACGATGCCGGTCACCGCCTGACTCGGATCAGCGACAACCAAGGTTACGAACTGCGCTATACCCTCAATGCCGCAGGCGATCGGGTTGGAGAAAAAGTCCAGGATGCATTCGGGACCACGATATATCGTTCCCTGACGCGCCTCTTCGACAACCTGGGCCGCCTGCAGACGCAGACCGATGCCTACGGCCGCAATACCGGTTTCACTTACGATGCCAACGGCAATCTCGACCAGACCATCGATGCGCTCACACGGGTCGCGGACAACAACTACGACCCGCTGAACCGTCTCAGCCGCACACTGCAGGACATGAACGGCATCGCCGCCGAAACCAAGTTCACCTATGACGCGCTGGACAACCTCACCCAGGTCAACGACCCGAAGCTGCTGAACACCAACTACATCTACAACGGCTTCAGCGAGCTCAAACAGCAGGACAGCCCGGACACCGGCACCACCACGTACACCTACGACAGCGCCGGCAACCGTGCGAGTCAGACCGATGCGCGCAGCAAGGTCGCGAACTACGCATACGACGCGCTGAACCGGCTGGTCTCGGTGACCTATCCGGCCACGACCGCGCTCAATGTCACGTACACCTACGACACCGCGCAGACCGCATGCCTTGCTGGCGAAACCTTCAGTGTCGGCAGGCTGACCCGGTTGACCGACGGTAGCGGCACCACCGTGTACTGCTACAACCGCTTCGGCGATCTGGTCCGCAAATCGCAAACCACCAACGGCCAGACATTGACCCTGCGCTACGGCTATGCGGTGAACGGCAACTTGAACACAATGACCTACCCGGACGGAGCGGTGATCGATTACACCCGCGACGCATTGGGTCGCGCCACCGTGGTGGGCGTGACATCGCCCGGTGGCACTCGCCAAGTACTGCTGAGTAGCGCGACCTACTATCCGTTCGGCCCGGTCCAGCAGTGGACCTACGGCAACGGCAGAGTGATGAGCCGGACGCTCAACCAGAACTACCAGCCGGGCATCGTACAGGTGAACAGCAGCGGTGGGATCAGCGTCGGCTACGAGTTCGATGAACTCGGCAACCTGAAGAAGCTGCGCAACGGCAACCAGAACGACCCGCCGCAGCGCCTGTTCGGTTATGACGGACTCAATCGCCTGCTTGATGCCAAGGATGGGACCACAGACGCCGTGCTGCAGGCCTACGCCTACGACAAGACCGGCAACCGTACCAGCGCAACAGTGGGCACGACGACGACGCCCTACACCTATCCGACGGGCAGTCATCTCCTGAGTCAGGTCGGCAGTAATACCCGCGCCTACGATTTCAACGGCAACACCACGTCGATTCCCGACACGGTGGTGAAGAACTTCGTGTACGGCGATCACAACCGGATGACGCAGTACAAGGAAGGCGCCACGGTCAAGATGAACTACGTCTACAACGGCCGCGGCGAACAGGTGCACAAATACCTTGGCACCATCAGCACCTACAGCCTTTATGACGAGCAAGGCCATTGGCTGGGCGATTACGGCAACACCGGCACACCCTCGCAGCAGGTCGTCTGGATGGATGACCTGCCCGTCGGCGTCCTCGTGGGCGCTACCACCGCGCAGACACAGCATTACATCGAAGCGGATGCGCTGGGCACACCGAGAGTAGTCGTGGACCCGACACGCGGTGCAAGCGGCACGGCGGTGTGGAACTGGGATCTGAACGGCGAAGCCTTCGGCACCACAGCGCCGAATCAGGATCCGGATGGGGACGCGAACCAGTTTGTGTTCGATATGCGGTTCCCAGGGCAGCGCTACGACAGCGACAGCGGGATGAATTACAACTACTTCCGGGATTACGATCCGAGTACGGGGCGGTATGTGCAGAGTGATCCGATTGGACTCGATGGCGGCATCAGCACTTACGGTTATGTTGGTGGAAACCCACTGACGGGAATGGACCCATATGGACTACAAGAGGTTCTCCTTGCTCCGAGGTTCCTCTTCGAAACTCAGCCATGGCAGCAGATGGCGCGCCCAATCCCAGGCGCGAGCACCATTGATCCTGCGGGCATATATCCTGATGTGGGAACAGCAGATCCTAACGGTTCACATAACGAGTATTGCAGGAGTCTTGCGAGAAGAATTGCTAACACGAAAGACGAAATTTATTTGAAGAGATGGGTCGATTTGCTGACGAACCCAGGCTCTCTTCTTTGGCGAATAGGTCCCGGTGAAAAACTAAAAGAAACCATCAGAGGCCACGAAAAATTGCTGAATCGCAGACTTCGTGAGCTGAGAAATTTGGAAGATGAATACGACAGAAAATGTACGCCAATTGCATGCACAGGTAATGGCGACTCTTCATCACTGATTGGATGAGCGGTCTGAAAATGGCAAAAAATAAAACGGAATTGCAGCGTGCGGCAGGCAAGCTAATTTCCGCCATACAAAAAGAATGGGGCGGTGACTTGGGAGAAACTCATGCTGATTTCTCAGAAGACGTGATGAATGCTGCGCATGATCTTCTTCAGTCAGGAACCGTTGAGGATATGAAAAAAACTCTCGGGTCACTAAATGTCAGACAGTTTTTAGGTGACGTCTGGGTTCAAAGGCACCCAAATGTTAAGCCTGCAATCGAATCTCTCGAAGTGCTACTAAACAAGTGATAAGACGCCAAAAGACCTGTAACCCGCACAGACCGGCGTACTGGAGCACGCCCTAGACCGATTGAAATTTTCGAGTAGGGCGCGCCCTGGCGCGCCGGATGCGAGCGAAGAAGACCGGGACACCCACTATTCCATTCCCCGATTTCTGTCATTTCCGCAAACGCCGGAATTCTGCTCATTGCGACCAAGCGAAGACGCTCACTCCCACCTTCGCAAGGATGACGAGTCTCCAGAAGGACACGAACCGATCAGTTGAACACCGCCTGATACAGAAACCCCGCGCGCTCCTGCGCGATCGGCACCAGGAAAATGCCGGCCTCGCCGATCCGTGGATGGCGCATCGCGTAGATCTGCTGCGGGAACAGGAAGGCGGCGGTGTTGCGGAACAACAGCGAGAACGGGGCGCGCATCGCGTTGTCGGCCTTGGTCGGCAGCGGGCGGGCTTCGACCAGCACGAACTCCACGTCCATGTCGTTGAGCGCGGCGGTGAACGTTTCGTTCACGCAGCCGGCGAAGTGTTCCAGCGTCAGCAATTCCATGAAGTGCGGCTCCCCTGTCGTGCCCCGCTGCGCGATCCGGCAGCGGGGCACATCCTCGCCGCTGCCGGGCATGGGCACAAGTCCATCGGCGACGTCGATGGAACACTGCCGACGGTCGCGCGACGCAGACAAGCCTGCCCGGGCCGGGGACAATGGCGTCCCGGCGCAGCCCCGGAGCCCATCACTCCCGGTGGATTCAGCCTGCAGACGCCATCCTGAACAGGTTTCGGCCTACCGCCGTCGCCACCCAGCCCTTCGAAGACCCGATGCCCAACGCTTCCGCCGCCGTCCGTGTCACCGGCCTCCGCCTCGATCGCGGATCGCGCACGATCCTGCACGACATCGATCTGAGCGTGCCGCGCGGTAGCGTCACCGCGATCCTCGGACCCTCGGGCTGCGGCAAATCCACCCTGCTGTCGGCGCTGACCGGCGAACTGGAGCCCGCCGCCGGCACGGTCGAAGTGCTCGGCCAGCCGGTGCCGCAGCGCAAGCGCGAGCTGCTGGAACTGCGCAAGAGCATTGGCGTGCTGCTGCAGGGCAACGGCCTGCTGACCGACATGACCGCCGCCGAGAACGTCGCCCTGCCGCTGCGCACCCATACCAATCTGCCCAAAGCGGTCATCCGCCATCTGGTCGAGATGAAGCTGCACGCTGTGGGTCTGCGCGCCGCTGCAGATCTGTATCCGCGCGAGCTGTCCGGCGGCATGGCGCGCCGCGTCGCGCTGGCCCGTGCGCTGGCGCTGGACCCGCCGCTGATGATCTACGACGAGCCGCTGACCGGGCTGGACCCGATCGCCAGCGGCGTGATCATGAGCCTGATCTCGCGGCTCAACGACAGCCTCGGCCTGACCAGCATCATCGTCACCCATCACGTCCACGAAACCCTGCCCATCTCCGACCGCGCGGTGGTCATCGCCAACGGCAGCATCGTGTTCGACGGCACGCCGTCCGAACTCGAAACCAGCAGCGATCCGCTGGTGAAGCAGTTCCTGAAGGGCGAGCCGGACGGACCGATTCCTTTCGACGCTCCCAATCGCACGGAGGCCGCGTGATGGCCTTCGCCGAGACGGTACGCGGCATCGGCCGCGCCGGCATGTTTTCGCTGTCGGTGTTCCGCGCGACCAAACCGACGGCGGATTTCTGGCGGGAACTCATCCGCGAAATCTACAAGATCGGCGCGCGCACCCTGCCGATCATCGCGGTCGGCGGCGCCTTCGTCGGCCTCTCGATCACCCTGCTGGGTTACCGCTCGCTGCAGACCTACGGCGCCGGCAACCAGATCAGTTTCCTGATCGGCCTGGGCATGTATCGCGAACTGGGCCCGGTGCTGACCGCGCTGCTGTTCATCGGCCGCGCCGGCAGCTCGATCGCTGCGGAGCTTGGGCTGATGCGCGCCACCGACCAGATCACCGCGCTCGGACTGATGGGCATCGACCCGGTCGGCAAGGCGGTGGCGCCGCGGTTCTGGGCAGCGGTGCTCACGGTGCCGCTGCTGACCGCGTTCTTCTGCAGCCTCGCGTTTGCCGCCAGTTGGTTCGAGGGCGTGCAGGTCCTCGGCATCGACAACGGCGCGTTCTGGCAGGTGATGAAGGATGCGGTCGATTTCCAGAAGGATTTCCTGCCCGCGTTCCTCAAGTCAGCCATCTTCGGCGGCACCGCCGCGCTGGTCGCGTCGTACGTGGGCTTCCACGCCGAACCGACCATCGAGGGCACCTCGGTCGCGACCACCCGCGCAGTGGTCAACGCGTCGCTGCTGGTGCTGATGTTCAACTTCGTCCTGTCCGCATTCCTGTTCCGGTGATCGCGATGACCGCCAAAGCTTCCATAAACACACTATTCACAGACTCGCTTTTCACAGACCCGCTTTTCATAAAGGTTTCCCGATCATGAGTGCACGCGGTCCCCGCCTCGAATTCGCCGTCGGCGCCTTTCTGCTGCTGGCCCTGGCCTCGCTGCTGGTGCTCGCCATCGCCTCCACCAGCGGGGGCTTCGGTTTCGGCGAAAGCCGCTATGAACTGAAGGCCCGCTTCACCAACCTCGGCCAGCTGCGGCCGATGGCGCCGGTGAAGATCGGCGGCGTCCCCATCGGCAAGGTCGCCACGATCGAACTCGACCCGAAGAAACTCGATGCCGTGGTCACGCTCAGCATCGACAGCCGTTACAAGGATCTGCCGATCGATACTTCGGCCAGCATTCTCACCGGCGGTCTGCTCGGCGAAAGCTACGTCGGCCTGCAGCCGGGCGGCGACATGGAAGTGCTGAAGCCGGGCGAGGAGATCGCATTCACGACACCTGCGGTCGATCTGATCCAGATGGCCGGCAAGTACATCTTCGGCGGCACCGGCACCAGCCCCGACAGCGGAACCAAACCGGACGCCGGGGACTCCAATGCGTCCGATGCCTCCCCCACCGAACAGGCCCCGAGCCCATGACCATGACTCTCCGTCTTATGCCCGTGCTGATCGGCGCCGCGATGTTCGCAGCGACGGTTCCGGCGCTCGCCCAGACCGCGCGCGCCGCAGCCCCCGTATCGGCTTCGATGCAGGGCACGCCCAGCCAGCTCGTACTGAACAACAGCCAGCGCGTGCTGAGCACGCTGGAGAAGCGCCGCGCCGAGTTCGGCAAGAACCGGGCCGCGTTGCGCCAGTTCATCAGCACCGAATTCAACGCGATGTTCGACCGCGATTACGCCGCACGCCAAGTGCTGGGCCGCCACGGCCGTGGCGCTTCGGACGAGGACGTGAAGCTCTTCGCCGATGCGCTGGCCGACAATCTGATGCAGCGCTACGGCTCGTCGCTGCTCGACTTCAACACCCAGCTGCGGGTGCGGGTGAAATCCGAAACGCCGCTGCCGCGCGGTCTGGGCGTGAAGGTGTCCAGCGAATTCCTGCGCCAGGGCGGCGCCGCCATTCCGGTGGACTACCTGATGCGCAAGACCGGTACGCAGTGGAAAGTGTTCGATGTGATGGTCGAAGGCGTGTCCTACGTGCAGACCTTCCGCAACCAGTTCGACGCCGAACTGCAGCGCAAGACCATCCGCCAGGTCGCCACCGAGCTGCGCAACGGCCAGATCAAGGCGGACGCGGGCGAGTGAGCATTGACTGCACGATCGTGCGTGCCGACGAAACACTGCGTTTCGAGGGACTGCTGCACCGCGACGCCATCGCCGCGCTGTGGCCGCGCATTCCCGACGATCTGCAGGGCGTGCGGCGCTTCGATCTGGGTGCCGTCGCCTCCATCGACAGCGCCGGCCTGGCCTTGGTTTCGCTGCTCGCAGCGCGCTGCGGCACGGTCGAAATCGAAGGCAGCCCGGAGGGTTTCGCCGAACTGCGCGCCGCCTATCGGCTCGGTCATGGTCTCGCCTTCGTCCGCGATTGACGCGACTTCCAGCCCACGACGCACTGCTACGGCAACGGCTACACTCGACCCATGATGACTTCGCGCCTCCTCTCCCGGGCCGCTTTTGTCCTCGCCGCGCTGCTCGCCAGCGGCTGCGCGCACAAAGCGGCTTCGCAAGACGCACCGCCCGCCCCGACCATTGTCGAAGCGTCGGTCACGAACACCGGCATCGCCAACGCCGAGCCGCCAGCTGACGCGGCCGCTGCTGCCGCGCCCGCAACTGGGGCGATGAGCGTTGGCGACGATGCGGGCAGCATCGCAGAAGTCACCGCAACCCCGGAACCGGCCGCGCAGGCACCGACCGAAGCCGAACAGGACTTCGCCGCCATCTACGGCAACGGGGAACTTCCCCAGGAATACGACCCGGTCGCCGATCCGACCCTGCCCGCGCCCGCAGTCCAGCCGGTGAGCTACGACCCGCTGGAAAAACTCAACCGCCGCGTGCATCGTTTCAACGAAGCCGTTGATCGGCGCATCGCCAAACCATTGGCGACCGTGTACATGAAAGTCACGCCGCGTCCGGTGCGTCTGGGCGTCGGCAATTTCTTCAACAACCTCGGCCAACCGGTCAGCGCGCTCAATGCGCTGCTGCAGGGCAAGCCCAAACAGGCCGGACAGGCGCTGGGGCGGTTCCTGCTCAACAGCACGCTCGGCATCGGCGGCGTGTTCGATCCCGCCACCTCGGCCAATCTTCCGAACAAGAGCGAAGACTTCGGACAGACGCTCGGCGTCTGGGGCTGGAAAAAATCGCGTTATGTCGAACTACCGCTGTTCGGCCCGCGCACCATCCGCGACGCGCTCGGCATGGCCGGTGATTCGCCGCTGTCGCCGATCCGCTCGATCGAGGAAGACAAGCTCCGCGTGTTCCTGCAGGGGCTGCAACTGGTCGACGTGCGCACCCAACTGCTCGCCGTGGACCGGATGCGCGAAGGCGCGACCGATGACTACGCGCTGGTGCGCGATGCCTGGATGCAGCGCCGGCAGTATCAGATCTTCGGCGAACGCAAGAACGAAGCCGACGAATCGCTGCCGGATTATCTGGACAACGGCGACGACAACCCGACTGTGCCGATCAACGCGATTCCGGTGATTCCCGGGACGCCGTAACGATTCCGGTCAACCCTCTTCCACGTTGTCGTCGTCGCCGACGACATCGCCCAACAGCTTCTGCGCTTCGCCCGCAGGCAACGCTTCCACTTCGCGCAGCTTGCGGCCGAGGGCGCGCGAACGCACGCTGGTTTCCTCGATCTTGTTGCTGGCTTCGTCCAGTTTCTTCTTGACGCCGTCCAGCACCGTGCCGAACTTGGCGAACTCGGTCTTCACCGCACCCAGCGTGCGCCAGACTTCGCTGGAGCGCTCCTGGATCGCGAGCGTGCGGAAACCCATCTGGAAGCTGGTCATCAGCGCCAACAGCGTGGTCGGCCCGGCGACCGCGATGCGCTGGTCGCGCTGCAGCGCTTCGACCAGCCCGGGGCGACGCAGGACTTCCGCGTACAGGCCTTCGGTCGGCAGGAACAGGATCGCGAATTCGGTGGTGTGCGGCGGCGATACGTACTTGTCGTGGATCTCGCGCGCCTGTTTGCGCACCTGTCGCTCCAGCGCGTCGCCGGCCAGCCGCGCGGCATCCACGTCACCCAATTCCTGCGCATCCAACAGGCGCTCGTAATCTTCGCGCGGGAATTTGGCATCGATCGGCAGCCACACCGGCGCATCGCGCTCGGAGCCGGGAAAACGCACCGCGAATTCCACCGCCTCGTTGCGACCGGGAACAGTCTTCACATTGGCCGCGTACTGGTCCGGCGCGAACACCTGTTCCAGCAGCGCGGCCAGCTGCACTTCACCGAAGATGCCGCGCGATTTCACGTTGTTCAGCACCCGCTGCAGGCCGCCGACATCCGACGCCAATTTGTTCATGTCGCCGAGGCCCTGATGCACCTGCACCAGCATCTGCGCGACGTTGCCGAAACTTTCGGTCAAGCGCGTCTCCAGCGTCGACTGCAGTTTCTCGTCGACGGTCGCGCGCATCTGTTCGAGCTTGGCTTCGTTGCCGCGCTGCAGCTCGCCCAGTTTCTGTTCGAGGGTGACGCGCAGTTCGGTGAGCCGCTGTTCGTTGCGATCGGTCAATTCGCGCAGTTGCGTGCCGAGGCCATCGGCGAACTGTTTCTGCCCGCCGGCCAGTTCGCTGCGGGCTTTCTGCGCATCGTCGTTCAGCGCGGTGCGCAGTTCGTCCAGGCGCGCATCGGTACGCAGGGTCAGATCGGCCAAGCTGCGGCCGAAGCCCTCGATCCGCTGCGCCTGTGCCAGCGCCAGACTGTCGAGCTGCTGGCGCAGTTCGCCGCGCCCCGCGCGCTGTTCCTCGCGCAGCGCCTCCTCGACCCGCCCACGCAGGCGATCCAGCGCAGCGTCGGGCTTTCGCAGCAGCAGAACGACGAGCAGGACGAGAACGGCCGCAATGGCGACCAGCAGCAGGATCAGCAGGAGATCGGTATCGAGCATGGCGTCAGTGTACCCGTGACGCCCGTGGGAATGACGTCGACATGACGCCCTCATGACGAATGTCATTGAACTGTCATTTTACAGCGCTAGCGTGATCTCGACTTCCCAAGGGAACCACTGGATGGCTTCGATCGGAACGGGTCTGTTGGTCTTCGCTGGCGCGCTGGGTGCGTTGGCATTCTGGTCCTGGCAACGGCGCGCGCAGCGCCTGCGCTACCTCCGCGAGACGCCGCTGCCGCCGGGGCTGTACGACAAACTGCGCAAGAAACGCCCGGACATCGCCCCAGAGTACTACCCGTTCGTCAACCGCGCACTGCGCGATTTCTTCGCCGCTTATCTGCTCAGCGGCTGCAAACCGGTGTCGATGCCCTCGCAGGCCGCCGACGAGCTGTGGCACGAGTTCATCCTCTACACCCGCAACTACGATCACTTCTGCCGCAAGGCATTCGGCAAGTTCCTGCATCACACGCCTGCGGTGGTGCTGTCACGGAACTACGACCGCAACGTCGGCCTGCGCCGGGTCTGGTGGCATGCCTGCAAGCTCGAAGGCATCGACCCGCGCAACCCGGCACGGCTGCCGCTGCTGTTCGCGCTGGACGCGAAACTCGAACTGGCCGACGGCTTCCGCTACGCGCTGGACTGTCACGGCCTTCGCGGGAAGAACGATGGCGGTGGAGGCGGCTGCGGTTCGCAGTGCGCGACCGACATGCGCGACAGCTCATTCGACGGCACGACCGACGGTTTCGGCGACAACGGCGGTGGCGACAGCGGGGACAGCGGAGATGGCGGCGGTGGAGACGGGGGCGGTTGCGGCGGGGATTGAGATTCCGCGTGCCACTCAATCCACCACGCGGCAGAACACCGCCTTCAGATAACGGCTTTCCTGCACATCGGTCAGCCACGGATGGTCGGCGCCGGCACCAGCGACTTTCAGCACCTGCACGGTGCGGCCAGCGTAGTACGCGGCGCGACGCACTGCGTCGAGGAACTGTTCCTCGCTGATCAGACCGGTGCACGAGAACGTCGCGAACAGGCCGCCGGGTTTGACCACGCCCATCGCCAGCTTGTTCATGTCGAGATATTTTTTCAGCGCGGGAATGATCTGCTCGCGGTCGCGCGTCATCTTCGCGGGATCGAGAATCACGACATCGAACTGCTCGCCGCTGTTGGCGGCATCGCGCAGCCACGGGAAGATGTCGGCCTGCACGAAACGCGGGCGGACATGGTTCAACCGGGCGTTGCCCTTGGCGATCTCCAGCACGTTGTCGTCGATGTCGATGCCGACCACTTCGGCCGCACCGCGCGCAGCGGCATAGACGCCGAAACCGCCGGTGTTGCAGCACAGATCGAGCACGCGCTTGCCCGCGCACTGGTGCGACAGCCATTCGCGGTTCTCGCGCTGGTCGGCGAAGAAACCGGTCTTGTGCGCACCGGCGGGATCGGCGCGGAACTGGATACCGTATTCGGTGATGATGGCCGGCGCTGCCGGTTCCGAACCACGAAAGTCGAAACTTTCCTGCTTCTGCACATGTTCGTCGGCGAAGGCATGGAAGCGGCACCCCGGGAACTGTTCGCGCAGCGCGGCGTAGATCCACTCGCGGTACCGGAACATGCCGGCGCTGAAGTATTCGACCACCAGCAGGTCGTCGTAGCGATCCACGACCAGCCCGCTCAAGCCGTCGCCCTCGCTGTGCACCACGCGCCAGGCGTTGCTGACCGCATCCAGCTTCAGCACATCGCGACGCAGGCTCACCGCCTCGGCGATCTTGCGCGAGAACCACGCGGCATCCACCGCGATATCCGGGTCGCGCTCCAACAGACGCAGCGAGATCCGCGAATGGCCGTTGTAGAAACCGCGCGCGGTCCAGACGCCGTCGTTGCCGATCACATCGACCAGACTGCCCGGTTTCGGGCGCTGTACGGGTTTTTCGACCAGCTTCTGGAAAATCCACGGATGACGTGAGGTCCAGCTGTTCTTGAGATGGATCTGCGGAAGGCTGGTCTGGGTGCTGTTTTCGTTCATGTCCGTATTGTAGAGGCGATTGACAGGGCCTTGGCTTTCACGGAGCATCGTCCGTTCTGAAGGGGAGTAGCTCCCATTCGTCGCGGTCGTCATGACGAGTCGGGTTTACCCGGCTCCGGCCCGGCGGCAGTCGCAAGCGGCAGATCCATTGCCGGCGGCTGCGAGCGAGACCTTCGCCGCTTGGCGAAGGTCCGTCCCGTCCGACCGCATGGCCCACCATGCCCGGTCAGAAACAGACGCCCAGCCTCGCGGTTGGGCGTTTTCGTTTCCGACTGGAGAGTGATGCATGACCACTATCGGTAGTCCCTTGTTGTGGAGCGCGTTCGCAGCGCTCGTCGTTGTCGCCCTGCTGGTCGATCTGGTGCTGATGCGCCACGGTGGACCGCACAAGGTGACGTTCAAGGAAGCGGTGTACTGGAGCATCGGCTGGATCGGTCTGGCGCTGGCCTTCAACGCCGGGCTGTGGTGGTACATCAGCCAACAGGCCGGCGACGTCGTCGGCAACCGCGTCGCGCTGGAATTCCTCACCGGTTACCTGGTCGAGAAATCATTGGCGGTCGACAACATCTTCGTATTCCTGATGGTGTTCACGTTCTTCTCGGTGCCGGAAGAACAGCGCCAGAAAGTGCTGATCATCGGCGTGCTCGGCGCCATCGTGCTGCGCGCGATCATGATCTTCGCCGGCGCGTTCCTGCTCGCGAAATTCCACTGGATCCTGTATGTGTTCGGCGCATTCCTGCTGCTGACCGGCATCAAGATGATGCTCGCTGCGGGCAAGGCGCCGGACCTGGAAAAGAATCCGGTGCTGAAGTGGATGCGCGGCCACCTGCCGCTGACCTCCGACTATCACGGCAACCTGCTCAGCGTGATGAAGAACGGCAAGCGCTGGTACACGCCATTGTTCGTGGTGATCGTGCTGATCGGCGTGACCGATCTGATTTTCGCGGTGGATTCGATCCCGGCGATCTTCGCGATCACCGGCGACCCCTTCATCGTGCTGACCTCGAACGTGTTCGCGGTACTGGGGCTGCGCGCGATGTTCTTCCTGTTGGCCGGGATGGCCGACCGCTTCCATCTGCTGCCCTATGGTCTGGCGCTGGTGCTGATGTTCATCGGCGCGAAGATGCTGCTGATCGATGTCTACAAGATCCCGATCCTCGTGTCGCTGGGCGTGGTCGCAGCGACGATCGCAGCGACGGTCGTGCTCAGCCTGATGCGACCGGCACGCCCGCCAGCCGCATCGTAAGAGCAGGAGTGTCGCCATGACGCTCGGCATCGGCCTGTTGCATGCGTCCGCGAGAGGCGCCGCGATCTTCGCGGTCGCGGCGCTCCTGCGCGGGTTGGCGATGAATCTCTTCGACGCGAAGACAGGCTCGGTCCGGGACTGGTTCCGGGGGATTCTGGATCTTCCGGCCGCGCTGCTGTGAACATGCCTGCCAAGGGAGCCATTCAACGCCATGGCCTTTGGGGTGGCCTTGATCGGGGCCGCCCAAGGCACCACAGACTTCCCATGGACCTGCGAACACCGGAAGACCTCCCCGACACCCCCGCCCAGCGCGCCGCCGACCGGCGGCGCCTGCTGCGGGCGCTGAACTTCAGTCTCGCCTTCGTGCTGGTGCTGGCGGCGGTGTTCGCCCTGCAGCAGGGCGAGGACTACCGTCCGCTCACCGTGACCGCGCTGAGCGCCCAGGGCCTGTGGGGCCTGCTGACCGCGCCGCTGCTGCATGGCTCGGTCGAACACATCGCCGCGAATGCCGCATCGCTGCTGCTGCTCGGCACCCTCGCGGGCAGCGTCTACCCCAGGGCGACGGTCCGCGCGCTGCCGATCCTGTGGCTGGGCTCCGGGCTCGGCGCGTGGCTGTTGGGCGAACCAGGCAGCCATCACCTCGGCGCCAGCGGCCTCACCCACGGTCTGATGTTCCTGGTGTTCATGCTCGGCCTGCTGCGTCGCGACCGGCCGTCGATCGCGGCGGCGATGATCGCGTTCTTCCTCTACGGCGGCATGCTGCTGACGGTGCTGCCACAGGAACCGGGCGTGTCCTGGCAATCGCATCTGGGCGGGGCCGCTGGCGGCGTGCTCTCGGCGATCCTGTTCCGTTACCTCGACCCGATCCCGCCGCGCAAGCAATACAGCTGGGAGCTGGATGGCGATTCCCCGCCCGACGACGACGCCGAGCTGGAATTGCCCGCACCGACCGACGTGCCGGTGCTGTGGCATCGCCCCCGGGAAGAGCGGGGGGTGGTTCTGCAATTCCCGCCGCGCCACCCGCCCGATGCACCGGAATCGCACTGAACAGGCCGGGCGGCCGTGCATTCCGACAGACGGTCGTGGCTTGAGTCGGGGGCCAGCGACATGAAAACTCCCCGGGAAAAGCCAAAAAAAATTATAGAAATCATATGGTTGAGTCCATATTGGCATGCTTCGCATGGTCCTGGTCGTATTCAGTTTCACCGGGTTACGGATGCTTTGAAAACGACATCGAACTCCGCTAGTCTGAACACGGGAGCTTCTGCGACAGACTCACGGCGTCTTCTAGTGAAGATGCAAGCCGTCGCAACGCAGGGGCGTTTCAGCTGTCGGGGCTCGGGAACACCGGGCGATACGAGAAAACTCGAGTTCGCCGAGGCGCTCAATCTCGCCGATGCGATTTGACTATCAGGAGAGAAGTCTTATGAACAACCGCGTGATTTCCGCGCTCGCACTCGCGGTGGCCCTGGCGTCATCGTCGGCCGCCGTCAGCGCCCAGAGCAGCAACAACTACCAACTGCCCGAGGGCTACGATCCGGCTGGTTACAACCCGAACGCCTCCAGCGGTGAGTTGCCCGATGGCTACGATCCGGCCGGCAACAATTCGAACATCACCAACGGCCAGTTGCCGGATGGCTACGATTCGACCGTCAACACGACCACGGCGCCCGCGCTGTCCAACGAAATGCAGGCGACAGTCGACAGCTTGACCCAGCAGCAGCAGGGCCAGATCCTGGAAGGCGACGAAGGCACGGCCTGCGAAGCCATCCTCTGCCTCTCGAGCGGCAGCAGCCCCAGTGAGTGCATGCCATCGTTGCGCAAATACTTCAGCATCAATCTGAGCAAGCCGTGGAAGACCATCCAGGCGCGCATCAACTTCCTGAAATTGTGTCCGACTTCCAACGACACCCCGCAGATGGGTACGCTGGTCGAAGCCATCGGCCATGGCGCCGGTCGCTGCGATGCCGCCAGCCTGAACGCAACGCTGAGGACGTGGACGGGGATCGACGGCGAGTACGAGATCAGCAACCAGATGCCTTCGTACTGCGATGCGTACTTCACCCACGAATACACCGACATCGACAACACCAAGCCGTACTACATCGAGAAGTACGTGGAAAGCAGCTATACCGACTACGAAGGCAACACCATCTATCAGTATGCGGGTGGTTATTGGGTCGACGGCGGCAGTTCCGCCAAGGTTGCCGCCAATGCCAATGGTGCGATCCCGGCCTCCAAGGATCCGGCTGCGATCGGCTTCTGAGCCGGTACAACGCGAAACGATCCGGAAAAGGCGGGGGCAACCCCGCCTTTTTCGTGTCCGTCGTTACATCCGCCTGGTGCTGCTGGACTCAACCCCGGTTGCCGAGTTGCCGAGTTGCCGATCGTGCAGCCGCGACCACAGCAGCAGCGACAAGGTCGCGCCGACCAGGCACAGGAACATGTCCCACTGCGTATCCCAGACATCGCCCTGGGTGGCGAGGAATGCGTCGGCGTCCGCGCCGTAGATCAAGGCCGACCACCATTCGATCAACTCGAAGAACGCACTGAAGCTCAGACAGGCGGCCAGCACCAGATAGAACAGCCACCCGCCCCGACGCAGCGGCGTGCATCGCAGCATCAATTCGCGGGCGAGGATCGCCGGCACGAAACCCTGCATGAGGTGGCCGACGCGGTCCCAGGGGTTGCGCTGGACATCCAATCCGAGCGCGGCGAAGGTATCGCGCAACCAGAATCCCAGCGGCGTTTCCGCATAGGTATAGGCGCCGCCATGGATCAGCACCAGCGCGTGCGCGACCAGCAGCCAGCACAGTAATCGGGTCAGCGGAAAGCGCCGCCAGTTCAGGCCGATGATCGGAATCGCCACGATCACCCAGATCACTTCCAGAAACCAGGTCAGCCGGTCCTTCGGCGCGATTCCAGACACGATCAACGCCACTGTCACGATCACGAGCAGCAGCGTGCGCTCGGGCGGAACCGGCGGTGTGGCGATGGTGTTCGCTGACATGTGGCGGCTCCCGGCGAAGGCGAAGCCACGATGTTACGTCAGTGCCGACATGACCCGGGTCCATTGTCGGCTCCGCGCGCCGATGCTAGCGTCCGCCATCCTTTGTCCCGGAGCCAGCCGATGGCCCGTTTTACCGCGTTGCTGCTGTTCGCGACCCTCGCCGCCTGCCAACGCGACGCCGAACCCGTGGACCCGGGGCTTACCGTCTCCGCGCCGCCACCGGTCGCGACTGCGCCGTTGACTGCGGACGAGCAGCGCATCGCCGACGATGTGGGCTTTCTCGCCGACGACAGACTCGAAGGCCGCGAGACCGGCACGCGCGGCTACGATCTTGCCGCCGAATACACCGCCAAACGCTTCCGCGAGATCGGGTTGCAGCCTGCGGGCGACAACGGTACGTATTTCCAGCGCGTGCCGCTGCTGAAGGCGACGCGCGAAGCCGAGGGCGCAGCGCTTACGGTCAAGCGCAACGGCCGCGAGATCGCGCTGCGCTTCCGCGAACAATTCCTGCCGGCGCTCGACTTCAACGCCACCGCGCATGCGGTCGAAGCGCCAGCGGTGTTCGTCGGCCAGGGCGTGCATGCGCCCGCATTGAATCACGACGATTTCGCCGGACTGGATCTGCGCGGCAAGATCGCGGTGCTGTTCTCCGGTGCGCCGTCGCGCTTCGACAACGATCGTCGCGCGTTCCACAGCGCCAGCCGCGAGAAGTTGCGCGCGCTCGCCGAACGCGGCGCGGTCGGTGCGGTGTTCGTCAACACGCCCCAGGACGAAGCCGGTTCGCCCTGGTCGCGCAGCGCCGACAACTGGCAGCGCTCGGGCATGCGCCTGCGCGACGCCGACGGCAAAGGCATGAACACGTTTCCGGAACTGCGCGCGGTGGCGAACGTCAGCGCGGCGGCGGCCGATCTGATCTTCGCCGACGGCCCGCAGCCAGCGGCGACGCTGTTCAAGGCCGCGCAGGCAGGCACGCTGAAAGGCTTCGCGCTGCCGGGCACGTTGACGCTGGCGGCACGCACGAAAATCGAACCGATCGAATCACGAAATGTAATCGCGAAATTGCCGGGCAGCGATGCTTCGCTCGCCACGGATCACATTGTCTATACCGCGCATCTCGATCACATCGGCATCGGCGCGCCGGTCAAGGACGAGAACGGCGTCGAAGACGCGATCTACAACGGCGCGCTCGACAACGCACTGGGTGTTTCGATCCTGTTCGAAGCCGCGCGCATTCTGCATGCGACGAAACCCGCGCCGAAACGCTCGCTGCTGTTCGTCGCGCTCACGGCCGAAGAGAAAGGCCTGCTCGGCGCCGAATGGTTCGCGTCGCATCCGACCGTACCGGCGCCATCGCTGATCGCCAACATCAATATGGACATGCCGGTGCTGCTGGCGCCGAGCAGGGATGTGGTGCCGATCGGTATCGAACATTCCACGCTGAAATCGGCGCTGGAGATTGCCGCGAAGGAAATCGGCGTGGATCTTTCGCCCGACCCGTTCCCGGAGGAAGTGGTGTTCGTGCGCAGCGACCAGTACGCCTTCATCCGCGCCGGGATTCCGGCGGTCTATCTCAGCGGCGGCACGGCGTCCGCCGACGGCGTGCGCGATCCGAACATGGCGCTGCGGAAATTCATGCGCGAGCACTATCACCAGCCCAGCGATGAAGCCACCTTGCCGATCGCCTACGGCGACGCGCTGCGGCTGGCGAAGCTCAACGCGCGCATCGGCCAACTCGTCGGCGATGCGGCGGAGCGGCCGAAGTGGAACCCTGGAGATTTCTTCGGGGAGGCCTTCGCACCGTCGAAATGATCGCGGACGGCACGCGCAGGCGTTCCGCTCAGCGTGCGTCGTCGGATGCGTTGGCGTCGTCGGGTTCGATGTCCGCTTCGAACAGCTGCTCAAGCTCGCTGCGCGCCTGTTTCGCGCTTTCCAACAGCGCCGCTTCGTCGTCGTAGATCAGATGCTGGCTGGCCAGCAGTTCTTCGTCGTGCTCACGGAATTTCCGCGCGCGCTGCGTCGCCTGTTCCGGCGACATGCCCAGTGCGACCAGCACATCACGGCCCATTTCCAGGCCGGAAGCGAAGGTTTCTCGGGTCACGTCCGCGCCCATGTCCATCAGCTGCCATGCGTGTCGGCGATCGTGCGCGCGCGCGAAGATTCTCAACGTCGGGTACAGCCGGCGCACGACGCGGGTGACGCGCAGATTCGCCTCGGCATTGTCGATGGTGTTGATGAAGATTCGCGCATGACCGGCGCCCGCGGAGCGCAGCAGATCGGGCCGCGACGGGTCGCCGTAGTACACGATGTTGCCGAAGCGGCGCACGAAATCCACCTGCACCGCATCGGTCTCCACCGCCACGAACGGAATCTTCTGCGCCACCAGCATACGCGCCACGATCTGGCCGAAACGACCGAAACCGGCGAGGATCACCTGCGGATGGCCTTCGGGAATAGGATCGAACGCGCGCTTCGGCGCCGCTTCCGGAAATGCGCGCAACAGGCGCGACACGGCGATGATCGACAGCGGCGTCAGCGCCATCGACAAACCGACGACGGCGACCAGCCGGTTCTGCAGCACGGCATCGATGAGTTTGGCATGCGTCGCTTCGGCCAACACCACGAACGCGAATTCGCCGCCCAGCGCCAGCACTACGCCGAGCTGCAGCGCTTCGCGCCAGTCCAACCGTCCCGGTCGCAGGCCGATCCCGAAGAGCACGATCGCTTTGATCGCGAGCAGCGCCAAGGTGCCGAAGACCACGAGCCACGGTTCGGCCGCGATCAGCTTCAGGTCGACGCTCATCCCCACGGCCATGAAGAACAGGCCCAGCAGAAGCCCCTTGAACGGTTCGATCTGCGATTCGATCTCGTGGCGGAATTCGGAGTCCGCCAGCAGCACGCCAGCCAGGAACGCGCCCAGCCCCATGCTCAGCCCGGCGAGCTGCATGGTCCAGCCCGCACTGAGCACCGCGAGCAGCGCGCTGGCGGTGAGCATCTCCGGCACGCCGATGCGCGCGGCCAGGCGGAACAAGTGCCGCAGCACATAGCGCCCACCGATCACCACCGCGACGATCGCGGCCACCGCCTTCAGCACCTCCTGCCATACGGGCTCCGTGCTCGCAGCCGCGGCACCGAGTAGCGGGATCGCCGCGAGCAGCGGAATCGCGGCCAGATCCTGGAACAGCAGGATCGCGAACGCGAGCCGCCCATGCGGGCTGTTGATCGCCTTGCGCTCGGACAACAGCTGCAGACCGAACGCCGTGGACGACAGCGCGAGCGCAAGCCCGACCACCAGCGCGGCTTTCCACGACAGACCGAGCGAGAGCGCCAACGCGGCCAGGATCAGACCCGACAGCGCGACCTGCAGCCCGCCGACGCCGAACACCGGCTTGCGCATCAGTTTGAGGCGCGCGAACGACAGCTCCAGACCGATGACGAACAGCATCATCACCACGCCGATCTCGCTGGCGGCCAGCACCGGTTCGGGATCGCTGATCACGCGCAGACCGAACGGGCCCAGCACCACGCCCGCCGCAAGATAACCGAGCACCGCACCCAAGCCGAAACGCTTGAACAACGGCACCGCGATCACTGCGGCCAATAGAAAGACCAGCGCGAGTTGCAACCCATTGCCGTGCATGCGCACCTCCGCGTTCGACCTTACCTGTCGCGCGTGGATGCCGCAATCGCGCCGTTCTGGACGACGTGTTCCACGATCCGTGGTCGTTTCAAAGGATCGTCTCGTTCGCCGCCAGTGCCGTTGCCGACGCCTCGCTCGATATGCGCCTGCGGAAATCGCGAACCGCAGCGCCGCAGTCAAGCGTCGCCGAGACT
>JBAQRU010000314.1:0-11615 GCA_049296025.1 Lysobacteraceae bacterium | reverse complement strand
CTGGCCTGCGAGCAGCGCGAGGATCTGGCGCTGAAGGAGGTGGAGCTGGCCCTTGCCACGCTGGCTGCTGCCCAAGCAGAACTGTTGCCCGTGCGCGCGTCTGCGGCATCGGCGGAAGCGCAGTGTCAGCGCCTCCGCCGCAGTGCCGAGCCGCACGCGCTGGTCGAATCCCTGCGCGCGCTGCATGCGTTTCGCGACCGTGAAATCGAGACCCGCGGGCGAACCTATCTGGCGCTGGTCGATGCCTTCCATGCCGCAGGCTGCGGCTGGCCGGGGCTGGCCGATCCGACGCAGGCCTGCAAGACGTACGCAGGCCAGACGTTGGCCGACCAACCGCAGGCCGATCGCCTGCCGCCCGATCAAGGAACTCCGGCATGACCCCGCGCGCCATGCATCGTCGACCGCTGCTGCTGGCCCTGCTCGCGGCCATGTGCGCGCCCGCCTCGGCAGCGTCGCTTGCGCCATCGTCCGTACCGGCAGCGGCGACGACCGACAAGACCGCATCGCAGATGACCGTCTCCGACATCCGCATCGACGGACTGCAGCGGATCGGTGCGGGTACGGTATTCACGTATCTCCCGATCGAGCGCGGCGACACCATCGACGCTACGCGGATCGGTGAAGCCATGCGTGCGCTGTACAAGACCGGCTTTTTCGAAGACATCCGCATCGACGGCGAAGGCACCGATCCGGGCAGCATCATTCTCGTCGTCCACGTCACCGAACGTCCGGCGATCAATGCGCTCAAACTCAGCGGCAACAAGGACCTCAAGACCGAAGACCTGCTGGTCAATCTGAAGGACATCGGCATCGTCGAAGGAGAGACCTTCGACCGTCTGGCGTTGGACCGGGTAACGCTGGAGCTGAATCGCGCCTACAACAATCGCGGCAAGTACAACGTCACGATCGACCCGACGGTGACTCGCCTCGACCGCAACCGCGTCGATATCGAGATCAAGGTCGATGAAGGCAAAGCCGCGCGCATCCGCCACATCAACCTGGTCGGCAACGAAAAGTACGAGGACGACGAGCTGCGCAGGCGGTGGGAATCCAACGAAACCAGTTGGCTCAGCTGGTACCGCCGCGACGATCAGTATTCGCGCGAGAAACTGGCCGGCGACCTCGAAAAACTCAACGAGTTCTATCTCGACCGCGGTCATGTCGACGTCAGTGTCGACAGCACCCAGGTGACGATCAGCCCCGATCGCAAGGAGATGTACATCACCGCCAGCGTGAACGAAGGCGAGATCTACACGTATGCCGGTATCGACATCGTCGGCGATACCGTGCTGTCGCGGGCGCAGATCGAGCGCTATGTGCTGGTCAAGGCGGGTCAGACTTTCTCGCGCGCGCTGCTGGAGCTGACCTCGGATTCGATCACCGCTGCGCTGGGCAATGTCGGGTATGCCTCCGCGCGGGTCGAACCGGTGCCCGAGGTCGATCGGGACAAACGTACCGTCGCGATCAGATTCCAGGTGTTTCCCGGCCCACGCGTGACCGTGCGCCGTATCGCCTTCAAGGGCAATACGCGTACCACCGACGAAGTGCTGCGCCGCGAAATGCGCCAGTTCGAAGGTGCCTGGTATTCGCAGGCGGCAATCGACCGCTCCAAGGTGCGCCTGCAGCGTCTCGGGTTTTTCGAAAGCGGTTCGGTCGGGATCGAAACCGTGCCCGTGCCGGGCAAGAATGATGTGGTCGATGTGGCGGTCAACGTCACCGAGACCAGTTCCGGCCAGTTCCAGGCCGGCCTCGGTTTCCAGCAGGACAGCGGTCTGACCGTCAACTTGCAGGTGTCGCATCGCAACTATCTGGGCACCGGCCGCAGCTTCAATTTCAACGTGTCGCGCAGCGACAACACGCGACAGGCGGGGTTCTCGATCACCGAGCCGTACTTCGAGGATCACGGTATCGGCCTGGGCTATTCGGTGTACACCGCGCGCACCCGCCAGAGCAGCGACGACGACAACAGCTACGACTCCGATCAGGCGCGCGCCGACATCACCGCAGGTTTGCCGATCTCCGAAAACAATACGATCGAAGTGGTCGCCGGCTGGGAAACCAAGACCCTGTATCTGACCGAGGGCTACTATCCGCAATCGTCGCTGGATTATCTGGACGCGCTGGGCAGCGACCGCATCGACACGTTGAAGCTCAGCGCGAACTGGGGCGCGGACACCCGCAACGATTTCCTTACCCCCACTGCCGGTACCTTCCAGAATTTCGGTGTGCAGCTTGCCCTGCCGGGATCGAGCGCGCAGTTCTTCAAGATGGACTACCGCTACGGTCGTTATCTCAACCTTGGTCCGCTCAATCTGTTCGCGCGCGCTGAACTGGGATACGGCGACAGCTATGGCACCGTGCCGGTGATGCTCGAATGCCGCAGCGAGGGCAGTCCGCCGCTGCAGCGGCCGCGCAAGGCGTCTGCCAAAGACTATGCCGATGCCGACTGCGGTTCGGGCGCGACCCTGGATCGCGTCCTGACCGCCGATGGCCTGCCGTTCTACGAAAACTTCCATCTCGGCGGCGGGCGATCGGTGCGCGGTTTCCGCGACAACTCGCTCGGACCCTGCGAATACGTCAGCGCCTACGACGATTGCCGGCCCACCGGCGGTTCGCTGAAGACCTTCGGCAGTCTGGAACTGACCGCACCCGGCGCTTTGGGCGGCAGTCTGAGCGGCACCCGCATCGCGCTGTTTCTCGATGCCGGCAACGTCTTCGACGGTATCGATGCGTTCGACAGCGGTGAACTGCGCGCATCGACGGGACTGTCGATGTTGTGGCGCTCACCGATGGGGCCGATCTCGATCAGCTACGGCATTCCATTGCGCAAACAGGAGGGCGACGACATCGAGCGCCTGCAGTTCAGTTTTGGCAGCCAGTTCTGAGGATCAGATGTCGACGATCGCGCACACCGCACCGAAAAAAACCTTCATGACCCGTCGACGCGCGCTGTGGATCGCTGCGGCAGCGGTCGGCGTCGTGCTGCTTGCAGGTGTCTTCCTGCGCCCGTCGCCTCCACCGATGCTGTTGACCACGGTCGTCGCGCGCGGCGACATCGTCCGCACGGTGGTCGCGACCGGCACCGTGGAGGCCACCGATCTGGTCAGCGTCGGCGCCCAGGCGTCGGGCCAGATCCGTTCGCTGAAGGTGAAGCTTGGCCAGAAGGTACGGGCGGGCGATCTGATCGCGCAGATCGATTCGACCAACCAGCGCAACGCATTGCGCAGCGCCGAGGCTGCGCTGGCGAATATCCGAGCCCAGCGAGCTGCGCAGCAGGCGTCGCTGGTACAGGCGGAGGCCGCATTCAAACGGCAGCAGGCGATGATCGCGGGCGAGGCGACGTCGCGGGCGGATCACGATGCGGCCCGCGCCAATCGCGATGCCGCGCACGCGCAACTGCAGGCGCTGGACGCGCAGATCGCGCAGATCGCGACATCGCTGGATACCGCGCGCGCCAATCTGGGCTATACGCGCATCGTCGCGCCGATCGACGGCAGCGTGGTCGCGATCGTCGCTTCCGAAGGACAGACCGTGAATGCGGTGCAATCCAGCCCGACCATCGTCAAACTCGCGTCGCTGGACGTGATGACGGTGGAAGCGGAGATCTCCGAAGCCGATGTCATCCATGTGCGTCCCGGCTTGTCGGCATCGTTCACCATCCTCGGCGATCCCGACCGGCGCTTTCCCGGCACCGTGCGCGATATCGAGCCGGCGCCGGAATCCGTGTCCGAAGACGACAGCCGCAGCGCCAGCACCCAGAGCAGCGATGAGGCGGTCTACTACAACGGCCTGTTCGACGTGCCCAATCGCGACGGCGTGTTGCGCATCGGCATGACCGCGCAGGTCGAGATCGTTCTGGCACGGGCCAGCGATGTGCTGGTGGTGCCGTTCGCGGCACTGGGCGCGCGCGCCGACGACGGCACTTACACGGTGCGCGTACTCGACGCGGACGGCCATGCGGTCGCACGCAAGGTACGCATCGGAATGAACAATCGCGTCGATGCGCAGGTGCTGGCCGGCCTGCGCGCGGGCGAGCGGGTGGTGGTGGGCGAAACGAGCGCGGAACAGGCGTCCGCATCGACGTTCCCGCCGCAGCCGCCGAACATTCCGGGAGGTTGAGTCATGTCCGCCCTGATCGAAATGCGTGGGATCAGTCGCGTCTATCGTGCTGGCGACCTCGCGCTCACGGTGCTGGATGGGGTCGATCTGGATATCGAAGCCGGCGATATGGTCGCGATCATCGGGCCTTCGGGTTCCGGCAAATCGACGCTGATGAATCTGATCGGTTGCCTCGACCGGCCCAGCGACGGGCAATACCGATTCGACGGCCGCGATACCGCCGAGATGGATTCCGACGCGTTGGCCGCATTGCGCCGCGAGCGCTTCGGCTTCATCTTCCAGCGCTACCAACTGCTGCCGGATCTGGATGCGCAGGACAATACAGAAGTGCCGGCGGTGTATGCGGGCATGAAAGCGCAGGCGCGTCGAACGCGTGCACGCGCGTTGCTCGAACGGCTCGGCATCGGTGATCGAAGCCAACATCGGCCGTCGGAACTCTCGGGCGGCCAGCAGCAGCGCACCAGCATCGCCCGCGCGCTGATGAACGGCGGCGAGATCATCCTTGCCGACGAACCCACCGGCGCGCTGGATACCCGCTCCGGCGAAGAACTGATGCAGTTGCTGGCAACGCTCAATGCCCAGGGCCATACCGTCATCATCATCACTCACGACCCGGAAGTCGCGGCGCATGCGCGCCGCGTCGTCGAAATCCGCGACGGCCGGATCGTGTCGGATCGTATCGGGCCTGGGAAGCCCGCGTTGGTGCAACCGAAAACGGCGACCGCCGTGCCATCCGGCATCGGCAGCAGATCGCTTCGCGACCGCCTGAGCGAAGCGTTCAGGATGGCGATGATGGCGATGATCGCGCACAAGCTGCGCACCTTCCTGACCATGCTCGGCATCATCATCGGCATCGCTTCGGTGACCACGGTGGTCGCGTTGGCCAGCGGCGCCAAGGGCAGCATTCTCGATCAGATCAGCGCGCTCGGCACCAATACCGTCGACATCTATCCGGGCGAGGATTTCGGCGACAGCCGCTCCGGGCGCGTGCGCACGCTCGTGCCCGGCGATGCCGACAGCGTGGCCGCGCTGCCGTATGTCGACAGCGTCACCCCCAGCGTCTCGACCAACGGCACCTTGCGCTACGGCAATCTGGAAGCGACCGCGCAGATAAACGGCGTCGGTGCAGGGCATTTCCGCGTTCGCGGCACCGAGATTGCCGAAGGCGGACTGTTCGACGACGCTTCGGAGCGCGGCATGGAGCAGGTGGTGGTGATCGATGCGAATACGCGGAAGCGATTTTTCACCGATCGCGAGAATCCTATCGGACGCATCCTGCTGCTGGGCAGGGTGCCGTGCCGGGTGATCGGGGTGACCGAGAAGAGCAACGGCCGTTTCGGCGGCGGCAATACGCTTAATGTCTGGGTGCCTTACACCACCGCGATGGGGCGGATCCTGGGCCGCAGTGATCTATCCGGCATCACCGTGCGCGTCCGCGACGGCACGCCTGTGGACGCAGCCGAGCAAGCTCTGACCCGGATGTTGACCCTGCGCCACGGCAGCAAGGATTTCTTCACCAGCAACAGCGACGACATCCGCAGCACGATCGAAGCGACGACCCAGGTGATGACGATGCTGATCTCGTCGATCGCGCTGATCTCGCTGCTGGTCGGCGGTATCGGAGTGATGAACATCATGCTGGTCTCGGTGACAGAGCGTACTCGCGAGATCGGCGTACGCATGGCCGTCGGCGCGCGCCAGAGCGACATCCTGCAGCAGTTTCTGATCGAGGCGGTGATGATCTGTCTTGTCGGCGGCGCACTCGGCGCTTGCCTGGCGCTGCTGGCTTCGGTTGTGTTCAACGGTCTGTTCGACAGTTTCAAGATGAACATCTCGATGCTGTCGCTGGCCGGCGCATTCGCGTGCTCCACCCTGGTGGGTGTGGTGTTCGGTTTTCTGCCGGCGCGCAAGGCCGCACGGATGAATCCTGTCGAAGCGTTGGCCCGGGAATGAAGATGCGCAGCAGCAAGATCCATCGCATGGAAAACTTCACGAAAACCCGCAACTTTGTTCTGTTCTCGGTTGCGGTCTTCTGCGCGGGCTGCGTGACGACATACCGCGCACCTGACGTGGCGGTCGCAGCGCGTTATGGTGCCGGGGCCGACACCGGCACCGATCTCGTGCCGACCGCATCGATCGGCAGCGCGGCGTCGTATCCGCGCCGTGATGCGGCTACCGACCCGTGGTGGCAAGGCTTTGAAGCCGCCGGCCTCGACCGGCTGGTCGATGATGTGCTGGCGCGCAATCGCGATCTGAAAACAGCGGCGCTGCGCGTGCAGCGCGCGCGCCTGCAGGTCGGCCAGGCGCGCAATGAACGCCTGCCGGTGGCGAGCGGTTCGATTTCGGAGAGCCGGCGCGAAGCGATCAGTGGCGGTACGCCCGAGCAGGGCAGCGCCAGCGCGCAGCTGTCGCTGAGTTACGAGGTGGATCTGTGGCGCCGACTGCGCACCGCCGAGACCGCTGCCGACTGGGGCGCGCAGGCCACCGTTGAGGACCTCGACAGTACAGCGCTGTTGTTGATCGCGAACAGCTGCGACCTGTATTGGCGAATGGCCGACATCAACGCCCGCATCGCGCGCGGCGAAGACGCCATCGCCACCGCGCGCCGCACTTCGGCGCTGATCGATCTCCAGTTCGCCGCCGGTGCAGTGTCCCGGCTGGAGACCGCCGAGGCCGTGCAGTCGCTGCAGCAGCGGATCGGCAATCAGGCGCGGCTGCAGCAACAGCGCAGCGAATTGCGCAGTGCGATCGCGATCCTGCGAGGAGGCGCTTATTGGCCCGAAGCGGAAGAACCGCAGGCGCTCAACGCTTCGGCGTTGCCGATCGATGCCGGCGTGCCGATCGATCTGCTCGGACGCCGCCCCGATCTGCGCGCCGCCGAGTGGCGGCTGCGGCAGACGCTGGCTGACGCCGATCGCGTCCGCCTCAGCGTCTATCCGCAGTTGAGTCTGAACCTTGGGGCGAGTGGCAGCGGCAGCAGCATTGGCGATCTGCTCGATCAGCCGGTGCGGACACTGACTGGCAGCCTGCTGCTGCCGCTTCTCGATTACAACGGCACACGGCTGCGGATTTCGGTAGCGCGCAAGGACTACGACATCGCTGCCGAAGCGTTCGTGCAGCGACTGATCGAAGCCATCGGTGAAGTCGAGACCGCCAATGCCGCACGCTCGCCGCTGGAGGGGCAGGTCGTGTCGGCGCAGGACACATTGCAGGCTGCGGAACAGGCGGAACGTCTGTACGCGCTTCGCTACCGCGCCGGCGCCGCCCCGCTTCGGCTATGGCTGGACGCGCAGCAGTCGCGGCTCAGCGCCGAAGACACGCTGTCGCAAGCGGCGTTGGCACAGCGACGCAACGAGATCGTGCTGATGAAAGCACTGGGAGGCAGCCCGCGTATGCCGGTCGCGGCTGTGTCCGATTTTTCGGAAAGCGAGTGAATCATGCGACCGAATCCGTCAGTGGCCATCGCCGCCAAATCGCAGGCAATAAAAAGCCCCGCAGGCGGGGGAACCGGCGGGGCTGGGAACGGGACTTGGGGAGAGTCTTACGTTCCGGCGACCAACCCTAGGGGAGAGGGTTGGTCTGCGACAGACGTTGCATCTGTCACGGGTAAGTTGACCATGTTCGATGTAGGGAGTTCGTAAAAAAGAGGTTCAATCGCGCGTCGAATTCAGGATCGATTCACCGCTGGTGCAAGGTGCGTTCAGTTTCGCGGAAATCCCGTGCGCAGAACCTGTCTGAATTTGCAGGGTGGTTGTTTTCGCGACCGAATGCCCGCTGCGCTCAGTGTGCCTCATCCCAGTTGTCTCCGACCCCGCTGTCGATCACCAGCGGCACCCGAAGCTCGGTCGCCGCCGACATGCGCGCCGTCGCTTCCTGCACCAGGATGTCGACGAAATCCTCGTCGCATTCGAACACCAGTTCGTCGTGGACCTGCAGCAGCATCCGCGCGCGGTCGGCATGCGCGGCGATCCAGCGATCGATGTCGATCATCGCGCGCTTGATGATGTCGGCGGCGGTGCCCTGCATCGGTGCGTTGATCGCGGCGCGCTCGGCGCCGGCGCGCAGGCCCTGGTTGCGGGCGTTGATGTTGTCCAGATACAGCCGGCGGCCGAACACGGTTTCGACGAAGCCGCGCTCGTGCGCATCCTTGCGCGTGCGTTCCATGAACTCGCGCACGCCCGGGTAACGATTGAAGTACAGCGCGATGTAGTCCTGCGCCTCGCCGCGACCGATATCCAGTTGCTTGGCGAGACCGAACGCGCTCATGCCGTACATCAGCCCGAAGTTGATCGCCTTGGCGGCGCGGCGTTCGTTGCCGCTCACGTCTTCGAGCGGTTTGCCGAACACTTCCGCCGCAGTCGCGCGATGGATATCGGCGCCGGCGGCGAAGGCGCGCAGCAGGCCGGCGTCCTCGGACAGGTGCGCCACGATCCGCAGCTCGATCTGCGAATAGTCGCAGGCCACCAGCTTGCGGCCCTTCGGCGCGATGAATGCCTTGCGGATGCGGCGACCGTCGTCGGTGCGGATCGGGATGTTCTGCAGATTGGGATCGGTGGACGACAGGCGGCCGGTGGCGGCGCCGGCCTGGTGATAGCTGGTGTGCACGCGGCCGGTGTCCGGATTGATCATCTCCGGCAGTTTGTCGGTGTAAGTGCTGCGCAGTTTCGCGAGGCCGCGATATTCCAGGATGATTCGTGGCAGTTCGTGCTGGTCGGCGATCGCTTCCAGCGCTTCCTCGTTCGTCGATGGCTGGCCGGTCGGCGTTTTCACCAGCGCCGGCAGCTTGAGTTCGTCGAACAGCAGGGCCTGCAACTGCTTCGGCGAATCCAGATTGAAGGTGCGGCCGGCGAGTTCGGTCGCTTTCTGCTGCGCGGCGAGCATGCGTCGCGACAGGTCCGCGCTTTGACGACGCAGTTCGTCGGCGTCGATCAGGATGCCGTTGGCTTCCATCCGCGCCAGCACCGGCACCAGAGGCACTTCGATCTGGCGATACACCTGTTCCAGCGCGGGAATCGTCGCCAGCTTCGTCGACAGCACGCGATGCAGGCGCAGGGTGATGTCGGCGTCCTCGGCGGCGTAGCCGGTGGCGTCGTCGATCGCGACTTCCGAGAACGGAATCTGCTTCGCGCCTTTGCCGGCGACATCCTCGAACTTGATGGTGTCGTAGCCGAGATAGCGTTTCGCCAGCGAATCCATGTCGTGGCGGCTGGCGCTGGAGTTCCAGATGAAACTTTCCAGCATGGTGTCGTCGGCATAGCCGCCGATGTTCACGCCGTGGCGACGCAGCACGTGGATGTCGTATTTGCCGTGCTGGCCGAGCTTGCGGTGTTGATCGCTTTCCAGCAGTGCGCGCAGGGCATCGAGCGTTTCGCGCAGGTCCAGCTGCGCGGGTGCGCCGGGATACGTGTGGCCGACCGGGATGTAGCAGCCGCTGCCGGGTTCGGTGCAGAAACTCAGACCGACCAGATTCGCCCGCATCGCATCGAGCGCGTCGGTTTCGGTGTCAAACGCGAATTCTTCGGCGGCCGCGAGCTTCGCGATCCACGCATCCAGCTGTTCGCGGGTCTGCACGGTGTCGTATGTGCCTTTCGCGGCCAGTGCGGGATCCGGTGCCTCCTCTTCGACCGTCGTGGTGCGCGCATAGCCGGCGGCGGTGTTGCGCATGCCCGCGCGTTCGGCGGATGCGGTCGCGGCGGCATCTCCGCCGCCGAGTTCCTTCAGCGCCTGATTGAAGCCGTAGCGCGCGTACAGCACGCGCAGGTCGTCGACGTGCGGTTCGCGCAGCGCCAGCGTGGCCGGGCCGCCGTCCAGCGCGACGTCGAGCTTGATCGTCGCCAGCCGCCGATTCAGCGGCAGTCGCGGCAGCGCCGTGCGCAGGTTCTCGCCGATCTTGCCCTTGATCGCATCGGCGTTGGCGATGACGTTCTCCAGCGTGCCGTATTCGGCCAGCCACTTCGCGGCGGTCTTCGGCCCGCATTTGTCGACGCCGGGAATGTTGTCGACACTGTCGCCCATCAGCGACAACAGATCGACGATCTGGTCGGCGCGCACGCCGAACTTCGCCATCACCGCGTCGTCGCTGTCGAGCCGGCTGCCGCTCATGGTGTTGACCAGCGCCACGCCCGCACCGTTGCCGAGCTGCCGCACCAGCTGTGCGAAGTCCTTGTCCCCGGTGGAGATGGTCACGGCCAAGCCGTCGGCAGCGCCCTGCGCCGCCAGCGTGCCGATCACATCGTCGGCTTCCACGCCGGGCACGCGCAGGATCGGGATGCCCAGCGCTTCGACGATCTTCATCATCGGTTCGATCTGCGCGCGCAGGTCGTCGGGCATCGGCGGCCGGTTGGCCTTGTACTGCGGATCCAGATCGTCGCGGAAGGTCGGGCCGGAGGCGTCGACCACGAAGGCGATGTAGTCGGGCTTTTCCTTGATGTGCCCGCGCAGCATGTTGACGATGCCGAACAGCGCGCCGGTGGGCTCGCCCTGCGCGTTGCTCAGCGGTGGCAGCGCGTGGAACGCGCGGTACAGATAGGAAGAACCGTCGATCAGTACGAGTCGTGTCATGGATGGATTCTACTCCGCGTCCCCGGGCCGCCGAACCGTTACCGCCGGCACGGACGGTTCACGCCCGGCGGCGCATACTCGGCATTCCCCCGCCGTTGGAAAGCGCCATGCGCCAGATGACTTTGTTCGCGCTGCCCCTGATGCTCTTGCTGGGCGCCTGCGCCACCACCGGCGGTTCCCACGCGACCGCCGAGATCCCGCCCGACGCGGTCGCTGCGACCAAGGTCCAGCCCAACGGCGACGAGATCACCGAGTACCGCGTGGCCGGTCAACTGCGGGTGGTGAAGGTGCAGCCCAAGCACGGCCCGGCGTTCTATCTCTACGATCGCAACAACGATGGTCGCCCGGATCAGGACCAGAACATCTCGCCGGTGTATTTCAAACTGTTCGAGTGGTAGTCGCCGCGCTGGATCTTGTCGGTCTCGCGGCCCGAAAATATCGGCGCGTGACGGCGGTGTTCGCGTAGGAGGGCCTTCAGGCCCGAGCTCCTTGCGCCAGACCCCGACCGCCTGCTCGCTTGAAGGCCCTCCGGCGCGAAGAATCGCGCATGGTCTGTCATGGCATCACGCCACCCGCGCGCACACCCACGCATCCACCCGCGTCACCCCCGCGCGCAGCAGGGCATCGGCGGCGGCGTGGAGGGTCGCGCCGGTGGTCATCACGTCGTCGACCAGCGCGACATGCGTGGGCAGGACGATACCTTCGCGCACCGCAAATGCCCGCCGCAGATTGCGTCGCCGCGCGGCCGCATCGAGCCGCGACTGCGGCGCGGTTTCGCGCATCCGCATCAGAATGCCGTCCATCAATGGCAGATGCAGCGCACGCGCCAGCGGTGCCGCCAGCTCAAGCGTCTGATCGAATCCACGGCTGCGCAGACGCTTGCGGTGCAGCGGCAGCGGGATCAGGGCGTCCGGACGCGCGGCTCCCGCCAGCGC